>NZ_JSZE01000001.1 GCF_000802365.1 Xanthomonas cannabis pv. cannabis
GCCATGAAGCTACCCAAGGTACCTTGGAAGAAGAACGCGGCCATCGGAGGTGTCGTCAAGATCAGGAGCGTCAACAATACGCCCATCCCGCCGGTTTGCATGGCCTGGCTTGTGATGCCGTTCGTAAAATCCATGTCCAGCACCATGCCAAGCCCCTTGACCGCCCAGAGCGATCCAGCGACCTTGGCGACCATCTTCATGCAGATCGACACCATCGCGGCCAGCACGCCCATCGAGAACATCGTACCGATACCATAAAGCAGCCACTTCTGGAACAGCTGCTTGGTCTGGTCAAATAACAGGCACAGAATAAACAACGGCCCAAACCCGACGAACATCGCAATGGCCACCTGATACAGCAGCAACATGGCAGCGGCCGTCAACGCCGGTCCACCCGTACCGATGCCGGTGAACCACATGGCGGTCGCTTTCTCTCGTTGCAGGCCTTCATCATCGACGACTTGCAGCGAGTCTATCGTGGTCAGCGCGACCTGCATCCAGGCTAAGCTCTCATCGATTTGATGCTCTGCGGTTTCATCTTCTTTTCCGGTGATAAGCCCGGTGATTTCCTGAGGAACGTCAACCGCCAGAAACTGATGAAGGTCCTGACCAAACATGCCCATTGACGATGCCACCATCACCACCAGCGCGCCACGCGCCATGCCGGTGACGAGTGCCATCATCGAGTCCCGGCTCTTTCCGGAGATAATCAGATAGCCTTGGAACAGGATCCAGAGTGTCATGAGCGTCAGTGCAATTCCTGCCACCCATCCCATCATCCGGCGCATGGTCTCCAGACCGAAATTGTAAATCTCGATCCGGAGATACTCGATAATGGCTTGGAAAAAGAAGAAATCTCCAATAGACCCACCATCGGCTACGCGCATGCTAGGAAGCCAATTGGAAACTGTGCTAACGATGTCCATAACCATGAGACGCATTCCTTGGTTCTAACGGTGCCGAAGCGCAAGCTCCGACGAAATTGCCGAGTGACAACTAGTTTGTCTTTTCGTTTTTCAGCGCTGCGCGCAGAGCGAGATTCTTGACCACCGTGCCCAGCAGCACTTCCTTACCCTTAAGCGCCTGTTTGGCAAGTGACTTTTGCTTGTCCTCCATCAGAACGATATATGTCTCGTATGCCTGATTACGGGCGGTCCATGTCGACATTTGAATATCCATCGCGTTTGACAGGGTTCTCAATTCGAACATACGCGCATCCACCGCGCCCGGCGTATTATTCCCTGCTGCACGAAACACGATACGATCAAGTTCCCGCTGAAAAGCGGGCATCGTCACTTCAATAAAATCAATCGAATCGTTGTAACGCTTATTTTTAAGCATCTGAATGTAAGCGCAGGTCTTTTTTTGTTGCTCGTCGATTCCTTCACTGTTCAACGCCTCCTTGACCTTACTGGAAATAATTTCCTTCAGACCCGAGACACTGAACACACTGGGAGCCTCTCCACCGCAGCGCTCCTTGACCATGTATTCCTCGTCTACTTTCGCCAACTCTACACCGTCCGGTAGCATTGATCGGTAGCTCGCCAGATCGATGAAGGCCATTGCGGCGTCATATTGTTGTTTCCACCGTCTTGCCTGGTCGATGAAATACTGCGCCTCTTTCGCGTATTGCGAATTATCTTTCGCAAACTGCCAAGCAGATTGGACCCGCTGTGTGAAATTTTCCACCAGGTTTGCTGGATCGATGAATGTCACAGCCTGACCATTCAGGCAAGCCGCGCAGCCAAGCACCAAGACCAGCGTCCGTAACTTGGACCCAACCCTAGACGATTTATCGGCGCGATCCTTTTTAACATTCATCTTCTTCTCCAGCTTCTCTTATTCGATCAATCGAAATATGCAACGTCCTTGCACTCAAGCAGCGGCGACCTGCTGCTTCTTGCTACGCGACCCCTTGCGCCTTTCGTAGAAATTCTCTAGCCATTCTTCGGGCGACAACTCACTGACATGAACGCCACGCCTGAGCGCAGCATCCTGAATCACTCGGTGCATCACCTCGATGTTATCGGTCGAAGCGGAAATCACCGACAACGCATCATCCATGCCGCGCAGGTTGAGCTGACAGACACTAGATGCGTGCCCCTGCTTCACAAGGAAACACCGAGACCGCTCGTCCAGTGCGGTTACCACTTGGAATTCTGCATCGGTAAGCTTCAACCCTTCGATGTAGTCCTCCTTACTCGCATTTGGATTAGGCAGCAGAATCAAGGTCGCCGTCTGTTCGATCAACGCTGCGGCAATGTCGCTCTTCAGCGCGTCCTCCGGACTTTGGGTAGCAAAGATTCCCAGTCCGTTTTGTTTACGAATGGTCTTTTGCTTGTTTTTGGCAAACTCTTTCAGACCACCCTCTCCATCGAGAATCTTCCAGAACTCGTCCATCACATAGATCAGGGGGCGGCCGTCGATCAGCGACTCGAGCTTGTGCAGGAGATAATTGATAACCGGCACGCGAACTTCAGGATTATCAATGACATCGGTATAATCAAACCCGATGATATTGGCTCGACTGAGGTCGACAGTATCTACCGGATTATCGAATACCCAGCCTAGCGAGTTACCCATTGTCCAGCGCCGCATACGGGCATACAGCCCGTCGTCGCCCATATTGGGAAGGCTCTTTTGGAAGTTACTCATGCTGCGCAAATGCATTGGCGTATCGAGCATGTTTTCGACAGCTCGATAGATATCTTCCTCTTCGCGCGAGGTATACTCCCGCTTGCCAGCCAGCACCTTGATTAACTCTGCCAAAAACTGAACATTCTCTTCTGAGCGCTCGCACTGGAAGGGATTGAACCCGGTAGGCTGGCCATTTTCCAGGGCAAGATAATTCCCACCGCAAGCACGCACAAAAATTTCGGCACCACGGTCTTTATCGAAGAAGAAAATGGTGGGCGAAGGCTCGTACTTTTGTACCTGGCTCAGCAGGAAGTTGATCAGCGCTGTTTTACCGGTGCCGGATTTACCGATCACCATCGTATTTGCGATCGCCTTTTCGCCAAGCGAATTTTCTGACGGGTGTGTGGCGTGGAAATTGAAATAGTACGGCTGCCCATTGGTGGTCTGCAGCGTTGTAACGCAGTCTCCCCATGGGTTGTTGTGCTGTTTACCAGTCGCAAAATTGTGCAACGGCGACAAACCCAGAAAATTCAGTGAACTAATATTGGCCAAACGCGTCCTGTAGCGCCAGTTGCCGGGCAATTGAGAGTAGAACGACGATGCGATTGCGATATCTTCCTTCGCGGAAACAAAGCTTGCATTCGAGAGTTCGGCGCGCGTCGCCGCAATATTCTGCGACAAGCGTTCTTGGCTGTCAGCGTAAATGGCAATCAGGAAGTGGTATTCGCCCAGCACAAAGTTGCCTGACGACAACTGATCCATGGCCTGATCGAGCTCGACAATTTGACTAACGGCTTTGTCACCCGACGAAATCATCATGCCCTTCGTGCGATCAAGGACCTTTAGCGCATCTTGACGGCCCATGGGGCTAAATGAATGGGTGATGACGTATTCAAAATCGAGATACTTCAGCCCATTCAAGATTCCAGGGAACGTTGCCTCTGCATATTCCTTGATATTGAGAATGGCGCCAAAATGATTACCGCCATTTGGCGTTGTTACCAGGAAATCGCCCGTCTTGGGCGAAAACGTATGCCGGCTGACAGGCAGATAATCCTTGATCGGCGCCGACAGGACAGGAACCGGCTCATCAATGCGGTTGATCAGATAGCCAAAGAACTCAAGCGCTTCAGAAAAGACAACACCGTTCTTCGCCTCGTACATTCCCAGACGATAAGGCGAGTAGTCACGAATGACAGCTTCGACGTTACCAGCCATCTCCATCAACTTGGCAATCGCCTGATTCTGCTCAGCCTGAAGCTTTTCGATATTGGTCGATTTTTCGACGAAGCGCTTTCCCGCGACGACAGGGCGGTAAATCATCGTCAGATACAACTCGTTCTGCATGATCCGCTGCGCCGACAGCATGTCGAAATATTCGTCAGAGAGATCCTGATTGAAGCGCTGCCGGAACGTGCTTTTGCTCTTGAGACGACGCTTGCGGCGGACGTCATGCACCCAAAATGCCACGTTGACAAAATCAGGGGCACGCAAGGTCTGCAGCAGGCGATTGAACGTGTTGTGCTTATGCTCCAGATCCCAGTCTTCACGCCCTACGAAGGGCAAGCCCTCTAGATGCCACGTGATCAGGAAATCGCCGCCCGTGGTCTTGATGACCGCGGGTGCAACATGAGATGACAGCGTAACAAAGTCACCAATGGGCGCATCTGGACTGAACATGCTCTATTCCGTTGAAAACGCGTAACTAGGGGCCTTCCATAGAGCGGACCGGCAGCACGCTGCCGGTCCGATGTGCAGGCGTCAATCTTTCGGCGCAGGGGTCCGACGATAGTTATTCGGCGAAAACACCCAGTTACCAGAATGATCTCCAACATTCCTGACCTTGAACTGAAATTGCAGCTTCAGTCCAAGCATCCGAAAGATCATCTCGTCACGGCGCGCCATCTGCCGCAGGATGAAAATCTCAAGAGGAATGGCAGCCATCACCCACATCCTGGTGTAGAGAGACAGCAGAAACGTGCCTCCCACGATCAGGAAGAACGGCAAATATGGGACGCCCAGAAACATCGCTGGACGCGTGCAGCCCCTGAAGACGACGTTCTTATGCATTCATGTACTGGCTGAGGTGCATCACCATTGCGGTGCACTTCTCACCTTCCTCGCCGATCAACATGGTCGAGATCTGTCCGGCAGCACCGATGAGGACTCCACCGATCAGGATCGGCGCGACGTCACCAATCCGCTTGTGCGCGAATGCAATCTGGTATCCCGAGAAGATGACAGCAATGGTCACCACGGCGATCGACGCCATGCTGAGCAAGCCGTTGATGTCTTCAAAGAAACCGCAGACCTTCTGATCCGTGCCGCCGTATGAGGTTCCGCCTGGGCCAGCCAACGCTGCGCCCGAAGCAAACACAGCGACCGACGCCACGGCGTAAGCAATTGTCTTGAGCGTACGACGTGCATTTGCAATGTCTTGATTGTTCATCTTCACTGTTAATCTCCTTGATGATGGTCTGGCAACAACTACTAGCCGGCACTGCCAGCCGTTGGGTTTGCAATCGTCAGAAAACGAATGCGGTATCTACACTCGGCGCAGTCGGCGCCGTGGATGACTTCTGCTGGTTCATGGGACGTGCGCCATTGACTTTTTCGCCCCATGGACGCACCACGACAGGAGCTGAGGAGTTGCCGAGTCCCGACGCAGGTGCTTCTTGCTGCGCGTGCGAAGTCGGCTCGCCGACTGGCTCGCTCGGCCCGGGCCCACTCCGCTTCGTGAGCGCATTCGAAACAACACTGGAAATCGCCGCATCGGCCGTCCTCATCAACGCGCCTCGGGCGTACTCCGACACGCTCGAAGGAGCAATCACCAATGCGGGGTCACCATTCCGCTGGGGTGTGAACTGCGCTCTCTGTGCCATTCCCTGCACCCTTTCGACTGTGCCTTGGTCGACAATTCTACGCTCTATTTGCATATTTGGAGGTGCCGTGACCCGCGCGGGCTTTGACGCCTGCCTTGTATTCACGACGGCAATCGGAGCGACCGCCTCAGCTCCTTTCTGCCCCTGAATAGACGCATAGATCTTTTGCACGTAACCATGTCGATACCCGGTGACGAAATTTCCCGAGTAGTAGCAGCTGAACGATTTACCCCAGTCATTGCCGGAGCGCGAATAACATTCAGCCAGGATCTTGGACCCGGCCTGCAAATTGGAACACTGGTGAAACGCCTTTTCGTACGAGCTTAGGCCGTATTTGGTCAGGTTGTAGCGATTCACTTGAGCCAAGCCGACCGAAAAGTTGTAGCCTTTCTCTTCGAGCATTCTAACTGTAGCTAGCGCTTCTCCCATGGTTTTGGGTTGCCGCACGAGCCTACCCCCGACCACGCCGATGGCGTAGGGGTTACTGGACGACTCGACGTTCACTACGTGTTGCATCACCGACATGGGAACTGCCATTTCGGAACACGCAGCCATCTCAATTCCAGGAAGCATGACTCACCTCATCAGCTCTCGAAGTTCTTGACGGGCACCGCTTCACGCGAACGCACGCTCAGGGTTGAAGTCGATACCTGTGATGTAGCGCCGACCTGCATGTGCCTTGATGTGTACGACGACGTCAATCGTCATCATCAACAGACGCTTGATAATTGCGAATTCAAGTCCGGATCCTTCGGCGGACGCCTTCACCATCAGCGCCAGCTGGTCCCAGGTTTGCTCAGGACTACCGGCATGGCAGCTTGTAATCGATCCGGGATGGCCCGATGCGCAATTACGGATGAAGTAGAACGCCTCGTCCCCTCGTAGCTCCGCTAAAATGATCCGGTCCGGCTTCATGCGCAGGCACGCTTCCATACAGCTTTTTGCAGATACGTTGCTCGCGCTTTGCCCACCTTTCGAATAGAGCAAGTGAACCGTATTTTGCTGCGTGAGAAATAATTCCCGCGCGTCCTCGATCGTCACAAGCCGCTCATTCTCCGGAATGTGGTGGACGAGCGACTTCATGAACGTCGTTTTACCACTGCCGGTTGCGCCCGACACGACGATATTTTTCTTATAAAGTACGGCGCGCCTGAAGAACTCGGCATAGTTGCGGGTATGCCGCAACTCTAGTAGTTCGCGATCTTGGTCGGTGAGGCTATGACCGGTTTCGAGAATCTGATCGAAAAAGCCGTCTTCTTGGTATTGCGCCAGCGTCTTCGTGTGCTTGGAGGGAAGACGGATAGTGATCGATACCTTTCCAGCGTCGCATGCCGGGGGGATAACGAACTGAGCACGCTGGCCGGTCGGGAACGTCAACGAAACCACCGGGTCAGCGTCGGTGATTCGCTGCCCCGTGTTGCTTTCGTTGACCACCGCGGTACAAAACTGCCGGGCGCGTTCAAAGGTCAGGGTTGGTACCTCGACACGCTGCCAGCCCGATGCCGTTTCCAGATAGAGCTCGCCGGGACGATTAATACAGATTTCCGTCACGTCTTTGGACGTCATGTATTCGTGAATACCCAACACTTCGTACTGATAGCGCAGGAACTCACTTGATACGTCGGCAATTTTGGACTCGGCGTCCATCGCAGCTATCCGTTATCGGCGCCGTGCAAGCACAGCGGTGAAATCGACATCTTTGGCCACATACACATTGACCACGACACCCTGGTTAATGGTGACCGTTGGCGGGCGGCGCATATTCTCATTGAGCGCTTCACCGGCCAGGCGCTCCATCGTGCGCGCAGTGGAACTTTCGTAAGGCTGCTGAATTGCCAGCCCATTGCCTGTGATGGTCGTCGTCTCAGGGCCGCTCTCAGCTGCCGCGTATTTGAAGATGTCGGCCAGCATACTGATCATCAGCGCCGAGGTGATGCGACTCCCCCAATGTGCACTGTATTGGCCCGGATGCCCTGCGCCACCCAGCTGGTCTACGCCAGGGCTAGACATTGCAACGTCGATACCGTTCGGGGTAGTAATGCGATCCCAGATGACCGAGACGCGCTTACCAGTCGGACCACCACCATAGGCCCCGTAGATCTTAGATCCCTTCGGTAGCAGCAGACTACGTCCATTGATGGAATACACGGGCTCGGTTAGCAAGCAGGACGTAAAGCCAGGCACGTCGGTAATGATGCGCGTCTCGAGCACACACCGCAGATAGGTGCCTCGCACCAGCAGTGCATCCGGGTGATTGATGAAGCTGGCGCTGGATACATCATCCACATCGGGGCCACGCTTGGGCTCACTATCCTGAGGCGACGACTCGCCACCGGACGCACGCGACATGAGCTGCCGATACATCTCATCCGATGGCTGCGGTGGCGCATCAGCGCCAGCGTCGCCGCCCTGGCTGCCCGAGCCGAGTCCTGTCGAGGCCATGCGCCGCTCAAGCAAGCTTGGCCCGCGATCGTTACGCGGGGCATCCGACATCGGCTGATAATTGACTTGCGGAGGCGGCGCCGAGTTAGGAAGCGCAGGCAACACGTCGATCGCATCCGGCTCACTCGCCTGCACCGGCTCGGGATCGCGCTGAAGGTTCGGAATTGTCGGGGTAGCGGTGCGCGCGACCTGCGTCTCCTTTTTCGGTGCTTCTTCCTCGTCACGCGACTTCCGTAATACCAGAAACCCCATCAGGATCAGCAGCGCAACGATACCTGCGAGGAAGACTAACGCCTTCCTGTTCAGCCGTTGATCTTCCGCGCTTCGCAGCGTTGGCGCGGCAGCGTCCAGATTGGGGGCATCGCCCTGAGCACGACTGTAGTACGGGTTCGAGCCCAGTGCTTCTTCGTGGGTATCACGCGCTGCATCAGCCTGCTCACGACTTTGATCGTTGTTAGAAGTATTTGGACTCATTTCTTCGCATTCCTTCGCAGCCCGACCACGTTATCACCGTGACGGATAACCAGATAAGGGTACGTCCCATGCACGACCAACGTATTCCCTTCAACAGTGGTATTCACCACAAAATCTTCGCCATGCTCTTGCTCGCGCCCAAATACGGCCGGGAAACTACCGGTCTGGAATTCAGGAGACGGATTTAACTTCAAATAGGTAAAACGGCCGTCGTCGTAGGCACTGACCGGGATCAACCACGCCTTTTTCTTGTTTCGGGTGGAATACGAATAGTCAAAATAGTACTGACGATCCTTTGCCAATTCACTACTCAGCAACGGCTTGACTTCTTCCTCGACCGCTTTTTGAGCAACAGCAAACTGCGTGTCACCGGGATAAGTGAACGCAATCTTATACTGTACACCGTCGCGACGGGCCTGCTCCAGCTGGCGCCAGTCGGTCGCGACGACCTTCAGCTCGAAGATGTAAGAATTCATCTCAGTACGCACCATCAGGTTGGTGTCCACGTCGACGTTCTTCGGCTTGAGATAAAAGACGTTGCCCCGACGGGTCAGCTCCCAACCGCTACTGAAACCCGTACTGTAATCCAGTATCTTCTCGTTTGGGCTCAGCTCGATCTGCGTCGTGATTCCTAGACCAGTCCGAACTTGGTAGATCTGATCGGGCTTGTAATCGTAGTAATCGACTGCCTGTGCCTGCACGGCAATTGGCGACGCGGCGATTGCTGCAAGAAGGGCCAATGCAAGCCCGTATTTACGTCCACTACTCATACTCATCGGTTGCTTGCTCCCTCAGCAGTTCCAATGGAAATTGGCTCGACCGTTTGTGGCCCCACCGCTTGAGGCGCGCCAGCTCCGATAACGGGCAATTGATCGACTCTCGCGTCCGGCATCTCGGCAGCACCCTGCGCCGCCGGGGCAGCTTGATCAGCCGGTGCATCGAGTGCTTCGGCGTCGTCAGCCGGAACCGGTACTCCCTTCGAGTAGTCCGTATCGGCTCGGTATTCAGCTACTTGGAAGCCGAGCGGATTCAACACCCTGTCCTGCTCGGAAAACGCTACGTCATTGCGGTAAGTAAAACGCATTGTGATAATCCGGCTATCCAGATACCTACTGACGCCCGTTCGCTTGTCAAATAGGCTGCGCTGGATACGCACTGAAGCACCACTAAACCCACCATCAGGACGCGCATCGAGAGGGGTCAAGCTCAAAATTTTGACCCGGATCGCTTTCTCACGGCCATACATGACAAACGGATTTGCCGGGTTTGCTTTCGCGTAAAGCTGTCGATAGGAAGCGGCGACCGAGTCAGATGACATCAAAAAGACCAGATCCCAATCCCGCAAACCCATCAACTGCGAATCATAAGATTCACGCGCCAAGACATATTGCGCGACGTTGCTCCGATTAATAGCTTCGTTCGTGGTAATTTTTTCACCCTGGAACGTTCCGGTCAGGCGAGCGACGGTTGCCGTTCCGGTATAGGCATCGGCCATTACCAAGAAGGGAACCTTCTCCTTCAGTGGAAGGATATAAAAATAGCCGCCTGCCAAAATCATTGACAAAACTACCGAGCATCCTGCAACCATCCAGGCACGTCGCTCGCTCTTGCGGGCCATGTCGGCCACAGTGATTTCATAACTGACGGCCTTGGCGACAGACTGCTCTACCTTGGCTCCCGCGGCTTCCTTCTTACGGAACATGGGTTATCCGTTGATTACCAAATACGATCGTTGGGCCCGCACCCACCGGGGGGCGGCAGAGGGATCTACTGATTAGCGCCAGGCTTGGCGGCCGAGCTTGATGCCGGCTGTACAACGATCTTGTTGCCGACAACCACAACCGAGACACCCTGGCCCGCATAGACAGCACTCAGGCTGGCTGCAGCCTCATTGACATTGGTACTAGAAATTTCTGCTACCGCGCCAAATAGCGTGTAGTCAGAAAGGATCTTGTAATCCAGATCCATGCTGGAATCCTTGGCCCATCGCTCCAGCATCGCCTTCAACGTCCCGTCCATAGGCGTCGCCTGGTAGACATAAGACTTATAAAGCGGAATTTCCATGGTGGTCTTGGCAAATCGGTTGACAGGCTTCCACCGTCCACCGAAATCAGGGGCAGCCTTGGTCGCGCAAGCGCTGAGCAAGAGAATTGCACCCGACACTACACACATTTTTAGGACCTGCGCTTGCCTCACGCTACATCTCCATGGCGGGAGTGATGGCTTTCGCCAGACGAGTTCACTTCGGCCACTGGCTTGAATGAACCCAGAGGTATCTTTCGCCAAGCACCTGCCCAAGCCCGGCGCAACTGCCCGAGACCCCAACAAAACCAAGGCGGAAGAAACAAATTTGATTGAAAAATCATCGAAACGTTCCATGTTGAGCCCCAATCGAGCCGCTCCGGCTCGCCGCAGATCTTGCCCCAATCTTGACTTGTCAATTTGCACTGATAGCGACGCCACGTCAAGCATTAGTTAAAATTTCAGCAAAACAGGCACAAGCCCAACAAATGGCGTGATAGCGTTCACAAAATATCGATTGGCTTAATGTCTACCTTAGCCAACAGCCTGGACGTGAAATATTTGTCTTCGTAATACCTGATTTTGTCGCACTTGACAGGATGCGGAATACCCTCGTACAGAAAGACCTCTTTAGCCATGCCCATCGCCTTGAGCTCCTGCGGCAACATCAGCGCCCGACGCTCCTCTGACACGCTATGCGTGGTCTCCCGCCCCCTGGTGACGTTCTTCTTCTTGATGGTGGTGTAGCCCAGCATCTCGGAGTAGTCGTTGGCGTCCTGCTGTTCGCGTGGTGCGTAGAGGATCTGCAGGGCGTGGTTGGTGATGATGGTGCGCGACAGGTCCTTGCCGTAGGTCGCATCCAGCTGCGCCATGCTCTGGATGATGGGCAGCAAGCGGATGTTGTAGCCGGCCATATAGGCTACAGCGGTGGCGATGATGTCCACCTTGCCGATCGAGGTGAATTCGTCCATGAGCAGCAAGCACTGATACTTGAGCTCCGGATTGGACTTCGGCAGCTCACGGGTATTGAGGTTGATGATCTGGCTGAAGAGCAGGTTGATGATCAGGCGGCTCTCGGCCAGCTTGTTGGGCTGGATGCCGATGTAGATCGTCATCTTCTTCTTGCGGAGGTCCGTCAGCAGGAAGTCGTCGGCGCTGGTGGCAGCGTCCAATACGGGGTTGATCCACGCGTTGAGCGGTTCTTTCAAGGTGCCCATGATCGAGGCGAAGGTCTCATCCGCCTGTGACAGCATGTTGGCAAAAGCCGACTTGGCATTACTGCTGAGGAACCGCCGCTCCGACAGCGACTTCAGGTACTTCTTCAGGTCGGTGCCGTCGCCCGACGAGAGCCGGTAAATTCCGCCCAGCGTCGGCGCCCCTGCCCCGCCCGGGAAGCCCAACGACAGCTCTTCGTCCCAGTTCTCGAACAGATACAGAGCAAAAGCCATGAACGCATTGCGCGCCTGGCTGACCCAGAATTTCTGGTCGTCCGAGCCATCCGGATACAACATCGCGGCAATGCTCATGAGGTCCGAGACGCGGAACGCCGGGTCGTTCGACACATAGGTCAACGGATTCCAGCGATGCGTGCGCCGGTCTTCGGCGAACGGATTGAACAAGAAGACTTCGTGGCCCTGACTCGCACGCCAACCACTGGTGAGATCGAAGTTTTCCTGCTTGATGTCCAGGACGACGATCGATTCCTGGTACTCGAGCAGGTTGGGGATGACGACGCCGACACCCTTGCCTGAGCGCGTCGGCGCCGCAAGGATCACGAATTGCTGCCCGCTCAAACGCACCAGCTTGCCGTTGAATTTGCCGACAACGATGCCGTTCCCGCTGGGCTTGAAGAGCCCGTGCTTGGCAAGATCGGCGGCGCCAGCGAAGCGTGCGTCACCATGCAGGGCTCGCGCCTTCGGCTTGAGGATCAATGCAATCGCAATGAGCCACACGATTCCCGGCAGACCGAAGCCAATGACACCGGACATCTTGATCTTGGTGGCGAACGGAGCGACTTGTGGCAAACCCAATGCACTGAAATAGCGGTAGTAGGTATCCCAGCTGTACAGAGCCGTATCAAGCCGCAGCAGGAGCAGCGTGATATAGCCAGACAGCAAGTACCCGGCAAGCACAGCAACCAAGGTGGCAATCGGAATCGTTTTGGGTTTGGACATGCGCCCTTCTCCTTAGGCTTGCATCTGACGACAACTAGCGACGAACGACGGGCTTATGATCGATCAGGCCGGACTTGCGCCCCCCGCTCTCACTTTCGACGAGAGAGTCGATCCATACCTTCGCCTGATCCAGGGACAGATCGGGCGTGATTCGCGCCCCCGCATCGGTAACGACCGCGTACGCCACAACAGCATCAGGTGCATACATCTCATCGCGCGTGATCGCCACGACGCGATACCCTCCTCTGGTCAGCACGGTGTGCTGATACTCGTCCATCGCCAGCCTTCCTTTCCGTCAGCGCGGGTGGGATGTTAAAGCAGGACGTGTGACGGAGAAAGCGCTTTCGTTGGACTCACGCGACCGTACTGGCCGGGCAGCACTGGTCCGGAAGCGGTGCGGGTGAGCCTGGATTGGATCACGCCTTGGGGAGTGGCAGCTAGCCAGGGACGTCGACCGATCGTAGAAGCCAGCTGCTTGCATTGGCTACGCGTCCAGGTCGTCGTCCGAAGTAGCGTTCAGTTAGCTGGTCAACCGACCCGCGCAAGGCGACAACCGCGCATAGACAATAAGAAAGAGTGAACTCCACAGCCCTGTCGTAGATCGGGTAGATCGGATGGGGTTGGCCGCAACATCGTCCCGGGGCCGCGGCAACGTGGACTAGCCACATGGGGAGCATCTTGCAGGCTCACCGCCCAACAGACACAACCAACCACCGTTGCGCAAGGCTAGATCCGAGGCATCTTAAACCCAGCGAAGAAGGGTTGAAATCGATCATCGAAGATCCAACCAAGGACAGGCCGAAGCAAGAGAAGCTTCTGAGCAACGTCACTTCTGGAGTCAGTGGCAAACGTCGTTGCCGATCTTGAAGCCACCCAAGCCCTTATGTCGTCTGGACTTGAAGTGGTGGGCGGTACAGGGTTCGAACCTGTGACCCCTACCATGTCAAGGTAGTGCTCTACCGCTGAGCTAACCGCCCGAATCCTGCGCCAGCATTGCGCTGCGCAGGGCGCGCATTCTAGCGCAGGGTTTTGAGGACCACAAGCCCTCCTTGCATGTGAGCGACGCCCCGCCCTACCCCAGGCTTGCCGCCTTCAACTTCTGGATCTGGTCACGAATCTGGGCCGCAGCCTCGAACTCCAGATCCTTGGCGTGCTGGTACATCTTCTGCTCCAGGCTCTTGAGCTTGCCGGCGATCTCGGCAGGCTTCATCGCACGATAGTCCGGCGCTTCTTCGGCCACCTGACGCAACTTCGAACGTCCCTTGCCAGCCTTCTTCTCGGCGGCGTCCTCGCGGGCACCCTCCATGATGTCGGAGATCGGGCGCGCCACCGACTTCGGTGTGATGCCATGCTCGAGGTTGTACTCGACCTGTTTTTCGCGACGCCGGTCGGTTTCGTCGATCGCCGCCTGCATCGATCGTGTCATCTTGTCGGCATACAGGATGGCCTTGCCGCGCAGGTTGCGCGCGGCGCGGCCAATGGTCTGAATCAACGAACCAGTCGAACGCAGGAAGCCCTCCTTGTCCGCGTCCAGGATCGCCACCAGCGACACCTCCGGCATGTCCAGGCCTTCGCGTAGCAAATTGATGCCGACCAACACATCGAACTTGCCCAGGCGCAGGTCGCGGATGATCTCCACGCGCTCGACCGTGTCGATGTCCGAGTGCAGATAGCGCACGCGAATGCCGTGCTCGCCCAGGTATTCGGTGAGGTTTTCGGCCATGCGCTTGGTCAGCGTGGTGACCAGCACGCGGTCACCGAGCTTGATGCGCTCGTGCACCTCGGACATCAGGTCGTCGACCTGGGTGCCCACCGGGCGGATCTCCACGACTGGATCGATCAACCCCGTTGGACGCACGACCAGCTCGGTGATTTCGCCGGCGGACTCGCGTAACTCGTAGGGTCCCGGGGTCGCCGACACATAGATGCTGCGCGGAGAGCGCGCCTCCCATTCTTCGAAGCGCAGTGGCCGGTTGTCGAGTGCCGACGGCAGGCGGAAGCCGAACTCCACCAGCGTTTCCTTGCGCGAACGGTCGCCCTTGTACATCGCGCCGATCTGCGGAATGGTCACGTGGGATTCGTCGATGACCAGCAATGCGTCCGGCGGCAAGTAGTCGAACAATGTCGGTGGCGGCTCACCGGGCGCTTTGCCGGTGAGGTGCCGCGAATAGTTCTCGATGCCGTTGCAGAAGCCCACCTCGGCCATCATCTCCAGATCGAACTGGGTGCGTTGTGCCAGACGCTGCGCTTCCACCAGCTTGTTCTGCGAATACAGCTGTTCCAGCCGTTCCTTCAGCTCTTCCTTGATCGTATCGACGGCGCTGAGCGTGCGCTCGCGCGTGGTGGCGTAGTGCGTCTTTGGATAGACGGTGTACCGCTGCAGCTTGCGCAGGGTCTCGCCGGTCAGCGGATCGAACAAGGTCAGCTGCTCGACATCGCCGTCGAACAACTCGATCCGTAATGCCTCGGTATCGGACTCGGCCGGAAACACGTCCACCACCTCCCCGCGCACGCGAAACGCGCCCCGGGTGAGCTCGAATTCATTGCGCGTGTACTGCAGATCGGTGAGATGACGGATCAACTGCCGCTGGTCGATGTGCTCGCCGATCGACAGGATCAGGCGCAGCGACAGGTAGTCCTCCGGTGCACCCAGTCCATAGATCGCCGAGACGGTGGCGACCACCAGCGAGTCACGACGCGAGAGCAGCGTCTTCGTCGCCGACAGGCGCATCTGCTCGATGTGCTCGTTGATCGAACTGTCCTTCTCGATGAAGGTGTCCGACGAGGGCACATAGGCCTCGGGCTGGTAATAGTCGTAGTAGCTGACGAAGTACTCGACCGCGTTGTTCGGGAAGAACGACTTGAACTCGCCATACAGCTGCGCTGCCAGCGTCTTGTTGGGCGCCATCACCAGGGTCGGCTTCTGCACCTGCTGTACGACATTAGCGATGGTGTAGGTCTTGCCCGAACCCGTCACCCCCAGCAGGGTCTGCTTGGCCAGGCCGGCCTCGAAGTTGGCGACCAGCTTCTCGATGGCAGCGGGTTGGTCGCCGGCTGGAGAATACGGGGAGACGAGTTCAAAGCGGTCGGTCATGGAGCGAATCTCGGGGGAGGACGGTACGAATGGCGGAGGCCACTTTCGGTAAAAGTCTGACAGCCCATCAAGTGAGAGCCGGCCTTACCTGGGCCATAGGCGCCGTAGAGACTGCTTGCTCCGAGCCAGGGAGCAGGACGGTGAAAGCAGTGACTCGTTCGTGCGCAAAAGGGTACACGGCAGTACAGCTAGTGATCGTGATGGCGATCATCGGAATCATGGCGGCCATCGGCCTGCCCAGCTTCAATGCTTTGATCGAATGGCAGCGAGCACAGGCACGGGTTCACGTGCTCACCGTACATCTGGCGACGGCCAGGAGCATGGCCATCACGCATCGCCTGCCGGTTAGCGTCTGCCCATCCGTAGACGGCACGAATTGCCGACCTGACAGGGACTGGAGCCGGGGATGGATTCTTTTCAACGATCCAGCGCGTAGTGGGCAGCCTGCGGACGCGGGCTCGATCCTTCGGATCGAGCAGTATGCTGCGAGCGACAACATCAGCATCACTGGAACGATCGGCCGATCGCTTGTCCGATTTCTTCCGAACGGCCGCAATGGCGGCACCAACATCACGATCAGCCTCTGCACGGGCGCGCAACGCCTGGCCGATGTCATCGTCAACAACTCAGGGCGAACGCGGTCTGTCCGATACAGGCAACCAACTACCTGCCCCGGCCGGTGAGCCACCGCAAAAACAAAGAGGCCGCGACTAGTCGCGGCCTCTTCAACATCTTGGCGCCCGAAGTTGGACTCGAACCAACGACCCCCTGATTAACAGTCAAGTGCTCTAACCGGCTGAGCTATTCGGGCGGGGAGGCGTATTCTAGACGCAACTTTACGTCAGTGCAACACCTTGAGTGAGCTACCAGCAGCCGGCAGTGGTTGAAGCATTCGGAGTCTTCACCCCGGCCTGGTTCAAGGTCATTGTGCCGCATGTATCCCGCAGCTGACTGCCTTGCGGCGTCGCAGTCAAAGTAAAAGCGGATTGACTAGCAGCGACTGTGATCAAGTACTGCGCAGTCCCACCTTCACGCGGCGACTGGATGGTGGTCGAACCATTCCCAAAGCGAAAGTTTGCATACGTATTGTTTGTGGTATGCGAGCGCTCGGCCAGCTGCGCGTATTCGACAAGATCCGCCTTTGCCTGTGCACGGCGTGACTTGCGTATGTGTTCAGCATAAGAAGGGTACGCGACCGCAGCCAAGATCCCCACGATAGCGACCACCACCATCAATTCAATCAAGGTGAAACCATGACCCCCGGCATACTGAGACAGCCGACGAGCAGCGAAGCGAGATAGGCGTGGCGACATTGGAACCTCCTTTACTGAATCTGGCGCCAGGATTGGCGGCCACAAGGATAAGGAACATACATGGGCGCCGCGCCTGCCACGTTGACGACCATCCAGCATCCGGAACCTGCCGGAACAACTGGGGCGGCTGAGCCATCCTTTGGATTAACCTTGGGTTCAAGCCTAGGTACGACCGATACCCCCACATCCTTCACAGGGGCGTTTCCGCCCGTGTTGAGCGAAATACCGGCAGAACCGCTAGCAAGCGTGGAACCACTGATCCCGCCCATTCGAACACCAGACAATGCGCCCACGCCAGTACGCGGATTCAGGCCGAATAGCCAATTCACGCCATCGGGGATGCAGCCGCTACTCGCAGCGAGCGGCGCATATGTAGGCATAAAGAGAATTCCCGAGACAAGCTCCGGATAACCTACGAATCGCTCGCCGGCGGGCAAATCCACATACCACCCAAGCGCTGTTGTCGGAGCAGTACCTACTTGCAAGCTGCGCGTCGCGCCGCCTGTAGCAGTCGTGACCGAATAGGGGGTCAGGTTCGCCCTACCTAGGGTCGTGGCGATCACGCCATCCACCTGATCCGTAAAACCGTACAGACTTTGCACGTGTTGCGCGGAGCTTGGCAGGCTGTCGTCGTTGAACGAAAAGCTACCAGTACCAAACAGCACCAGGACCCCGCCATTTTCACCAGAAGCAGCCTGCAGTCCACCGGTAATGGGCTGCCGATAGGTGCGCCCACCTTCGGTATACAGCCCCGTCGTGAACGCAGGAACGGTTACCGAAGCTGCGGTCGACGTAAGATCGAACTTCCAGATCGCACCACGAAGATCGGCGGCATAAACCGTGTCTGCATAGCCATCCCGCGTACGAGCCGGCACACCGGACGGGTCGACTGTTAGATTGTCCACGCGATCCAGAACAATGATATTGCCAAGCCCGTTCCGGCCACTGACCGCGTTCCCCGGCTCCGTCGCCTCGATCATACGAACGACCGGAGTCGACGACGTTCCGATGTCCACTACAAACAGGACAGCTTTGCCGCTGGCGCTGTCATAGCCGTTTCCGAAGATCGCTTTCCAGCTCACCGAGCCATTGGCGGCACGCACCGGGACAATGACGGGCTTGCCGAGCACGTGTCCGATATTGGAACGCACTGCGGCATCACCGCTGAGGTCGTTGATTTCCCACAGTCGGCTTCCACTACCGAACGCACCCGGATTGGTCACATCCAGAGCAAATGCGCCGCGACCACCGGCTCCGGTCGTGCCAACCAGCGTCGTTTTCCAACTATTGCTGTAGTAGGTGTCTCCCACCGCTAGCGGGCCATCGACGAAATAGCGATGGTCGAACGAGGGGATAGTTCCCTTGACTGCCTGGTACGGCAGCAATAAATTGCCCATATGCCCATAGGATGTTGCAGGAATATAAGCAAAGCGTTCGCGGCCGCCAGTACCGGTCACAGTACCACTGCTGTTAATTCCTCCATCGAAAGCATGTAACATTCCATCATTTGCACCGGCATATACCATGTATCCCCGACTAGCACGCTTATTTTCCAAGTAAGCGGTGTAGGTCGTTCCCAAGGTTCCACTTAGAGCCCTGTATCCGTAATCGTCGGTAGGAGCACTGATCAGCGGCGCAGAGTTGATTATATCACCGAGCACGGTGCTGCGATCACGAAATTTGCCTTTCTGCTGAACTTCCCCACTTTGATCACCCAATAGATAACTCGCCGCCGTCGCAGCGGTTGCCCCGAGATCGGTTAGGTGCTGTGTTGAACAGAGCGTTTGGCCGCGATAAAGCGTCTGAGAGAGCCCACAAAGGCCGTCGAGACTAATGGCCGTTCCTTCGAACTTTCGTACATTACTGCCATCGTTAAAAAAAACATTGCGAGCATTAGGCGCGGGAATCTGCCCGGAAGCCTCCCACAGCTGAGTGAAGCGGGCTTCCCGTGTAGCGGGATCGACCGAGGCCTGGCTTGCTTTAAGTTTACTCGACCAATCGGTTCCGTTGTTCCTTATCTGATACTCAGGCGCGACCGACAAGGAGCCCGTGCCGATTCGTGCCCCCGTCAGCGCCAATGTTCCGGAAGGCGAGCTGGGCGAACTAGCCGCGGACAGAACACGCTGCATTGCGGCCGTTACTTCCGCCGGACTTTTTGCATTGATGAATTGCCCTCGACCATTTACGGTGGCATGCCAAAGCTCATCAATTACCCGACCGTCGTCACCATCGTTTGGATCACCATTTGCATTCCAGTCAGGCGCGTTCGTATAAGGGTCGGCGGTAGCGGACTGATTAACTTCATAGATATTGCCTTGCGCACCAAGCGTGATTGCATAAAAATTCATATGCAAATCTTTCTGGCAGTCCAGCCGCTTCCAGTCTGGCGACTCCTTTGAGAGTGTTGCGCACTTGTCATCCACAGGCACCAAACCCGCTTGAAATCCCTGCCCGGATACTAACGGTGTCGACGCCCCCGAATAGTATGAGGCAGCAATGTCAGCTATAGTGTTTAAGTAACCGTCAGAAAAAGGCAAGGCAGGAAAATCTACGGTACCAACTGAATCAGCATTATCATACCCAGAGACCGCGTCCGAACTATTCGTATAACCGTCAGTAAACAACATGCCGCCATTCTTTTGACATGCGCGCAATACCGGAGCACCATCCCCGATGCGTAAGAACTGCTTACCTAAGTAATCGACAGCCGTGCGATTCGGCGTTCCTCCTGATGGCTTCAGCTTATAAACCTTATCATATAGGGAGGCAATTTCGGAATCGACACCTACGTCATACATGGTAACGTTGGCGCGATTATTAATCGTAAAATACCCCACGCGCATTTTTTCGATAGTCGATAAAGCGCGCGACTCTGACCCAACGACAGCGAGAATACGATTGCGATGATACTGAAACCAGTTTGCGAAGTTCTTGCTTGCTTCGCCATAGGCATTTACATTGTTGTCGTAATTACGCAAAGTAATTTGATAACGCCTCATATTGCAGCCGGGACCACAGGCATTTCGAATTACAGGCCGATTAGCATCATTGGCCAGATAATTCACCGGAGCCGGAGCAGCTTCCGGCAGGTAGAAGGTAGCAGGCACATACCCGATTTGCACTCGACAGCTCGCTGCAACGGTGACCGTTGAAGCCAATGTGGTCCAATTGCCGTTACTACTTGGCAACCCATCATTATTCGCAAACCCTGCATTATTGAATGTATTGCATGATCGAGCAGAGGATCGGTAACGGGTGCCTGCCGGTATCGTCATCCCAGTAAGGAACTGGAAGAACTCGTCATTAGCCTCACGATATGCAAGGTCGTACTTAGTGGAGTAACCGGTGGAGAAGTCATTGCCGTAGATAGAAGGATCACGAGGATCGGCCCGAGCTTCACTAAATTTAGCATCCTCCCAAAGAGTTATGGGGCTCCCTTTTTTAGGGGGAAGTGTCCAAGGATTGTAGACAACACTCGGATTATAATAGCTCGCATTATAGGTTGGCGATCGCGCAAACCCGAAGATGTCAAGCGGGGGAATCGCATCTCCCGGAGTATAAGCAGCGTTATAGCCACTATGCGGATATAAGTAGAGATAGCAATCCGCCGAGTTACTCGCGCATCCCTGAGCGGCATCAAAAAAAGTTCCGGCCGAACTGAAGAAACTGGTGCCATTCCAACGCAAACGGCCGTCCCCGCCTTTAAATATTCGCTCGAACGTCATCGAATTCGAGTCATCCACAGCCATAATAAAAGCAGGAGGAACCGAGGCTGAATTATTGAGGGGAGCCTGCGCCAACGCACCCTGCCCTTGTGCAGCAATCAAGTTGTAGACGAAGTAGCCACCGGCTGCGGCAAGCACGATCGCGGAGACGACAGCGGTTCGGAAAATGCGAGGGGACATGCCGGCAGCCTCAGAGCTTGAAGATGGTGTCGATCGATGCCGATGACGAGGCATCCGTCGCGGCATCGTTGGAGAATGTGGTGATTTGGTATACCGGCGTCACGGGGTCGAGTGGATCCCCCATCGCAAGCGATCCTCCGCCGATGATGCACGAGTCGATGCGCCGTACATTGACCGCTTCATTCACCGTGGTTGCCTTGCTGCGCCCCCATGCAACCGGGTCAAATGCCGCATCACAGTTCTGCTGGATATCGGTATCGACTAAAGGGGCGCCTGTCGGCGCATCCGTACGATTAGCGATGGCCTCGATGGCACGCTCGCTCCGACGCGTCACTCCTTCGGCATTCTGAAATGCGATATTGGCCGCCAAGTAATTAGATGCCATTTTTTCCTGCATCCCTGCCACTTGCATCCCCGCAATGCCAATCAGGGCCAACAGGATCAGCATGATCAGGGCAACGTAGAGCACCGCGCCACGAGGGCGAGCGGACAGAGGGCGCATGCGAGTATATGTATTCATGAGTCAGTTTCCGAACAGTCGATTGCGCAAGGCGATCGTGGACTCGTACGTCATTCTGTACCGCCCGTCAGTTTGAGCAGGTAGCGCAAAAGATACTCCTAAGGCGCTTGGATAGCGCACCGCAGTCGTTGGCTTCTCAGCGGCGGAAGGTAAAGGACTACGGGCAAGAATGCCGACCTGGACCTGTCCCACGCGTCTCCATTGGCCAGCTGCAGCAACATCTGCACCGGTGGAAACATCGCTTGCGATGGCTTGAGTGTTGATGTTGCCCAATGGCGGGGAGGTTGTGGACATATTGGCGGTCTGATCGAGACCAAACAGCAACTGCAGATTTTCGATACCTTCAACCAGCTCCTCTGGTGTTCCGTAATCGTCAAGACCGTTCGAGCGCGCACGCATAAGCGCCGGCTCGCCCGTTGTTGCCGAGGTTCCCACGTAGTACACGAATGATTCGGCTCTGTAAATTAGCGCCTGCCCAGTCGGCCTCGCCGAATAATTTGACAAATTCGTTCCATTTGCAGTGACCTTGTCGCTGGCGTAGACACCCTTGAATACCGTTGCATGTGCGCAATCAGCGATTCCAAATAAAGTGGGAGCGGCCTGGCCGCCCTCGGTCAAGCGTAGGCCACTAGTAGCATTGAAGTTGACCACGCTGTTACTACCCGACGTCAGCCCAGTGATCGGCACGCTCTCTGGCGCCAGGTAGCGCAACACGAGGATGTCGCTACCTCCGCGCGGGTTGAGCTTGGAAATCGATGCTGGCAGATTCGTTGGTACCGCCCAGTTGGCTCCGATCGTCAGGATATTGGTCGGTTTGGTGTTGGGCGCTTCGTAGCCCTGCACGCTAACACTGAAATCCAGCGGATGGCCTGAGCCACTAGCGGCCCCGGTAGTTACCACCGGGTCCCCCTCACCACGCACAAAGTGCGCTTGGTCATTAACGCAGCCGAAGTGCCCTGCCATGCGGATGTCGCGCTGCAGAAACTCCAACGCAAACCGCCCGTTCTCCTGAGCACGCGCACTTCCTTCTGCAAGCATCGATGCGGTACGGGATGCCGAGAAGACCTGAATCACGCCCAGCATCAACACAAGGCCGATCACCATGGCGATCATCATTTCGATCAAGCTGATACCGGCAATTGCAGGCTTGGACGGGGAGCGGGGAGTCATAGCTGAGACACCAAGGTGAAAGTTGTGAGCGCATTCGGGTTGCTTGCATCCCAGCGCTGGTCCCCCCAGCTGATGCCTACGGTGACTTGGCCGTTGGTATTTAGCACTGTCGCACTGGCGCCCTCTCCCAACGCCTGTACCACCTGACACTTCCAGCGTGCGATGTTGGTTGCGACCGTGAGGTCGGTTCCAAGGGGTCGGCTGCAACTGGCAACTGTGACCGTGTTTGCGGAAAAGGTAGCGTCGGTATACCAGGCCGATTGGAAGCGATTGCTGCGCATCTGGTCTAGTAAGTCGTAAGCCAGGTTAGTGGCCTGAGTACGATAGTTGGCGCTCTGCACGAACCGCACGTTAGCGGTCTGCAATAGTGCAAACCCAAGCAGACCAAACGCAAGAACGACGATGGCGATCAGCACTTCGAGCAAGCTGAAGCCATCGGACCGGGAGCGCGATACGAAGGATCGGGGAAGCATCATTGGCAGGCGCCTTTCTGGGACGTGATCTGACCGGCGCCATTGACGACCAACGTGCGGCGCAATGCCTGCCCATCACACATGGTTGGCTGCAGCGTGATCTGCTGGTTGGTGGAAGCAAGCCTACGCCCCCTCCCATCGAAAGCAATCGCGGTGCCGGACGGGCCGGAATTGCTCAGCGACCGGTCTATCGAAACGAAACGCAGAACGGTGTCGCCACTCTTGAAAGCGCCATCTCCATCGGTATCCGCCCAAGCCAGCATTCCGCTCGCCCAGTTATTGTCGCAGGCCGTTCCCGACGCACTGCCGCAAACTCCCCCCCCTCGGCGATTGCGTATCGCTTCGCTGCGGGCAAGAGACAGTAGCCCGATGGTCTCATTGGCGCTACTCGCGACGCGATTGGAGCGAATCACTCCACGAAAACTTGGAAACGCGATGGTAAGCAAAATCGCCAATACGGCGATCGCAATCATCAATTCGACAAGTGTGAAGCCGGTAGATCGGCGATAAGACATTGGACGCTCCCCAGCGTGACTTGCTCAAAATGCATCGCCCACCCGCTGGAAACAAGCGCCCAGGGGATGAGCGGTCGTTTCAGGGGCACCGACGTGCGCCACCCCCCGGGGGGGTTCCATGTGGGCGGGCCGCACCCAGCTCAAACCCTTACCCCTTCCCGTCGAGAGGCCTTCGCTTTAGACGGCCTCTAGGTCACCACCCGATAACAAGGCCGGTAATCCCCCGAGATCTTCATCCGGCGCTGTTCGACGAAGCCGCGCAGCAGCTCGTCCAGGGCCTGCATGATGTCCGGGTCGCCGTTGATTTCAAACGGGCCGAACTCTTCAATGCGGCGCATGCCGTCTTCCTTGACGTTGCCGGCGACGATGCCGGAGAAGGCGCGGCGCAGGTCCGCGGCCAGGGCGGGTGCGGGGCGGCCGTGGTGCAGGTCCAGGGCGGCCATGGCTTCGTGACTGGGCTCGAACGGTTGCTGGTACTCGAGCGGGATGTGCACTGACCAATTGAAGTAGTACGAATCCTTCTGGTCCTTGCGGTGCGCGCGCACCTCGTGGATGCCTTCGGCCATGCGGCGCGCCACGGCGACCGGGTCGCCGACGATGATTTCGTAACGGGAGGCGGCTGCATCGCCCAGGGTCAGGCGGATGAAGCGGTCGATCTGCGCGAAGTATGGTGCGGCGACGGTCGGGCCGGTCAGGATCAGCGGGAACGGCAGGCCCGCATTTTCCTCACGCAGCAGAATGCCGAGCAGGTAAAGGATCTCTTCGGCCGTGCCGACACCGCCTGGGAACACCAGGATGCCGTGGCCGATGCGGACGAAGGCCTCCAGGCGCTTCTCGATGTCCGGCATGATCACCAGATGGTTGACGATCGGGTTGGGCGATTCGGCCGCGATGATGCCGGGCTCGGTCACGCCGATGTAGCGCGTGTGGTGCTTGCGCTGCTTTGCATGGGCAATCGTCGCGCCTTTCATCGGGCCCTTCATCGCACCCGGGCCGCAGCCGGTGCAGATGTCCAGGCCGCGCAGGCCGAGCTCGTAGCCCACCTGCTTGGTGTAGAGATACTCGTCGCGCGAGATGGAATGCCCGCCCCAGCACACGACCAGGTTCGGGTCCGACGGCTGCAGGATGCGCGCGTTACGCAGCTGGCCGAAAACCGCATTGGTGATGCCTTCGCTGGTATCCAGATCGCCGCGCTGGGCCTCGAGCTCGATGGCCATGTAGGCCAGGTCGCGCACCACGGCGAACAGCAGCTCGGCCACGCCGCGAATGATCTCGCCGTCCACGAATGCCATCGCCGGGGCATTGATCAGATCGATGCGGATACCGCGGTCCTGCTGGTTCACCTGGATATCGAAATCCGGATACAGGTCGCGCGCGGCGCGCGGGTCGTCCGAGGCACTGCCACTGGTCAGCACGGCCAGCGCGCAACGGCGCAACAGCTCGTGCATGCCGCCACTGGAGGCATCGCGCAGCCTGGCCACTTCCGCCTTGGACAAGACGTCCAGGCCACCACGCGGGTAGATCCGCGCATCCACCACCGGCAGCGCCCGTGCTGCCGTACTGCTGAGTTCCATAGCTTGCTCCTGTCGTATCTCAGGAACTTTAGCGTACTCACCCGCCCAAAAGAAAACGGCCGGGTTGCCCCGGCCGTTTCCGCAACACACGACACGCTAACCGCAATCAGAACTGGTAGCGGAAGCCCAGCTGCAGCGCCCAGCGGGAGATGCCGCGATCGTCATAGACCGTGGACTGGTCCGGTGTGTTGAAGCGATACACGTACTTGCCGCTGGCCGCATCGATACCGCCGTATTCCACGACACCACGCATGCCCGGGAAGCCATACTCCTCGACACGGCCCCACTTCTTGTTGAGCAGGTTGCCGACGTTCATGACGTCAAGCCAGAGGGAGGCCTTGTTGTCCTTGAAGAAGCCCGGGATCTCCTGCTCGATATGCAGATCGAACTGGTTGATCCAGGAGTTGCGTGCGCCGTTGCGCTCGGCGACCTGACCACGGCGAGCCGCCAGATACTCGTTGCCTTCGATGTAGTTCCAGAACGCCTGTTCTTCTCGAGCGGTACCGAACAGCACATCGCCGCGACCGGCCGGGATGTACAGCAGGTCGTTCAAGCGACCGTCGCCATTGGCGTCGTTATCGAAGGCGTAGCTGTACGGACGACCGTTGCGACCCTGGTAGATCAGGCCCAACTTGGTTTCATAGTCGCCGAAGAACGCATGCTTCCAGTTCAAGGTGCCGAGGATGCTGTTCTTGACCTCATACGCAGCGGTCGAGGCGACGTTTTCGTTGGCCTGGAAAACCGCGTTGTTACCGAGCTGCGAGCCCGAGGTGGAACTGGTGAGACCACTGACTTCATCGGCATCGGTGTAGGTGTAGTACAGGCCCCACGACCAGTCACCACCATTGAAGGGCTTGTTCAGGCCGACGGTAAAGCTCTCGCTGCCACCCTTGTCGGTGGGACGCGCGATGATGGCATCGTTGAAACGCGGATCACGCGAACCGCGCGCATCGACCACCGAGGCGGTGCCGCGCACACAAGCCGCCGGAGCGCCGGCACCGGTCGGGTTACGGCCATCCTCCAGCCAGCAGGCCGGATTCAAGCCTGCAGTATTCCAGTACAGGTTACGACCATCCTGACCCACGCGGCTGGTATTGCCCAGATTGAGCTGCTGGTAGTAGATCGCCTCGTTGACCTTGGTCACCACCGCCTCGGCAGATGCCACGATGCCGTACCAGGGCAGCTCGGTATCGAATGCCAGGTTGGCCTTCCATACGGACGGCTGACCCAGCTTGCTGTCGACGAAATCGACGGACTGCGTAGCGCCATTCAACGAACCATTACCGATCGGCTGGTTATTGATGTCAGGCGTGAAACGAATGCCATTGGTGTTCACCAGCGTCTGGCTGGAGAAGTTGTAATCGGTATACGCCAGGCCGGTGTTGGAGTACGGGTTGGACAACCACACGGTTGCCGCGGCACCCTGGAACAGGCCCACGCCGCCACGCAACTGGGTGGGGCGATCGCTGTCGAAGGTGTAGTTGAAACCGAAGCGCGGCTCGAACAATCCATTCCCGTCGATGGTCTGGTCGTTGCGGAAGCCGAACAGCGTCGACGCGGTTGCA
Organism: Xanthomonas cannabis pv. cannabis; assembly: GCF_000802365.1. Classification (GTDB taxonomy): domain Bacteria; phylum Pseudomonadota; class Gammaproteobacteria; order Xanthomonadales; family Xanthomonadaceae; genus Xanthomonas; species Xanthomonas cannabis. The sequence continues at coordinate 26,761 of NZ_JSZE01000001.1, forward strand.
TTGTAGGCCGGGCTGTTCTTGACCATCGGCTCGTCATAACGCACACCGAACGTCAGCGTCAGGTTGTTGTTGACGGCCCACGTATCCTGCAGGAACACGCCGACATTACGCATGCCCCAGTTGGCCGCGATGTCGTCGATGTTGCCGCTGTTGGAGCGTGAATAACGATAGTTCAGCGGGCGGTTGGCGGCGTAGTCGGCAATCGAGTTGAACGTGTAGGAACCGAAGACACGCTGACCGAACAGATTGAACAGGTCGTTATCTTCGTAGTCAAAGCCGAACTTGACGGTGTGGTCGTTCAAGAACAACGTGCCGGCAAAGAAGGCGTTCCAGGTTTCGGTCCGCAGTTCGTTGGCCTGGGTGCTCTGCTCGGTGCCCAGGTTGACGGTGTTGTTATTGATCCGCACAGCAATGGCCGGCAGCTGCGATGCAGCAGTACGCACTGCCGAGTAATCGCGGTACGACACTTTAGCTTCCGTGGAGAACGTGTCCGTCCAGTCACTGAAAAGTTGCGCCGTGTATGTCTTGAGGCTGAAGTCGCGGACGTAGTGGAACGAATTCAGCGACAGCGCCTGATTGCCGAAACCATTGAGATTGGCAGTGCTCTGCTCGCTCTCGCCGTAACGCACCGAGGCCCGGTGCTTGTCGGAGATGTTCCAGTCGAGCTTGAAGCCTTTCTCTTCGGATTCCGAATCCAGTGCCGGTAGCGCCAACGTTCCCGGATCGAACCCGTAGGTGTTGCGCGAGATGTCGATGATCCGATCGATATCCGCCTGCGGGATCTGCACGATGTTACTCGCGCCAGAACCGATCGGACCGTAGCCGGAAGCGCCGGTGAACACGCCCTTGCCCTTGTACTTTTCGTAATTGGCGAAGAAGAACAGCTTGTCCTTGATGACCGGGCCGCCCAGGGTCAAACCGTAGGTGGTTTCGTTGTCGAACAGCTGCGGACGGATGTCGTTCTGGTTCTTGCCCGACCAATCGTTCTCGCGGTAGGTGCCGTACACCGATCCGTGGAATTCGTTGGTACCGGACTTGGTGACGGCATTGATCACGCCGCCCGTGGCGCCGGTGATGGTGACGTCGTAGTTGGCAACGTCCACCGAGATCTCGTCGATGACATCCATCGAGAACGGCTGGCGAGGCGTCGGCAGGCCGTTGGATTCAAGGCCGAACGCATCGTTGGTGCTGATACCGTCAACGCGAATCAGGTTGAAGCGCGGATTCTGGCCGCCCACCGAGATCTCGTTACGCGCCTTGTCGGTCTGCGCCACACGCGGATCCAGGCGCACATAGTCCTGCAGGTTGCGGTTGATCGACGGCAGCGATTCGATCTGCTCGCGGGTCACGTTGGTCCCGGTGCCCATCTTGTTGGCGCTGAACAGCGCCGAGCCGTAATCGCCACCGATGGCCTGCACCGCGCCCAGCGTGGTCACATCGCCGCCCAATGAAGCATCGACGCTATTGACCTGATTGAGGTTCAGGTACACGCCCTCTTCGGTCTTGGTGCCTTCGCCGGACTTGGTGATGGTGATCGTGTACGGGCCACCCACACGCAGGCCGCGCGCGTTGTAGCGTCCGCTGGCATCGGTGGTGGCGCGGCTGACGGTGCCCGATTCGACGTGGGTGATCGTGACTTCGGCATTCGGGACCGGCTGGCCGCCGCTTCCCGTTACCAGGCCGGCGACGCCAGCCGAGGTGCTTTGCGCGAACACAGGGGCGGCGGCGAGCGCGGCAACGAGACCAAGCGTGAGCTTGGACATGCGGAGACAACGGGGGTGGGTCATTTCGGTAGCCTCGATACAAGTTGGGCAGTGACAAAAAGGCGCAGTCAGCCCAACCGTTCCCGGGGGTGGGCTGCCGATGATCTGGGGTCCCTTGCCGCGCGGCTGGTTGCTGCCGCAACGGTTAACAACAGATTAACACGCTAAGGCCTGATTGTGACGGTGGCGTGACAAAGTTCGCGCAGTGCAACATGAACTGCCCATGTGAAGGCGCGCGCGTCAGCTTGCACGGGGTCGCAGGGAGAGCGAGACGTGCGTCTCGGCCTATCGGGAAAGTCGCAGGTTGACCTCTCACCGCTCGCGCAACTCGCCCTTCCGCGCGGATGGCGGCAACCGGTCAAGCGACCGGGCTGATGACAAGCGTCTTAAATCGAAACCGGCAGCTTGAAGTACGTGCCCAAGCCATCGAGGAACATCTGCACCGAGATGGCGACCAACAACATCCCCATCAGACGCTCGACAGCGGTCAATGCACGGTGACCGAGCAGCTTGTACAGCAACGGTGCCGAGGCCAGGATCGAAGAGGCGCCGATCCAGGCGATCATCAGGGCCAGGCTCCAGTCCCACAGACGCGTGGGCTCGTTACTGCCCATCAGCATGACCGCGGCCATGCCCGAGGGGCCAGCCACCAGCGGGATGGCCAGCGGCACGATGAAGGGCTCTCCATCGGGGATCTCGCCCATCAGGCCCTCCGGCCGCGGGAAGATCATGCGGATGCCGATCAGGAACAGCACGATGCCACCGGCGATCGCCACCGATTCCTGGCGCAGGTGCATCAGCTCCAATGCGTATTTGCCGCCCCACAGGAAGGCCATCAGCACGCACAGGGCGATCAGCAGTTCGCGCGCCAGCACGAAGCGTTGCCGCTTGGGCGGCAGCGGCTTGAGCACGCTGAGGAACACCGGGATATTGCCCAGCGGGTCGAGAATCAAGAACAGCAGCAAGGCTGCCGACAGAATGGTCATGCCGAAGGGCTCCAGATCGCACCGCGGTGCGGAGCACCTGCCATGGACAACAGGGTGACGCAGGCCGACGCCGCCACTGCGGGGTCCGCCGCCTGGCTGTCTTCCTGATGGGTAAAGGCACGGGCACGCAACGCGGTGCGCATCGGGCCGGGCTGCAGGCCGTGGATACGCACCGGGCCGGCGGCGGTCTCGTGGTGCAGGCTGGCGATCAAGCCGTGCTGGGCGTACTGGGCAGCCCCGTACGCGCCCCAGTACGCCTGACCGATCCGTGCAGCATCGTCCACAACGAACACCACCGCCGCATCGCGCTGCTGCCGCAGCAGCGGCAGGCAGGCCTGCGTCAACCATGCGCGTGCGGTGAGGTTGACGTGGATGCTGCGGGCGAAGTCGGCCGGCGCCGCGAGTTCGGCCGGCGTCAGACCGCCGAACTCGGCCGCACACTGCAGCAGGCCGTGCAGACCGCCCAGCTCGCTCTGCAACCGTTGTGCGAGCACCGCATAGTCGTCGGGCGTAGCACCTGCCAGATCCAGCGGATACAGCAATGGCTCGGGGCCGAGCTTGGCCACCGCGTCATACACGCGCTCCAGCGGCCGCAGCTTGCGGCCAAGCAGCACCAGCGTGGCACCGGCCGCCGCGCACGCCTGTGCGGCAGCGCTGCCCAGCCCGTCGGCGGCGCCGGTCACCAGCACGACCCGCCCGGCCAAGGCGGCCGCTTCGGGCTGGCCCTGCACTTCGGTCACGGCTGATAGGCCTCGCTGACAATGCGCTTGAGCTCGCCGGCTTCGAACAGTTCCAGCGTGATGTCGCAACCGCCGATCAACTCGCCGTGGATGAACAGTTGCGGGAAGGTCGGCCAGTTGGAATAGCGCGGCAGGTTTGCGCGCACTTCGGGCTCTTCCAGCACGTTGACCGTGCGCAGCTGGTCGGCGCCGGCAGCGACCAGCGCCTGCACCGCGCGACTGGAAAAGCCGCACATCGGGTACTGCGGGGTGCCTTTCATGAACAGCACGATGGGGTGTTGTTCGACTTCGGCCTGGATCCGTTCCATCACCGGCATTGGACTCTCCTGACTGGGAGCGGCAGGCCCGACCGCCGGGTCGGATAGACTTCCGCAAAGGCGCGCATTGTAAGCCTTCACGCGACCTGCCGCCGGACTCCTTTCGCTGCCCTTGCCATCATGCCGATCGAACACGTTGCACTGCCCTACTCCCGCGCTGCCCTCGAGCCGCACCTTTCGTCCGCGACACTGGAGTCGCACCACGGCATCTGTCATCGCAACGAGGTCGAACGGCTCAATGCGCGCATCGAAGGCAGCGAGTTTGCCGAGCTGACGCTGGAAGAGATCATCGCGCAGGCGCAGGGCACGTTGTTCCACCTGGCGGCACAGGTGTGGAATCACAACTTCTACTGGCAGTGCCTGCGCCCACGCGGCGGCGGCGAGCCGCTGGGCAGGCTGGCCGACAGCATCGCCGCATCGTTCGGCGATTTCGTGCATTTCAGGCAGGAGTTCAATCGCGTGGCCTTGAGCACCTTCGGCTCGGGCTGGACCTGGCTGGTGCAGCGCCCGGACGGCACCCTGGCCATCGTCGCCACGCCCAACGCCTCCACGCCGCTCACCGGGCCGGACACCCCGCTGCTCGCCTGCGATATCTGGGAGCATGCGTACTACCTGGACTACCAGCAGGACCGCGCGCACTACCTGGACGCGTTCTGGAAACTGATCAACTGGGACTTCGTGGGCAGCCGATTGAGCTGACCCTCGCAGCGGCAACCGATTCGGTTACCGCGCGCGGCACACCCCAGGCGCCTCAACAGCGCACGCCCGTCCTCGAGAGGCATCCCGGCACACTGCCGAACGTGGGCCCCGCCGCATAAACCGCAATGCGCCAGGTCAGCCTTCCTGCAGACGCCCGACCACCGGCGCGACCTGTGCATCGCGCTGCAATGCCTTGCCCGCCTGCACCAGCGCAGTCGCCAGCGCCTGCGGTGTATCGGCACGTACGCTGGCATGCCCGACCTTGCGGCCCTCGCGTGCCTGCTTGCCGTAGTCGTGCCAATGCCCGCCCGGCACGGCGAGGAACGCACCCGCGGCGGGCATGCTGCCCAGCCAGTTCAGCATGCAGGCATGTCCACGCATCGCGGTGCTGCCCAATGGCAGGCCAAGCACCGCACGCACATGATTTTCGAACTGCGAGGTCTCGGCGCCTTCGATGGTCCAGTGGCCGGAGTTATGCACCCGCGGCGCAATCTCGTTGGCGAGCAGCTGACCATCGCGCGCGAACAGTTCCAGCGCGAACACGCCCACGTAGTCCAGCCGGTCGGCAATCGCACGTGCATGCGCTTCGGCAGCCGTCTGCAACGCTTCGTCCACCCGGGCGGGCGCGAGACTGGCCGACAGCACACCGTCCACGTGCCAGTTTTCGGTCAGCGGCCAGGCACGGAATTCACCGTCGCGGCCACGCACGGCGACCACGCTGACTTCGCGTTGAAACGGCACGAACGCCTCGAGGATCAGTCCCACCGTGGCCCCCTGCGCGCCCAGCGCGTCCCACGCGGCATCAGCGTCTGCAAGCGTCTTGATCCGGAACTGGCCTTTGCCGTCGTAGCCAAAGCGGCGGGTCTTGAGCACGCACGGTGCACCGATCTGCGCCAACGCCGCATCCAGGCCGGCGCGATCGTCGATGGCGGCGAACGCCGGCACCGGAATGCCCAGCTCGCGAAACAGGGTCTTTTCGCTGAGCCGGTCCTGCGCCACCGCCAGGGCATCCGCGCCTGGGAACACCGGTACCTGCGCGGCAAGGTGCTGCGCGGCGGCGGCCGGCACGTTCTCGAAATCGAAGGTGATCACATCCACTTGCGCAGCGAATGCGGCCAGGGCCGCCGTATCGTCGAACGCGCCAACCTGCAGCGACGCCAGCTGCCCTGCGCAGGCATCGGCCGCCGGGTCGAACACCGCAAAGCGCAGGCCGAGCGGCGCACCGGCCAGCACCAGCATGCGCGCCAGCTGGCCGCCACCGAGAATGCCAACGGTGCTCATTGGCGCGGGTCGTCGCTGGCCATCACATCGTCGGTCTGCCTGGCACGGAACTGCGCCAGCGCATCACCGATCTGCGGCAGCTCCCGCGCCAGCATCGCCGCTGCGAACAAGGCCGCATTCGCTGCGCCGGCATTGCCGATCGCGAAGGTGGCCACCGGAATCCCGGCCGGCATCTGCACGATCGACAGCAGCGAATCCATGCCGTTGAGCGCCTTGGACTGCACCGGCACGCCAAGCACCGGCACCGCGGTCTTGGCGGCCAGCATGCCCGGCAGATGCGCCGCGCCGCCGGCACCGGCGATGATTGCGCGCAGGCCGCGCTCGCCTGCCTGCTCGGCGTAGGCGAACAATACATCCGGGGTGCGGTGCGCGGAGACCACCTTGACTTCGTACGGCACGCCCAGCGCATCAAGCTTCTGAGCCGCGTGTTGCATGGTGTCCCAATCCGAACGGGAGCCCATCACGATGCCGACCAGCGGCGCGGAGTGGTTGGAGGTCATGGCCCTGCCCTGCGGTAAAGACGTATTCTAGCCAATCTCCACGCACGACAAGACTTCGATGGATCGCAAATTGCTCGACCTGCTGTGCTCGCCCGACACCCGTCAGCCGCTTTCGCTGCTGGACGGCAAGGGCCTGGAAGCACTCAACACCGCCATCGCCGGCGGAAGCCTGCAGCGCGCCGACGGCACCGTGCAGGCACAGCCGCTGCGCGAGGCGTTGATCACCCGCGATCGCAAGCAGATCTTCCGCGTCGATGACGGCATCCCGGTCTTGCTGGCCGAAGAAGCCATCGCGACCGCGCAGATCACTGACTTCCCCGAAAAGTGAGTTCGCCCGTCCGCACCGCGCCGGAGCCGCCGCCCGCGGCGCTGATCGATGCCGACGTGACGCGCGCGCTGGCCGAAGACATCGGCAGCGGCGATATCACCGCGGCATTGCTGCCCGACCAGGCAGACAGCGCGTATCTGCTGTGCAAACAGGACGCGGTGATCGCCGGCAGGCCGTGGTTCGACGCCACCCATCGCACGCTCGACCCGCAGGTGCGCATCGACTGGCAGGTGCACGAAGGTCAGCAGGTCAGCGCCGGCAGCGTGCTCGCGCTGCTGCATGGGCGCAGCCGGAGCCTGGTCAGCGCCGAACGGACCTCGCTCAACTTCCTGCAGACCTTGTCTGCTACCGCCACCGCCACCGCTGCATACGTGGCAGCCGTCGCCGGCACCGGCGCGCGCATCCTGGACACGCGCAAGACGCTGCCAGGCTTGCGCATGGCGCAGAAATACGCGGTGCGCTGCGGCGGTGGCGACAATCACCGTATCGGCCTGTTCGACACGGTGATGCTGAAAGAAAACCATATCCGCGCGGCCGGCTCGCTCAGCGCCGCCGTGCATGCCGCACGCGCGCAGCAACCGCAGCTGCCGCTGGTGGTGGAAGTGGAAACGCTGGAGCAGCTGCGCGAGGCATTGCAGGTCGGTTGCACGCGCATCCTCATCGACGACTTCGACCCGGCCATGCGCCGCGAGGCCGTGCGTATCGCGGCGTCGCTGCCGCGCGATCGACGCATTCCACTGGAAGTCTCCGGCAGCGTCGACCTGGCCGGCATCCGCGCAATTGCACAGGACGGCGTGGACTGCATCTCCATCGGCGGCCTGACCAAGCATGTGCAGGCGGTGGATCTCTCGCTCAAGCTCGGCCCGCCCCCGCCGTGATTTCACGCGTGCGCGCAGGCCGCTCTGGCAGCCTGCGCGGACTGATTTCGTGCGGAATGTTCGATGACTGTAAGACCCTGGCCGTGGATGTGCTTGCTGCTTGCTGGATTGGGAGGCAGCGCGGCGGCTGCGGAAGTGTGCGATATGCCGCCGCGCTTCGGCACCAGCCGCGCCGCCATCGCCATCGTGCGCACCGCTTGCAATGAGCACCGTCTGTGGCAGCACCCGTTTATCGATGCCAAGGGGCGGCTGGCCAGCCTCGGCGTGACCGAAGCCGAATCCGGATACCTGGCCGACCATGGCGTGGTCGCATGGCAACGCGTGGCCGGCTACTGGCGCGACAGCGGCACGCTCGCCTCGATGGGTGGCCGCCCCGGTGCATCCAGCTGCGCCGCGCTGGATGGCACGCGCTACACCGCCAGCGATTGCCGCGCGTTCCTGATCGACAACCCGTGGTCGGCCGCCTTCATTTCGTGGGTGATGACCCAATCCGGCCTCGGTGGCTTTCACCGTTCAGCGCGCCATCTGGACTACATCCGCAGCGCGTACAACGACGGTGCCACCGGGCCGTATCAGTTCGCCGATCCCGCCGTCGAAAAGCCCGCGCCCGGTGACATGCTGTGCCTGCTGCGCGGCCGCAGCGTGGCGCTCGGCTATGCGGGTCTAAAGGCTGCGCTGGGTGGCAGCGCACCGATGCCGTGGCAATCGCATTGCGATGTGGTGGTCGCTGCCAACGTCGGCGGCGATCGCACCCTGTACCTGATCGGCGGCAATGTGTTCAACACGGTGATGATGCGCAAGATGCCGCTGGATCGCGCAGGTCGTGTGGTGTTACCCGCCCCGCAGTCCGACAGCAGCCAGGACCAGAACGAAGACAGTCTCGGGATCGCCAGCGAATGCACGCCGGCGCACGAGGAACTCTGCGACTTCAACCGACGCGATTGGGCCGCACTACTGAAGCTGCGCCCGGATGCGGCAGTGGTCAGCCCGCCACCGACGACGCCGTTGCCCGCACCCGGCATCGCGCCCGCGGAACAAACGATGCCGCCAGGCTTTCCACGCGTTGTGCCGCCGCGGCCGGAGACGCAGCCTGCGCAGACGCAGCAACAGCAACAGCAACAGCAACCTGAGTAAAGCCGTATTAAAGGCCCCTCTCCTGCGGGAGAGGGGTTGGGGTGCGGGTACGGGCGAAGCCACTTACATCCCGAATATCACGAGGCTTTGCACGTACCCTCATCCGCCCCTTTTACGCACCTTCTCCCGGAGGGAGAAGGAATCAAAGCCCCTCTCCTGCGGGAGAGGGGTTGGGGTGAGGATACGGGCGAAGCCACTTACATTCCGAATATCACGAGGCTTTGCACGTGCCCTCATCCGCCCCTTCGGGGCACCTTCTCCCGGAGGGAGAAGAAATCAAAGCCCCTTTCCTGCGGGAGAGGGGTTGGGGTGAGGATACGGGCGAAGCCACTTACATTCGGAATATCACGAGGCTTTGCACGTACCCTCATCCGCCCCTTCGGGGCACCTTCTCCCGGAGGGAGAAGAAATCAAAGCCCCTCTCCTGCGGGAGAGGGGTTGGGGTGAGGCTACGGGCGAAGCCACTTACATTCCAGATATCACAAGGCTTCGCGCGCCCCCTCATCCGCCCCTTCGGGGCACCTTCTCCCGGAGGGAGAAGGAATCAAAGCCCCTCTCCTGCGGGAGAGGGGTTTGGGGTGAGGGTATGGGGTGAAGCCGTTGCAGCATTGAAACTGCACGCGGCTTCGCTCGTAGCCTCGTTACCCCTGCAGGGCACTTTTCCCGCTGGGAAAGAAACAACGCACGAGTTATTCCGAACCAACAACAAAAAAAGCGGGCCGAAGCCCGCTTTTTCGTCATGCATCACGCGTCACGCGTGATGCATCAGCCAGCAGCGCTTACTCGGCCGAAGCCGGCACGCCCTCGCCTTCTTCCACTGCCTTGATCGACAGGCGGATACGGCCCTGCTTGTCCACTTCCAGCACCTTGACGCGCACCAGATCGCCTTCCTTCAGCTTGTCGCCGACCTTCTCCACGCGCTCGCTGGAGATCTGCGAGACGTGCACCAGGCCGTCCTTGCCCGGCAGGATGGTGACGAACGCACCGAAGTCCATGATCTTGGCGACCTTGCCTTCGTAGATGCGGCCCGGCTCCACGTCCGAGGTGATCTGCTCGATGCGCGACTTCGCAGCCTGCGCAGCAATGGCGTTGACCGAGGCGATGATGATCGTGCCGTCGTCCTGGATGTCGATCTGGGTACCGGTTTCCTTGGTGATCGCCTGGATGGTCGAGCCACCCTTGCCGATCACTTCGCGGATCTTGTCCGGGTGGATCTTGATGGTCAGCAGACGCGGCGCGTAGTCGCTCAGCTCCTGACGCGGGGCGGTCAGTGCATGCGCCATCTCGCCCAGGATGTGCAGACGGCCGGCCTTGGCCTGCTGCAATGCCTGCTTCATGATCTCTTCGGTGATGCCTTCGATCTTGATGTCCATCTGCAGCGCGGACACGCCTTCGGCAGTACCGGCCACCTTGAAGTCCATGTCGCCCAGGTGATCTTCGTCACCCAGGATGTCCGACAGCACGACGAAGTCGTTGCCTTCCTTGACCAGACCCATCGCGATACCCGCGACCGGCGCCTTGATCGGCACACCGGCGTCCATCAGCGCCAGCGAGCTGCCGCAGACCGATGCCATCGACGAGGAACCGTTGGACTCGGTGATTTCCGAGACAACGCGGATGGTGTACGGGAATTCTTCCAAGCTCGGCATCACGGCCAGCACGCCGCGCTTGGCCAGACGGCCGTGGCCGATTTCGCGGCGCTTCGGCGCGCCGAAACGACCGCACTCGCCCACCGAATACGGAGGGAAGTTGTAGTGGAACAGGAAGTTCTCTTTGTACTCGCCCGAAACGGCGTCGATGACCTGACCGTCGCGTGCGGTGCCGAGCGTGGTGATCACGATCGCCTGCGTTTCGCCACGGGTGAACAGTGCCGAGCCATGGGTACGCGGCAACACGCCGGCCTTGGCGCTGATCGGACGCACGGTATCCAGCGCACGACCGTCGATGCGCACCTTGGTGCTCAGCACCGAGCCACGCATGGTCTGGTATTCCAGTTCGCCGAATTCCTTGGCCAGATCGCCGGCAGCCCAGCCTTCGACGGTGGCACGCGGCGCCAGCGAACCCAGCACGTCCTTCTTGATCGCCGAAATCGCATCGCGGCGCTGCAGCTTGTCGCGCACCTGGAAAGCCGACGCGAGCTGCTCGCCCACCGCTTCCTTCAGTGCGGCGATCATGCCGTCGTTCTTGGCCGGAGCCACCCAGTCGGACGGCTTGGTGCCGGCTTCGACGGTGAGCTCGTTGATGATGTTGATGACCTTCTGCATCTCGCGATGACCGAAGGTTACTGCACCCAGCATCACTTCTTCCGACAGCAGCTCGGCTTCGGACTCGACCATCAGCACCGCGTTGGCGGTACCGGCCACGACCAGCTCCAGCTGCGAATCCTTCAGCTCGGTCACGGTCGGGTTGAGGATGTATTCGCCATTCTTGTAACCGACCTTCGCCGCAGCGATCGGGCCGTTGAACGGGGTACCGGCCAGCGACAGCGCGGCCGATGCGCCGATCAGCGCGGCGATATCGCCGTCGATGTCGGGGTTCATCGACATCACGGTGGCGATGATCTGCACTTCGTTCTTGTAGTCCTCCGGGAACAGCGGACGGATCGGGCGATCGATCAGGCGCGAGATCAACGTTTCCTTCTCGGTCGCGCGTCCTTCGCGCTTGAAGAAGCCGCCCGGGATGCGGCCGCCGGCGTAGAACTTCTCCTGATAATCGACCGTCAGGGGGAAGAAGTCCTGCCCTTCGCGCGCGCTCTTGGCGGCGACGGCGGTGACCAGCAGTACGGTGTCGTCGAACTTGACGATGACGGCGCCGCCTGCCTGGCGAGCGATTTCGCCCGTCTCAAGAGTGACGGTGTGCTTGCCGTACTGGAAGGTTTTGGTGATTTTTGCCACGGAGGTTTTTTCCCTTAGGTATTGCTGTCTGCGTTGGACCGTCGTCGACCCATGCCGAGAACGGGCGGCCGGGAGGCTCCGGCCCATGAACTTGGTGATGCGATGACGCGTTTGCGAAGGACCAAAACAAAACCGCGGCGCATCGCTGCGCCGCGGTGGTAGGACTCGATCAGCGGCGCAGGCCGAGCTTCTCGATCAGCGACTTATAGCGGTCGTTGTCCTTCTTCTTCAGGTAGTCGAGCAGGCTGCGGCGACGGTTGACCATCTGCAGCAGGCCACGACGGCTGTGGTGATCCTTCTTGTGGGTCTTGAAGTGACCGGTCAGCAGCTCGATACGGGCGGTCAGCAGAGCAACCTGCACTTCCGGCGAACCGGTGTCCTGGGCGCTGCGCTTGTTGTCTTCAATAACTTTCTGGGTGTCGACGGACATGATGTTTTCTCGATAGACGCGTGGTCGACAGGAACGTGCGTGACGCACCGCCGGACTCGCCGTTTGCTTGGGATGAGCGCGCTTGGCGCTAAGGCGCCCCAATCGGGGCCGCGAAATTGTACCGTCGCACGGCCCGGGTAACAAGTTGACCAAACCTTAACAAGTCAATTCCTGGTTCAGTCCGTTGAACAATCGCTGCGGCGACAGACGTCCGTCGGCGTCCACCAGGCCAAGTCCCGACGGGCTTCCGTCCGGGCCGAACACGGCCACCTGCCCCGCCGGGAACGCCGGATCGCGCAGCCGCTGCCCCATCCGGAACCGGGTCGCATGCGCCTCATCGAGCGTGATCTGCGCAAAATCCGCCAGCCCGGCCTGGATCGGCAGCAGCAGATCTTGCGCTTGCGTGCCCGTCTCCAGCGCGGCGGCCAGCTGGTCCAGGGTGATCATCTGCGGCGCGCGGAACGGCTCCACCCAGCGCCGGCGCAGCGACGCAATATGCGCACCGCACCCGAGCACCTCGCCCAGGTCGCGGGCCAGGCTGCGGATGTAGGTGCCCGAGCCACAGGTCACGCGCAGCTGCAGCCGCGGCGCGCCATAGCCCAGCATTTCGATCGCCTGCACTTCGACCTCGCGCACCGGCGCCTCGATGACGTCGCCACGCCGGGCCTTGGCGTACAGCGGCTCCCCGCCCTGCTTGAGCGCGGAATAGATCGGCGCCTGCTGCTGGATGCGGCCGACAAACGGCAGTAACGCGGCACGCAACGCGTCTTCGCCGAGCTCGGGCACCGCACGCACACGCAACGGCTCTCCATCGGCATCGTCGGTGTCGGTGGTGACGCCCAGCACGATCTCGGCGTCGTAGGCCTTGGCCGAGCCGAGCAGCAGACCAGCGATCTTGGTGGCTTCGCCAAAGCAGAGCGGCAGCAGGCCGGTGGCCAGCGGATCCAGGCTCCCGGTATGGCCGCCCTTTTCCGCCCGCAGCAGCCGGCGCGCGGCTTGCAAAGCATTGTTGGAACTCAGCCCGGCCGGTTTATCCAGCAACAGGATGCCGTGCAACGGGCGATAGACGATGCGGGGTTTCAAAGGATCGATGCTCGAATCGGGCGCAGTGCGCGCCCGCGGAAAATCAGGGGCGCAGCAGCGGCGCCAGCCGACAGCGCTCAGCGCGGCTCGGCGTCTTCGTCGCTGGACGTGGCATCGGGGCCAACGTCGTCCAGGTCACGCAACAGATTGTCGATACGCTCGCCGCGATCGACCGAGTCGTCGTAGTGGAAGTGCAGCTCCGGCACGTGACGCAATTTCATTGCGCGCGCCAACTGCGAGCGCAGCTGGCCGGCAATCTCCTTGAGCCCTTTCACTGCTTCGGCCGAGCGCTCCTGCTGCAACGCGGTGACGAACACCTTGGCATGCGCCAGGTCGCGGCTGATTTCGACGTCGGAAACGCTGACCGACGGCAGGCCGTGGTCGCGCACGGCCGCGTGTACGATCGTGCCGAGGTCGCGACGCACCTGTGCAGACACACGGTCGGTGCGATGGAATGATTTGGTTGGCATGGTCGTGGACCTGGTTGATTCGGAGGGCCAGATGGCACCGAAGCCAAAAACGAACGTGGGCGGCCATGCCGCCCTCGCCTTGCAGAACTTGCACGCAGCATCGGCTGCGTAGAGAACCGGGGCCCGCAGCCCCCGGCCTCCGTTACAGCGTGCGGGCAACCTCGATACGCTCGAAGCACTCGATCTGGTCGCCGGCCTTGACGTCGTTGTAGGCCTTCACGCCAATACCGCACTCGGTACCGTTGCGCACTTCCTCGACGTTTTCCTTGAAGCGACGCAGCGATTCCAGCTCGCCCTCGAACACCACGACGCTGTCGCGGAGCACGCGGATCGGCTTGCTGCGCTTCACCACGCCCTCGACGATCATGCAGCCTGCAACCGCGCCGAACTTGGAGCTGCGGAACACATCGCGCACCTGCGCAATACCGATGATCTCTTCGCGGATTTCCACACCCAGCAGACCGGAGGCCACCTGTTTCACCTGATCGATCACGTCATAGATGATCGAGAAGTAACGCAGATCGATACCGTTGGATTCGACGATCTTGCGCGCCGATGCGTCCGCACGCACGTTGAAGCCGATGATCGTGGCCTTGGACGCAGCTGCCGAATTCGCATCCGACTCGGTGATGCCACCCACGCCGGAGTGGATCACGTTGATGCGGATGTCGTCGTTGGACAACGCCACCAGCGACTGCTTCAGCGCCTCCACCGAACCCTGCACGTCGGCCTTGATCACCAGGTTCAACACCTGCTGACCTTCACCCTTGCCCATCTGGGCCAGGATGTCTTCCATGCGGTTACTGGCCGAGGCGACCAAGCGCGATTCGCGACGCTTGGTTTCGCGCTGCTGCGCCACGTCCTTGGCCAGACGCTCGTCGTCGACGACCACGAAGTCGTCACCGGCTTCCGGCACACCGGACAGGCCGAGCACCTGCACCGGAATCGACGGGCCCGCCGAGGCCGGCTGATGGCCGGTCTCATCGAACAGCGCACGCACGCGGCCGTACTGGATGCCGCACACCAGGTAATCGCCACGCTTCAGGGCGCCCTGCTGCACCAGCACCGTCGCGACCGGGCCACGGCCCTTGTCCAGCGAGGATTCGATGACGGTACCGCTGGCGCGGCCTTCGGCCACTGCCTTGAGTTCCAGCACTTCGGCCTGCAACGAGATCGCATCCAGCAGCGTGTCCACGCCGGTACCGACCTTGGCCGACACTTCGATGAACTGGGTGTCGCCGCCGAACTCTTCGGCCACCACGTTTTCGGCCAGCAGTTCGTTCTTGACCCGCAACGGATCCGCGCCTGCCTTGTCGATCTTGTTCACTGCCACGATCAGCGGCACACCGGCCGCCCTGGCATGCGCCACCGCTTCCTTGGTCTGCGGCATCACGCCGTCATCGGCAGCCACCACCAGCACCACGATGTCGGTGATCTTGGCGCCGCGCGCACGCATCGAGGTAAACGCGGCATGGCCGGGCGTATCCAGGAAGCTGATGACGCCACGACCGGTTTCGACGTGGTACGCACCGATGTGCTGGGTGATGCCGCCGGCTTCGCCGGAGGCGATCTTGGTGCGGCGGATATAGTCCAGCAGCGAGGTCTTGCCGTGATCGACATGACCCATGATGGTCACCACCGGCGGACGCGGCGAGGCATTGCCCTGCGCATCTTCGGCGTGCGCCAGCAGCGCATCCTCGAAGTCGGCATTGTCGGCACGCACGGCCTTGTGGCCGAGTTCCTCGGTCACCAGCGCAGCGGTATCGTGATCGATGCTCTGGGTGATGGTCGCCATGACGCCCATCTTGAACAACGCCTTGACCACGTCGCCGCCCTTGAGCGCGAGCTTCTGCGCCAGGTCGGCCACGGTGATGGTCTCGCCGATCGCCACCTCACGTACCACCGGTGCGGTGGGACGCTCGAACCCGTGCGGGCCGCTATTGCCCTGGTTGCCACCACGGCCACCATCGTTGCCGCGACGCGACGACGACGAACCCGGACGCCCAGTCGGCTTGCCACGCACATTGGAACGGCGCGCACGGTCGGCGGCGGACAGATGCAACTGCCCGGCAAAACGCTTGGTCGCATCGTCGTCTTCGACGCCGGCCACCATGACGTGCGAGCCGCGCGTCTTGTGCTTGGCCGCGTTGTTGCGGTCATCCGGACGGGCCGGCGTCGCCGGGCGCGATGCGGGCGAGGCGCCAGCCGGACGGGCCGGACGCGGCGCGGAAGACGGCGAGGACGGTGCCCGTGCGGCAGGCGCCGACGGCGTCGGCGCAGCAGCAACCGGGGCCGGCGCGCTGGCAGCCGCAGCGGCTTCCTCGGCAGCCTTGCGCTCGGCTTCTGCACGGTCCTTTGCAGCCTGCTCTTCCTCGCGCTTGCGCTGAATTGCTTCGTCGCGCACGCGGTCGCTTTCGGCCAACGCCTGCTGCTCGTCAAGATTGCGCTGACGCGAGGCGGCGAGCTTGGCCAGGATGTCGGCGCGCTCTTCGTCAGGCGTCATCGGCGCGGCGCGGCCGCTGCCTTCGTTCTCGGACTTCACGTATGTCCGCTTCTGCCGCACTTCCACGTTGACCGTGGTCTTGGTGCGGCCGGCGTTGACCGTGACTTCCTGCAGCTTGCGCCGGTTGAGCGTGATCTTCTTGGCTGCTTCGCTGGCCGCATCGGCAGGCGCGTCGGCCTTGCCATGCGTGCGACGCAGGAAGCCAAGCAGTTTCATCTTCTCGGTGCTGGTCACGACCTGGTCGGGACCGCTGAACTTCATTCCGGCCTCGGCCAGTTGAACCAGCAGTTTATCGACCGGCGTATTGACCAGTTCGGCAAGCTTGCGGATGGTGGTTTGCTGCGACATTCGGATCCTATGATCTGGTTGGCGCCCCCTCGCCCAGAGCAAGGGATACGCTGATTCTAAGCCCTGATGGGGTCAGGGCGCGGTTCATTGCCGGCTCATTCGCCGCGCTCCAAACGGGCGATCTCCTCGGCGCGGGCCGCCAGGATCAGCGCCGCGGCGCGCTCCTGGGTCATGCCCTCGATGCCGAAGTCGACGATCTCGTCCGCAGCCAGGTCGGACAAGTCCTCGCTGGTGCGCACGCCGTGCTCGGCCAGAGCAAAGGCCGTTTCCTCGTCCATCCCCTCCAGCGCCAGCAGGTCCTCGGTGGGCTGAGTCCCTTCCAGGCCTTCTTCCTCGGCCAGCGCAGCGTTGAGCAGCGCGTCGCGGGCACGGGCGCGCAGCTCCTCGACGATGTCTTCGTCGAAGCCTTCCACCGCCAGCAGCTCGCCGACCGGCACGTAGGCGATTTCTTCCACCGTGTTGAAGCCTTCGGACACCAGGATCGCGGAGATTTCCTCGTCCACTTCCAGGCGGTCCATGAACAGCTGGCGTGCCGACGCCTGTTCAGCCTCGGACTTGGCAGCCACCTGGTCGGCGGTCATCACGTTGAGCTGCCAACCGGTCAGGCGGCTGGCCAGGCGCACGTTCTGGCCGCCCTTGCCGATCGCCTGGGCCAGGCGGTCTTCTGCCACGGCCAGGTCCATCGAATGCTTTTCTTCGTCGACGATGATCGACTGCACTTCGGCCGGCGCCATCGCGTTGATCACGAAGTTGGCCGGATTCTCGTTCCACAACACGATATCCACGCGCTCGCCATTGAGCTCGTTGGACACCGCCTGCACGCGCGAACCGCGCATACCGATGCACGCGCCGATCGGATCGGTGCGGGTGTCGTGCGCAATCACCGCGATCTTGGCGCGGTCGCCCGGGTCGCGTGCGCAGGCCTTGATCTCGACCAGGCCCTGGCCCACTTCCGGCACTTCGAGCTTGAACAGCTCGATCATGAATTCCGGCGCAGCGCGGCTGATGAACAGCTGCGGGCCACGCGGCTCCGAACGCACCTCGGCCAGGTAGCCGCGCACACGGTCGCCCGGGCGCAGCACGTCGCGCGGAATGCCCTTGTCCTTCGGAATGAAGGCTTCGGCATTGCCACCCAGATCGACAAAGATGTTGCCGCGCTCGGCGCGCTTGACCACACCGGTGATCAACTCGCCCACGCGGTCCTTCCATGCATCCACGACCTGCTGGCGCTCGGCCTCGCGCACACGCTGCACGATCACCTGCTTGGCGGCCTGTGCGGCAATGCGGCCGAAATCCGGGTTTTCGATCTGTTCTTCGATGTAGTCGCCCACATCCACGCCGTCGGCTTCGTCGATGGCATCCATCAGGCGCACCTGGCGGTCCGGCGACTCCATCACCACATCGTCGGCCACCACTTCCCAACGGCGGAAGGTTTCGTAGTTACCGTCCTTGTGATCGATGGTCACGCGCGTCAGCACGTCCTGGTCGGGATAGCGCTTCTTCGCTGCGGACGCCAACGCGGCCTCGATCGCATCGAAGATCACTTCGCGCGGCACGCCCTTTTCGTTGGCCACCGCATCCACTACCAGCAAAAGTTCCTTGCTCATTTCGTCACTCCGCGCGCGGCTTGCCAGCCGCCGACTCGTTGGATGGTTTCTTCTTGTCGTGCCCGGGTTTTTTCGGGCCGGGCTTATTCGGTTTTTGCGGTGCCAGGCCCAGAGCGACCCAATCCGGCACGATGCGCGCCTTGTCGATATTGTCGAAACCGATCTGCAGGTCCTTGCCGTCCACCGCAAACACCACGGCATCGGCGTCGGCCTCGATCCGCAGAATCTGGCCCTGGAAGCGGCGCCGACCATCCTGCGCAAGCTTCAACACGATCTTGGCGGACTCGCCGGCATGACGCGCGAACTGCTGGAGGGTGAACAACGGACGGTCCACACCCGGCGACGACACCTCGAGGGTGTAATTGCCGCTGATCGGGTCTTCGACATCGAGCTGGGCCGACACTTCGCGGCTCACGCGCTCGCAGTCGTCGACGTTGATCACGCGCTCGGGCTGTTCGGCCAGCGGCACATCGATATAGAGGCGCAATGTGGCGCCACCTGGAGCGGGAAGATACTCCACGCCCAGCAGTTCCAAGCCCAGGGACTCAACCGTTGGACTCAGCAGATTCGCGATTTCGGTCGCTTTTTCGCTCACAGACTGCCCTGATCAGATGATTGCCAGTAGAACCCCGGCAACCGGCAGCTAACTTTCCGGTTCCGGAAAAAACAAGGGGCCCGATGGGCCCCTTGCGTGAAAAAAGCCCGACCTCTCAGGGTCGGCGTAAAGACGGGAACAAGCGTCCTTACGATCCAAGAAGTTGAATCGCCGCGGTAAAGCAACAATTCGAAACTTGGTAGCGGGGGCAGGATTTGAACCTGCGACCTTCGGGTTATGAGCCCGACGAGCTGCCAGACTGCTCCACCCCGCAGCAGAAGCGGAATTATGAAGAACTTGAGCGGCAATTGCAAGCCCTAGTTTTTCATCTGTTGGACACCGTGGCGGCTGTCTAACGTCGCGGCGAATGATACCCGCAATGCAACAAAAACGAAACACTTATCACGACTTTCTTTCAATCTCCCGCCGCATGCCTGGGGCGAGAGCCGCGGTACGTGCGGCGCAACGCAGTCTGCTTACGCGAGACCGGCGAAGGCGCGCTGGCACCACACCATGATCGGGCTCCAGGCCAGGCCGAGAGCGAGCAGGGCCAGTGCGTTGACGCCCAGCACCGTCCCCAGCACGCGGTCGTTGTTGGCCGGCAAAGGCTCGCCCACCGGCTCGTCGAAGTACATGACCTTGATGACACGCAGGTAGTAGTACGCACCGATCACGGCACAGATCACGCCGACCAAGGCCAGCCACAGCATGTCACCCTTCACCGCAGCGCCAAGCACGGCCAGCTTGGTCCAGAAGCCCAGAAACGGCGGAATACCTGCAAGCGAGGCCATGATGCACAGCACCAGTCCCGCCATCCAGGGATTACGTGCATTGAGCCCCTTGAAGTCGTCGATGTTTTCGGCTTCAAAGCCATTGCGCGACAGCGCGATGATGGCGCCGAACGAGGCGGTCGACATGATGGTGTAGCTAACCGCATAGAACATCGCGGCGGCATACCCCTCCTCTCCACCACCGGCCACGCCCATCAGCAGGAAGCCGATATGCGAGACCGTCGAGTACGCGAGCATGCGCTTGAGATTGCTCTGTGCGATGGCCATCAGGTTGCCGATGACCAACGACACCGCCGACAGGCCGCCGATCAGCAGGTGCCATTGCGGCGACAGCGGGCCCATGCCCACTTCCAGCAGGCGGTACGCCATACCGAACGCCGCCAGCTTGGGCGCCGAGCTGATGAACAGCGCGATGGGAGCCGGTGCGCCCTGATAGACGTCGGGCAGCCACATGTGGAACGGAGCCGCACCCAGCTTGAACGCGACGCCGGCGATCATGAAGATGGTGCCGGTCAACAGCAGCGTGCGCTCGCCCGAGCCATCGATTGCGTCATGGATGCCGGCCAGGCTCAAGGTGCCCGTGGCGCCATAGACCAGTGACATGCCATACAGCAGCAGGCCCGACGCCAGCGAACCGAGCACGAAATATTTCATTGCCGCTTCGGTAGCCAGACCGTTGTCGCGGTTGGAGGCCACCAGGGCATAGGAGCACAGCGCCAACAGCTCCAGGCCGAGGTAGACCATCAACAGGCTACCGGCGGAAGCGAGCAGCATCATGCCGGCGGTGGCGAACAACACCAGTACCGGAATCTCGCCCTGATACAGATTGCGCTCGCGCAGATAAGTCCAGCCATACACCAGGCTCAGACCGCTGACCAGCACGATGACGGTCTTCATGACGTCCGCAGCGGTATCACGCACGAACATGCCGTGGAAGATCTCGCCCTGCCCGCCCGTACCGGTCGCCAGCAGTGCGAACACCACGGCGAGAACGGCGACGGAAAACAGGTGGGTCCAGACCTTGTTCCGCTGGCTCACGAACAGGTCGAGCATCAGCAGTGCGAAGGCGCCGCCGATCAGCACCAGCTCCGGAACGAGCGGAGCCAGGTCAGCGGTGGTCAACGGCGCGAGCGTTGGCGTGGTCATCATCAAATCCTGGAGTCAAAACGTACGGCAAGCAGTCACAGCTTGGTCGCGGCAATCTGGGTCGCCAGCTTGGCGATCGAGGGTTCCATCAGATCGGTCAGCGGCTTCGGGTACAGGCCCAGGGCCAGCACGCCAGCGGCGAACACCCCCAGCACGAACGCCTCGCGGCCATTGATGTCCTTCAGCTCGGCCACATGTGCGTTGGCCACTTCGCCGAAGAACACGCGCTTGTAGAGCCACAGCGTGTAGGCGGCGGTAATGACCAGCGTGGTGGCAGCGGCAAAGGCGATCAGCGGATGCTTCTGGAAGCTGGCCAGAATCACCATGAACTCGCCGACGAAGCCGCTGGTGCCAGGCAGACCGGCATTGGCCATGAAGAACAGCATCGCGAAGGTGGCGAACCACGGCATCACGTTGACCACGCCGCCGTAGTCGGCGATGCGGCGGGTATGCATGCGGTCGTACAACACGCCGATACAGGAGAACATCGCGCCGGACACGAAGCCATGCGAGATCATCTGCACCATCGCACCCTGCAGGCCGAGGCGTGCGGCGTCGGTGCTGCCGTACTCGCGCACCAGCGTGAAGGCGATGAAGGTACCGAGCGTGACGAAGCCCATGTGCGCGATGGACGAGTACGCCACCAGCTTCTTCATGTCTTCCTGCACCAGCGCCACCAGGCCGACGTAGATCACGGCGATCAACGACAGGGCGATCACCAGCCAGGCGAACTCGTGGCTGGCGTCCGGCACGATCGGCAGATTGAAGCGCAGGAAGCCGTAGCCACCGATCTTCAAGGCGATGGCGGCCAGGATCACCGAACCGGCGGTTGGTGCCTCGACGTGTGCGTCCGGCAACCAGGTGTGCACCGGAAACATCGGGACCTTGACCGCGAATGCAATCAGGAACGCGAAGAAGATCCAGGTCTGTTCCTTGGCAGTCAGCTGCAGCGCATACAGATCGGCCAGCTGGAAGCTGCCGCCCTTCAGGTACAGGTACACCAGGCCCACCAGCATCAGCACCGAGCCGAGGAAGGTGTAGAGGAAGAACTTCATCGCTGCGTAGATGCGACGCGGGCCGCCCCAGACTCCGATGATCAGGAACATCGGGATCAGCATCGCTTCGAAGAACACGTAGAACAGCATCGCGTCGGTGGCAGCGAAGATGCCGACGGTGACGCCTTCCAGGATCAGGAAGGCAGCCACGTACTGGTTGACGCGCTTGTCGATCGAGCGCCAGGCGCCAATGAGCGAGAGCACGGTCACCAAGGTGGTCAGTACGATCAGGGCGACCGCGATGCCGTCCACGCCGAGGTTGTAGCCGATGTTGTAGGCCGGGATCCAGGCGTGCAGCTCGATGAACTGCAGGGCGTCATTGGCCGTGTCGTAGCCCAGCAGCGGCAGACTCAGCACAAAGGTCGCCACTGCCACCGCCAGGGACGCCCAGCGGGCAGTCTCGGCGTTGCGCAACGCAAGGATCAGGGCGCCACCGATAATCGGCAGCCAGATCAAGATAGACAGTAAAGGCCAGTTCGACACGTTTTCTTATTCCGTACAGGTCAACGCCAGAAATGCATCAGTACCGCCAACAAGGCGATCAAACCGATGATCATTGCGAAGGCGTAGTGATAGAGGAAACCGGATTGCGTGCGACGCAGCAGATTTGCAGCCAGGTCGATCAGTCGGGCAGAACCATTGACGACCACACCGTCGACCACATGGGTATCGACGGCACGTGACGCCTTGCCAAGGACAACACCGCCACCGGCGAAGCCATTGATCCACAGCTTGTCGAAGCCGTACTTGTTCTCCAGCAGCCACACAACGGGCGCGAACGCCTTGCGCGACTTGGTGGCCAGGTCCGGCTTCCACAAATAGAACAGCGCCGCGAGCAGCAGACCGGCCACCGTCAGGAAGAACGGGGCGGCCATCATGCCGTGCAGTGCAAATGCCACCGGGCCATGAAATTCTTCCGCCAGCGCACCGACGGTGTCGCGTGCCGGATCGTAGAAATCGACGATGCCGGTGAAGAACGAGACGGCCTGGCCCTTGAGCGCGTGCGCCGCATGGTGCCCCTGCCAATCGGTACCGAACAGCATCGGACCGATGGTGAAGAAGCCGATCGCCACCGACGGAATCGCCAGCAGGATCAACGGCATTGTCACTACCCACTTCGACTCGTGCGGCTCGTGGGCACCGTGGTGACCATGGCCGTGGTCGTGGTGACCGTGGCTGTCGTGGGCGTGTGCGTCATGCGCGTGGCTGTCGTGCGCATGCACCTGCGCTTCGGCATCGGTATGCGCGCTGTCGTGGTGCGCATGCGCGTCGTGCGCATGGGCATCGCGGAAACGCTCCTTGCCGTGGAAGGTCAGGAACAGCAAACGGAAGCTGTAGAAGCTGGTGACCAGTACGCCACCAAGCACCGCCCAGTAACCGTAGGTCGCGATCCAGCTATGCGATTCGTGCGCATGATGCGCCGCTGCTTCGATGATGGTGTCCTTCGAGTAGAAACCCGAGAAGAACGGAGTCCCCACCAGCGCCAGGGTGCCGATCACGCTGGTCCAGTACGTCACCTTCATGTACTTGCGCAGGCCGCCCATCTTGCGCATGTCCTGCTCATGGTGCATGCCGATGATGACCGAGCCGGCCGCCAGGAACAGCAGCGCCTTGAAGAAGGCATGCGTCATCAGGTGGAACACGGCCGCCGAATAGGCCGACACGCCCAATGCCACGGTCATGTAACCCAGCTGGGACAGCGTCGAATATGCAACCACACGCTTGATGTCGTTCTGCACGATGCCGATCAGGCCGGTGAAGAAGGCCGTGGTCGCACCGATGAACAGGATGAAGTTCAGCGCGGTTTCCGACAGCTCGAACAGCGGCGACATGCGCGCAACCATGAAGATGCCGGCGGTCACCATCGTCGCGGCGTGGATCAGCGCCGAGATCGGCGTCGGGCCTTCCATCGAGTCCGGCAGCCACACGTGCAACGGCACCTGCGCGGACTTGCCCATTGCGCCAATGAACAGGCAAATGCAGATCAGCGTCATCACGCTCCATTCGTGACCGGCAAACAACTGTACCTTGGCACCGGCCATGGTGGTCGCGTTGGCGAACACGGTGGAGTAATCCAGCGAGCCGAACCACAGCAACACGCCGGCAATGCCCAGAATGAAGCCGAAGTCGCCGACGCGATTGACCAGGAACGCCTTCATGTTGGCGAACACGGCAGTCGGTCGCTTGAACCAGAAACCGATCAGCAGGTAGGACACCAGACCCACCGCTTCCCAGCCGAAGAACAGCTGCAGGAAGTTGTTGCTCATCACCAGCGTGAGCATGGAGAAGGTGAACAACGAGATATAGCTGAAGAAGCGCTGGTAGCCCGGGTCTTCTTCCATGTAGCCGATGGTGTAGATGTGCACCAGCAGCGACACGAAGGTCACCACCACCATCATCATCGCGGTCAGGCGATCGACCATGAAGCCGACATGCGCGGAGTAGTTGCCGACGTCGAAGAAGGTATACAGGTTCTGGTTGAACGGGCTGGCGCCCTGCTCCACCAGTTGGTACAGCGTCAGGCACGACAGCACGCAGCTGACCGCCACGCCGAGGATGGTGACGTACTGCGCGCCCTTGCGCCCCACCTGACGACCGAACAAGCCGGCGATGATGCTGCCGACCAGCGGTGCAAGCACCACTGCGATCAGCAGACTCTTGGAGAGAGTGATTTCCATCTACGGGTCAGCCCTTCAACGTGTCGACTTCGGCCACATTGATCGTGCGGCGCGTACGGAACAGAGTCACCAGGATCGCAAGGCCAATCGCGGCCTCCGCAGCGGCAACGGTCAGGATGAAGAACACGAACAGCTGGCCGGCGGTGTCGCCGAGCTCGCGCGAGAATGCAATGAAGTTGATGTTGACCGACAGCAGCATCAACTCGATCGACATCAGCAGCACGATGACGTTCTTGCGGTTGAGGAAGATGCCGGCCAGCGAGATGCAGAACAGCACCGCGCCCAGCCCCAGCAGGTGGCCCAAGGTAATCAAGACTTCGCCTCCTGTCCGTCCACCGCATCGACGCGCGGCGCAACCTGTGCGGGTTTTTCCACTGCCATCTTGACGATGCGCAGGCGGTCGGTCGCCTTGACGCGCGACTGCTCGCTGGCGATCTGGATCTTGATGCCGGTGCGCTTGCGCAAGGTGAGCATCACGGCAGCCACCACGGCCACGGTCAGGATCACCGCAGCAAACTCGAACGGCAGCAGGAACTCGGTGTACAGGCTCTTGGCCAACCAGGTCAGGTTCGACACGTCTGCAGCCTGTGCGGCCGCATTGTCGGCCGGAAACGGCGTGGCACTGCGCGACTTGACGCCGATCAGGGTCACCATCTGCGCCAGCATCGCAACCGCGACGATGACGCCCAACGGCATGTACTTGACCCAGCCTTCGCGCAGGCGGCTGGTGTCGATGTCGAGCATCATCACCACGAACAGGAACAGCACCATCACCGCGCCGACGTACACCAGTACCAGCGTGACGCCAAGGAATTCGGCACCCACCAACAGCCAGATACACGCCATCGAGAAGAAGGTGAGGATCAGGCACAACACGGCGTACACCGGGTTACGCACGCTGATCACCGCACCGGCGGACACCACCGCGATGGCGGAGAAGGCGTAAAAAGCAATAGAGACCCAGTCCATCATGACCTCAACGGAAGGCGGCATCGGCAGCGCGACGCTCGGCGATCTCGGCCTCTAGCCGGTCTCCGATCGCCAGCAGCTGCGGCTTGTTGACAATATTCTCGCCACGCTTCTCGAAGTGGTATTCGAGGATGTGCGTCTCGACGATCGAGTCCACCGGGCAGCTTTCTTCGCAGAAGCCGCAGAAGATGCACTTGAACAGGTCGATGTCATAGCGCGTGGTGCGGCGCGAGCCGTCCTCGCGCTTGGCCGAGTCGATGGTGATCGCCAGCGCCGGGCACACCGCTTCGCACAGCTTGCAGGCGATGCAACGCTCTTCACCATTGGGATAGCGACGCAGCGCGTGCAGACCACGGAAGCGTGGCGATTGCGGAAACTTCTCCATCGGGTACAGCACGGTGTACTTGGGCTTGAACGTGTATTTCAACGTCAGCCACAAGCCGCCGAGCAGTTCGAGCAGGAGCAGGCTCTTGAAGTAATGGGTGATCTTGTTCATCAATTACACGCCCTTCTGGATCACGCCGTAAAACACCATCAATGCCGTCACTGCGATCCACACGATCGTGAGCGGAATGAACACCTTCCAGCCCAGCCGCATGATCTGGTCGTAGCGGTAGCGCGGGAAGCTGGCACGGAACCAGATGTAGGCACTGGCGAAGAAGAACACCTTCATCAGCAGCCACGGCCAGCCGCCGGTCCACACCCAATTGATCCACGGCGAGATATCCGCTGTGACCCAACCCTGGATCGGGCTCAGCCAGCCGCCGAGGAAGAAGATCGAGATCAGAAAGCTGACCAGGATCATGTTGGCGTATTCGGCCAGGAAGAACAGCGCAAATGCACCGCCCGAGTATTCCACCATGTGGCCGGCAACGATTTCCGACTCGCCTTCCACCACGTCGAACGGCGCGCGGTTAGTCTCGGCTACGCCGGACACCCAGTACACGATGAACAGCGGGAACAGCGGAATCAGGAACCAGTCGAAGAAGCCGGAGTTGCCGGCCTGCGCGAACACGATCTGGCTGAGGTTGACACTGCCGGAAGCGATCATCACACCGACCAGCGCAAAGCCCATCGCAATTTCGTAGCTGACCACCTGTGCGGCCGAGCGCATCGCACCCAGAAACGCATACTTGGAGTTGGACGCCCAGCCCGCGAGGATGATGCCGTACACGCCCAGCGAGGTCATTGCCAGCAGATACAGCAGACCGACGTTGGCGTTGGACAACACCAGCTGCGCATCGAACGGCACCACCGACCAGGCCGCGAAGGCCGGCGCCAGCGTCAGCAGCGGCGCGATGATGAACATCGCCTTGTGCGAGCTGCTCGGCTGCAGGATCTCCTTGAACAGGAGTTTGAACACGTCGGCGAAGGCCTGGAAGATGCCCATGCCCACGTACATGGGCCCATGACGCACGTGCATCCAGCCGATCAGCTTGCGCTCCCACACCACGTAGAAGGCCACCGACACGATCACCGGCACGGCGATCAGCAGGATCTTCAGTACGGTCCAGAGCACCACGCCGCCATCGCCCAGCCCGAGGAACCACTGGTGGAGGGGGTCGACCACGTTCAACAGCAATTCGTTCATGCAGCCACCACCGTTACCCGACCGGCGCCGAGCGGCGCAGTTGCGCCATGGCCGGATTCGATCCACACCGTGCCCGGT
Organism: Xanthomonas cannabis pv. cannabis; assembly: GCF_000802365.1. Classification (GTDB taxonomy): domain Bacteria; phylum Pseudomonadota; class Gammaproteobacteria; order Xanthomonadales; family Xanthomonadaceae; genus Xanthomonas; species Xanthomonas cannabis. The sequence goes on from NZ_JSZE01000001.1 coordinate 53,625, forward strand.
GCAACGCGCTTGTCCAGCACCACCGGCAACGTCGCCTTACCCGCGTCCGTACCGACCTTGACCATCTGACCCGCGCCAAGCTGCAACTGCGCCGCCTGCTCCGGGTGCATTGCCACACACGGCGCAATGTTGAGCGGATGCGACTGCAACGCAGCGGCCCGGCGTACGACAGCATCGGTGCGATAGATCGCCGCGGTTGCCGCAACCTCCAACCCGTCGCTCGCCGTGGCCGGCTGCGCAGACGCGACTGGACTGACGCTGCGGTTCTGCATGCCCGCACGCAGACCGACCAGATCGATGAATTCGAAACCGGCCAGGCCCAGCTCGCCGCCCAGTGCACGCAGCACCCGCCAGCCTTCGCGTGCCTCGACCGGCAGGCGCCCTGCGGCGCGTGCGGTCTGTACACGGCCATCGAGATTGGTCAGCGACGCATCGATCTCCGGCAACGCACCAATCGGCAGGATCACATCGGCCACGTCGCGCGTCGAGGCGCACGCGAACTGACTGAACGCCACGACCTTGGCACCGGCCAGCGCACTGCGCGCGGCAGCGGCGTCGGCAAAATCCAGGCCGGGTTCGATGCCGTACAGCACATAGGCCTGACGCGGCTGAGCCAGCATGCCGGCGACATCGCGCGCGGTCGGCAACACGCCCTGCGACACCAGACCCACCGCGTTGGCGCCCTGCGGAATGCGGCACAGCGACGCACCGGTTGCAGCGGCAAAATCACGTGCGGCAGCACGCAGTGCAGCAGCCTGCGGATGATTTTCAGCCAGCGCGCCGACCACGATCACGGCGCGGGTTGCGCCCTTGACCGCATCACGCAACGCGGTGTCGTCGAGCGCCGCAGCCAGCTGCGACGGCGCGACCACGGTGCGCGAGGCCTGGGTGAAGGCAAAATCGAAATCGACCGGATTGACCGAGTGGATCTGCGTGCGGTTCTGGATGTGCGCCTTGCGCAACCGTGCATGCAGCAGCGGCAGCTCGTGGCGCACGTTGCTGCCGAACAGCACGACAACATCGGCCTGCTCGATCTCGGCCAACGGCGTTGCGAAGGCTTGCGCCACCGCAGCGTCGGAAAAGTCGCGATTGAGCAGACGGTGATCCAGATTACCGCTGCCCAGCCCTTCGGCCAGACGCGCCAGCAGCGCGCCCTCTTCGTTCGAGGTGGACGGGTGCACCAGCACGCCAAGCGCATCACCCGCGTTTTCGCGCAAGATCTGGGTCGCTGCAGCCAGACCTTCGGTCCAGCTCACTTCAGTCCACTGCCCGTTGACCTTCTTCAGCGGCTTGACCGCACGGTCTTCGGCATACAGGCCCTGATGCGAATAACGGTCGCGGTCGGACAGCCAGCATTCGTTGACCGCCTCGTTCTCGCGCGGCACGGTGCGCAGCACTTCGCCGCGGCGCACGTGCAGGAACAGGTTCGAGCCCATCGCATCGTGATAACCCAGCGATTCGCGTGCCATCAGTTCCCACGGACGTGCGCGGAACTGGAACACCTTGTTGGTCAGCGCGCCCACCGGGCAGACGTCGATGACGTTGCCGGAAATTTCGGTGGTCAGCGGCTTGCCGTCATAGGTGCCGATCTGCAGATTCTCGCCGCGGTACATGCCGCCCAGCTCGTAGGTACCGGCAATGTCTGCAGTGAAACGCACGCAGCGGGTGCACTGGATACAGCGGGTCATCTCGGTGGCGACAAGCGGACCGATATCCTCGTCCGGCACCACGCGCTTGCGCTCGTTGAAGCGGCTCACCGAACGGCCATAGCCGAGCGAGACGTCCTGCAGCTCGCACTCGCCGCCCTGATCGCAGATCGGGCAGTCCAGCGGGTGATTGATCAGCAGGAATTCCATCACGCTGCGCTGGTACTTCAGCGCCTTTTCGCTACGCGTGGTGACCTTCATGCCATCCATCACCGGCGTGGCGCAGGCAGGCGACGGCTTGGGCGACTTTTCGACATCGACCAGGCACATACGGCAATTTGCCGCGATCGGCAGCTTCTCGTGGTAGCAGAAGCGCGGAATCGGGATGCCGGCCTTGTCGGCCGCCTGGATGATCATGGAGCCCTTCGGCACTACCAGAGACTGCCCGTCGATCTCGACGGTGACGTGGTCCGGTGGCACGTTCGGGTTCACTGGTTGGGCGCTCATGCAGCCACTCCGACTTGCGTATCGACGATCGAACGACCGTTGACGATGTAGTACTCGAACTCGTCCCAGAACTGGCGCAGGAAGCCCTGAATCGGCCATGCCGCCGCTTCGCCGAACGCACAGATGGTGTGCCCTTCGATCTGGCCGGCAACCGTGCGCAGCTGGTGCAGGTCTTCCATCGTGGCCTTGCCGGCGACGATGCGCTCCAGCACGCGGTGCATCCAGCCGGTACCTTCGCGGCACGGGGTGCACTGGCCGCAGGATTCCTTGTGGAAGAACTGCGAGATGCGGCAGGCAAAACGCACGCAGCAGACGCTGTCGTCCAGCACCACGATGGCGCCCGAACCCAGACCGGTGCCCAGCGCACGCAGGGTGTCGTAATCCATCTGCAGGCCGGCGACCTGGTCGGCCTTCAACACCGGCATCGACACGCCGCCGGGCACCACGCCCTTGAGCTTGCGACCCGGACGCAGGCCACCGGCCATTTCCAGCAATTCGTCGAAGGTGGTGCCAAGCGGCACTTCGAAGTTGCCGCCCTTCTGCACGCAGCCGGACACCGAGAAGATCTTCGGGCCACCGTTCTTGGTCTTGCTCAACCCGAGGAACCACTCCGGGCCGTTGCGAATGATCGCCGGCACCGACGCATAGGTCTCGGTGTTGTTGATGGTGGTCGGCTTGCCGTACAGGCCGAAGTTGGCCGGAAACGGCGGCTTGTAGCGCGGCTGGCCCTTCTTGCCTTCCAGCGACTCCATCAACGCGGTTTCTTCGCCGCAGATGTAGGCGCCGGCGCCCAGCGCACCGTAGATATCGATATCCACGCCGCTGCCGAGGATGTTCTTGCCCAGCCAGCCGTTGGCATAGGCATCGGCCAGCGCCAGTTCGAAGTTCTCGAACGGCTCGTGGTGGAACTCGCCGCGCAGGTAGTTGTAGCCCACGGTCGAACCGGTGGCGTAGCAGGCGATCGCCATGCCCTCCACCACCGAATGCGGGTTGTAACGCAGGATGTCGCGGTCCTTGCAGGTTCCCGGCTCGGATTCGTCCGAATTGCACAGGATGTACTTCTGCATGTTGCCCTTGGGCATGAACGACCACTTCAGACCGGTCGGGAAGCCTGCGCCACCGCGGCCGCGCAGGTTCGATGCCTTGACCATCTCGATGACGTCGGCCGGGGCGATCTTCTCTTCGAGGATCTTGCGCAACGCGGCGTAGCCACCGGTCTTGAGGTAGCTCTCGTAGGACCAGGGCGTGTCGTAATGCAGGGTCGTGTAGACCACTTGATGCGGCAACGGCGCCGGACCGACCGGACCTGTAGGTGCGTGATGATGTGCCATGTCTTATTCCAGCCCGTCCAGCAGCGCGTCGACCTTCTCTTTCGTCAGGTGCTCGTGGTAGTGGCCGTTGATGACCATCATCGGCGCCGCCGAGCAGGCCGCCAGGCACTCTTCTTCGCGCTTGAGGTAGACGCGGCCATCGGCCGTCGACTGCCCCAGCTTGCAACCCAGTTTCTTTTCCGCGTGCGCCAGCAGATCTTCGGCGCCGTTGAGCCAGCAACTGATATTGGTGCAGAACGCCACGTTGTGGCGGCCGACCTTCTCGGTCTCGAACATCGAGTAGAAACTGGCGACCTCGTAGGCCCACACCGGCGGCAGTTCCAGATACTTGGCCACGCCGACGATCAGCTCATCGGTCAGCCAGCCCTGGTTCTGCTCCTGCGCAGCATGCAGGCCCTGCAGCACCGCCGACCGCTTGCGATCGGGCGGAAATTTGGCCAGCCAATGATCGATGTGCGCGCGCGTCTTGTCGCTCAGCACCACCTGCGGATCGACGTCGCGCGCCGCCTCGAAATTACCCGTCGCCTTCATCGGTCAACCTCACCGAAAACCAAATCGTAAGTACCGATCATCGCCACGACGTCGGCCAGCAGATAGCCACGCACCACTGCGTCCATCGACGACAGATGCGCAAAGCCCGGCGCGCGCAGATGCACGCGGAACGGCTTGTTGGCGCCATCGGACATCAGGTAGCAGCCGAACTCGCCCTTGGGCGCTTCGACCGCGCTGTAGGTTTCGCCGGCCGGCACGCAATAGCCTTCGCTGAACAGCTTGAAGTGATGGATCAGCGCTTCCATGTCGTCCTTCATGCCTTCGCGGCTTGGCGGAGCGACCTTGAAATTGGTGACCATGACCGGGCCAGGATTGGCCTTCAGCCACTTCACGCACTGCTTGATGATGCGGTTGGATTCACGCATCTCGGCCACGCGCACCAGGTAGCGGTCGTAGCAGTCGCCGTTGGTGCCGACCGGGATGTCGAACTCCACCGCGTCGTACTTGGCGTACGGCTGCTTCTTGCGCAGGTCCCATTCGATGCCCGAGCCACGCAGCATCGGGCCGGTCATGCCCCAGGCACGCGCCAGATCCGGGCTGATGATGCCGACGTCGACGGTACGCTGCTTCCAGATACGGTTATCGGTCAGCAGCGTCTCGTACTCGTCCACACGCGACGGGAACGTATTGGTGAAATCCTCGAGGAAGTCCAGCATCGAGCCTTCGCGCGCTGCATTGAGCTTCTTCAGTGCCCCGCCCTTGTGCCAACGGGATTCCTTGTACTTGGGCATGAAGTCGGGCAGATCACGGTACACGCCGCCGGGGCGGTAGTAGGCCGCGTGCATGCGCGCGCCGCTGACCGCCTCGTAGACATCCATCAATTCCTCGCGCTCGCGGAATGCATACAGCATCACCGCCATTGCTCCCAGATCGAGCGCGTTGGAGCCGACCCACATCAGGTGATTCTTGATGCGGGTGATCTCGTCGAACATGGTGCGGATGTACTGCGCACGCTCGGGCGCCTCGATCCCCATCAGGGATTCGATCGCGCGCACGTAAGCGTGCTCGTTGCACATCATCGACACGTAGTCCAGGCGATCCATGTACGGAACCGACTGGTTGAACGGCTTGGACTCGGCCAGCTTCTCGGTGCCACGGTGCAGCAGGCCGATATGCGGATCGGCACGCACCACGGTCTCGCCGTCCATTTCCAGGATCAGGCGCAACACACCGTGCGCCGCAGGATGCTGCGGGCCGAAGTTCATCGTGTAATTGCGGATTTCCTGCTTGCTTTCCACAGGATTGCTCGCGAAGGCTTCGGTTGCCTGGCGGAACTCACTCACTTGGCAGTCTCCGACTTGCCCACTTCACCAGCGGCAGTCTCATAACGGGCATCGTCGCGAATCACGCGCGGTACGCCGACGCGCGGCTCGACCGAAGTGACCGGCTCGTACACCACGCGCTTGCGCTCTTCGTCGTAACGCACTTCGACGTTGCCGATCAGCGGGAAATCCTTGCGGAACGGGTGGCCGACGAATCCGTAGTCGGTCAGGATGCGGCGCAGATCCGGGTGTCCATCGAACACGATACCGAACAGGTCGAACGCCTCGCGCTCGAACCAGTTCACGCCCGGCCAGATATCGGTGACCGACGCCACCACCGGCACTTGCTCGTCCGGTGCGTAGCAACGCACGCGCAGACGCTGGTTGTGTTGGTAGGAAATCAGTTGCGCGACCACCGCAAAACGCTGCTTGGGCAGCTGCTGCGGCTGGGCACCATCGGAGCTTTCCTGGCTGGGGAATTCGCCCCAGGCAAAACGGCCGACGGCCTTGCCTTCGACGCCGCGGCTGAAACCCTGCGATGACACGTCGGCGGTATCCCACTCGTCGCTGCCGTAGCCCAGGTAATCAACGCCGCACAGGTCGCTGAGCTGCTCGAAACCGAGCTCATCGCGCAGGGCCAGACAGGTGGCATGCCAATCGGCGGCAGCGACTTCCAGCGTCACTTCGCCGCGCGGCAATGCCACGGCGATCTGCGCACCGGCGAAACGTGCCGCAAGTCGGTCAGTGAAGGAAGATGCTTGCTCTGCCATGGGGGCTTGGCTGCTCTCGGTAGGAGAAGACGGGTGTCAGCGTGCGATTGTCTGGGTGCGCCAGATCTTCTTCTGCAGCTGCAGGATGCCGTAGACCAGCGCCTCGGCAGTCGGCGGGCAGCCCGGGACATAGATGTCCACCGGCACGATGCGGTCGCAACCGCGCACCACCGAATACGAATAGTGATAGTAGCCGCCGCCATTGGCGCAGCTGCCCATCGAGATGACCCACTTCGGGTCGGGCATCTGGTCGTAGACCTTGCGCAGCGCCGGGGCCATCTTGTTGACCAGCGTGCCGGCCACGATCATCACGTCGGACTGACGCGGCGACGGGCGGAACACCACGCCGTAACGGTCCAGGTCCAGACGCGAGGCGCCGGCGTGCATCATCTCGACCGCACAGCAGGCCAGGCCGAAGGTCATCGGCCACATCGAACCGGTCCGCGCCCAGTTCAGCAGCGCATCGACGCTGGTGGTCACGTAGCCCTTTTCGAGCAACGGGTTTTCGCCTTCCGGGCGCAGGATGTCTTCCACCCGGCCTTCCGGCATCGGGTTGGTCATCAGACGATCCAGGGTCTGAATCACTCCCATTCCAGCGCTCCCTTCTTCCACACGTAGATAAAGCCGAGGAACAACATGCCGACGAACAGCCCCATGGTGACCAGCGAGCGTGCGCCGATCTCCATGAACACCTGCGTCCACGGCACGATGAAGATGATTTCCAGGTCGAACACGATGAACTGGATCGCGATGAGGTAGTAGCGCACATCGAACTTCATGCGCGCGTCTTCGAAAGCTTCGAAGCCACACTCGTAAGGCGAGAGCTTGCGCGCGTCCGGGGTGCGTGGAGCGAAGAATCGACCGACCAACATCAGCACGATGCCGATACCAGTGGCGACGATCAGAAACAGCAGACTCGGCAAATATTCGGCCAGCACAGCGATTCTCTCTTGCCTCTGCCCGCACGCGCCGCGTGCCGGCATGGGGTATAGGCAGGCCCCGCGCGCGACAAGCGATGCGCAGGAACTGCAGCCAAACAATGGTGCCCAAGAGGGGACTCGAACCCCTACGACCTAAGTCGCTACCACCTCAAGGTAGTGCGTCTACCAATTCCGCCACCTGGGCATACGTTGCGCCGCTGGGCATCCCAGTGCGCAGCGCATTGTAACCGGCTTCAGCGTTTTTGTGCTGGTTCTGAAGCGTTTTCTTCGCTGGCTGCAGGCGCCGGCTGTGCCGGGGCGGACTGCACCGGGGCTGCTGCCGGCGCAGCGGCAGGAGCCGGCTGCGACGGAGCGGTCGGTACCGCACCAGCGGCCGGAGCCTGCGGCAACGGCTGGGTGAGTTCGCCTGCGGCGGCCGGAGCCGGCGTTGCCGACTGCGACATCACGCCCAGGTTCTGATCCGTTGGACGTGCCCCGTGCGTGGCGTACCACGCCATGAACAGGCTGATGCTGAAGAACACCACGGCCAGCCACTTGGTCGACTTGGACAGGAAGTTCGACGCACCCTGCGAACCGAACACCGTGCCCGATGCGCCGGCACCGAAGCCGGAACCGGCCGCCGCACCCGCACCACGCTGCATCAGGATCAGCGCAATCATCGCCAGCGCGACCAGCACGTAGACCACATTGAGGATCAACATCAGCATTTCGAAATCCGTCCCCGGACAAAACTTAATGGGTTAACAAGCAGCCGCCGCACGTGCAATGGCCAGGAAATCTTCGGCAACCAGTGATGCGCCGCCGACCAGCCCCCCATCGACATCGGGCTGTGCGAACAGCTCGCCGGCGTTGTCGGGCTTGACGCTGCCCCCGTACAGGATGGGCAGACCATCCGCAATTCTAGCATCCGCCTTCGCGACTTCGCCACGCAGGAAGGCATGCACGGCCTGGGCCTGCTCGGGGCTGGCGTTACGGCCGGTGCCGATCGCCCAGATTGGCTCGTAAGCCAGCACCGCGTGGGCAAAGCCTTCGCTGCCCACCAGGGCCAGGACCGGTTCGAGCTGGGCACGTAGGATTGCCTCAGTCTGACCGGACTCACGCTGTTCCAGCGATTCGCCCACGCACAGCACCGGGATCAGCCCGGCGTGGATGGCGGCGGCAAACTTGCGCGCGACCAGCTCGCTACTCTCCTGATGGTACTGGCGCCGCTCGGAATGACCGACCAGCCCATAGCCGGCACCCACGTCCACCAACATGGTGGCCGAGACTTCGCCGGTGTAGGCACCTTTCTCGTTGCTACTGACGTCCTGGGCTCCAAAGGACAGGTGATGTGCCTCGAAATCCTCGATCAGGTCACCGAGGTAAGGCAGTGGTGGCAGGATGACGACATCGACACCCTCCAGGGGCATGTGTGCGGCGACCTTTGCCACCAGTTCGGTGGCAAAGCTGCGGCTACCATGCAGCTTCCAGTTTCCGGCAACGATCTTTCGACGCATCAGGCGCAGGTTCCTGAGTTGAAGAGAGGCGACAGAATAGCCCATGGCCTGTCGGCAACCGGCACACTTCTGTCCGCTGCATGTCCTATCCCTCCCCCACCAGGAACCCGTCATGTCCGTTTCACCTGTCTTTGCGCTGATCACCGGTGCCTCCAGCGGCATCGGCCGCGAGATTGCGCGGGCCTATGCCCGACGCGGGGTGCCGTTGATCCTCACCGCGCGGCGGGTGGACCGGCTGCAGGCGCTGGCGGATGAATTGCGCAGTGACGTGCGGGTGGAAGTGCTGCCGGCCGATCTGGCCGACCCTGCTGCGGCAGAGGCACTGGCGACGCAAATCCAGCGCAACGGCTGGACGGTGGGCACCCTGGTCAACAACGCCGGCTACGGTGTGCCGGGCCGCTACCTGCACAACGACTGGGCCACGCATGCGCGCTTTTTGCAGGTGATGGTGGGCGCAGTGTGCGAACTGACCTGGCGGCTGTTGCCGATGATTCGTGCCAGCGGCCAGGGCCGCATTCTCAACGTCGCCTCGTTCGCGGCACTGACACCCAGTGCCGATGGGCAGACGCTATGCGCGGCCAGCAAGAGTTTCATGCTGCGCTTCAGCGAATCGCTGGCGCTGGAAAACGCCGATTGCGGCGTCAAGGTCTGCGCCCTGTGCCCCGGCTTTGCATGGTCGGAATTCCACGATGTCACCGGCACGCGCGAGGCGATGTCCACCCTGCCCGGCTGGGCCTGGCTGCAGGCCGATGACGTGGCCGAGTACGGCATCCAGGCGCTGGAGCGCGGCCGGGTGCTGGCGGTGCCAGGCTGGCGCTATCGGCTGGTCCATGCGGGGCTGCGCCTGCTGCCGCATGCGCTTGCCCTGCGGCTGATGGCACGCGGCTCGCACCGGGTGCGGCCGCTGGTGTGAGGCGGCTATGGACGGTCGGCGGAAGGCATCGCATCTGTGCAGGTGCCCGCGTGCCGGGCTTCGACGCGCAACGGCTGGGCAATGCGCGATGACCGCGCAAGCGCGCAGTTGATGAACATGCAAGCGCTCGAACACGGGCCTATCGCATGCCGCAGCGCCCCCGACTCATGCACGCCTGACGAATGACGGCAGGAGACCCATCGCTTTCAGCGATTGACGATCTCGTCGTGCATGGCTGCCAGCCGCGCGAGCAGGCGATTTTGCGTGCGGCGCGGGATCTTTTGCTGATCCATCGCCCAGTTCAGGTCTTCGACCAGTGCGTTGAAGTCGCCTTCGCGGATGGCCAGGTGTGCGTGCGCCTGCTGCATCGACTTGGCCGTGTCCGGGCAGGGGCCGTCGGCGACGTGGCAGAACTTCTGCACCAGGCGTGCATTGAGCATGACGATGTTGACGCGGGCGAACTTGTCGACGATGCGCTGGTCGTCGGCGATACGCGAGAGCATGGTTTCCACCAGCGCTTCGATGCCGGCTTGCCCGCCAAGTTCGTCGTAGAGCGTCTGGCGCGGTTGCGTACTGGCGCAGGCGCTCGTCAGGCCCAGCAGGCACAGCAGGCACCAGCGCAGCCATAGGTTCATCAGAACGCCACCTGCAAAGAGAGATAAGGACCACGCTGGTCGGCCAGCGTGGCGACACTGCCCAGATCGGCCCAGGCGGCAGTCAGCGAAACGTGCTTGCCGGGGAACCAGGCGACGAACACATCCGCCCACGCCTGCTCGCGCGCGAAGCGCAGATTATTCGGTTTGTCGCGATATTCCATGCCCACCGCCCAGGATGGCGACAGCACGACGGCCGCACTGGCCTCGGGCACCAGACGATAGCCGTTACGCCGGTCGCCGCCGAAGCCGAGCAGGCCGGTCTGGTTGGCGCGGGTGGCGCGCACCGTGCCGTTGAGCAGCAGCTGGTACCCGCCAGCGCCCTGCAGCAACAAACGGCTTGCACTGAGATAGACGTCCGTGCCGTGATCGTCGCGCGCGCCGATCGCCAAGGGCAAGGTCCCGTCGCGCAAGCGCTTGTACTGCACGCCCAGGCTGACTTGCGGTGCATGCCCGTAGACAAGGTCGCCGGCCAATCGCACCTTGGCACCGAACACGTCCTGGCCGAGCGCATTCCACGGCAAGCCGAGCCGGTCCTGCAGCGTGCCCAGATCCAGACGCTGGCGCGCAAGCGACAGCTCCAGCCGATTACCGACCGTGAACGCCGCGCCCTGCACATCGAGGCGGTAATCGCCGCTATCCACATGCGTGGCGAACAGCACGGTGCCCAACTCATCGCGCGTGCCGTAACCCGACAACGTGGCCCACGGCACGATGCCACCACCACTGCTGCCTTCGATCATCGACACGCCACCGGTGGCGAGCAGGCGCCCGTCGCCAGCCATTGCCTTCAATGGCGCGAACGCACCGGCAACAACCGTCACGATGAGGGCGACACGCAGACACGCGCTCATCGCTGCATGCCTGCATGGGCTGCCGACGGCATGCCCAGTTGGCGCATGCACCACGCCACCAACGGCGCCTCTTCCAGTGGTGGCGCGTACAGGTAGCCCTGCACCATGTCGCAGCCATAGCCGCGTAGCAGGCCCAGGGCCGTGGTGTTTTCGACGCCTTCGGCGATCACGCTCAGGCCAAGGTTGTGGCCCAGATCGATCGTGCTGCGCACGATGAATGCATCGTCGGTGCCTTCGGCCAGCTGCATCACGAAGCTCTTGTCGATCTTTAATTCGTTCACCGGCATGCGCTTGAGTTGAGCCAACGAGGAATAGCCGGTGCCGAAGTCGTCGATGGACAGACGCACGCCCACGCCACGCAGCTGATGCAGCATGTGCAGCGCAGATTCGACATCGCGCATCAGCGCGCTTTCGGTCAACTCCAACGTGACCGACTGCGCCGGCACGGCGTGCTGCTCCAGCCGCGCACGCACGTAGTCGGGCAGACCCGGATCGGACAGATCCAGGGCCGACAGGTTGATCGCCATGCCCAGCTCCAGGCCTTGCGCGCGCCAGTGCGCCTGGCAGCGCAGTGCCTCGTCCAGCACGAAGCGGGTCAACGGGTGGATCACGCCGGAATGCTCGGCCAGCGGAATGAATTCGTCCGGGCCGATCGGGCCCAGCGTTGGGTGATGCCAGCGCACCAGCACTTCGACCTGTTCGACACGGTCGGTCCGCAGGCAGATCTTGGGCTGGAAGCGCAAGGTCAACTCGTTGCCGCCGATGGCCTGACGCAGATCGCCGGTGAGCCGCAACCGGCGCAGATGCTGCTCGTCCTGGCCCATGCGGTAGACGCTGGCGCCGATGGCGCCGATGGTGGTCACATCGCCCACCTGGCGCCGTGCGATATCGGCGCGACGCAGCAAGGTGTCCGGGTCCGCGCCATGCTCGGGAATCAGTGCAATGCCGATGCTGGCTTCGAGCTGGATGCGTGCCTGCGGCAAGGTCAGCGGGCGGCGCAATTGCAGCAGCAGCCGTTGTGCGTCCAGCTGCACGCTGTTCGCATCGGCCTGCGCCACCACCACCATGAACTCGTCGCTACCCAGGCGCCCGACCAGGTTGGGCGCGTGCACTACATCGGCAAGCCGCCGCCCGGCCTCGACCAGCACCTGGTCGGCAAAATCATGGCCCAGGCTGTCGTTGAGCTCCTTGAAACGCTCCAGATCCAGGATCAGCACGGCCGCGGTGCCACCGGAAGCGACGGTGTGTTCGACCACCTCCTTCAACCGCTCCAGCAACCACAAACGATTAGGCAAGCCGGTGAGTGCGTCGTGCCGCGCCTGATGCAGGATGTGCTGCTCACGGCTGGCGATCTGCTGCTGCATCCGCCCGAAGCTGTCTGCCAGCTCGGCCAGCTCGCGGCCCGGCGGCACGTCCACTGCCGTCTGGTAATCGCCACGCTGGATGCGCCGCGCGGCCTGCACCAATTGCGCCACCGGCTTGCTGACACTACGCGCCAGAAAGATTGCCACGCCCAGGGCCGCAGCCGTGGCCAGACCGGCCAGCAACAGGATGCGCAACTTGAGAATGCGATACGGCGCGATCGCCCGGTCCAGCGACGCCTGCAAGGCCACCCGCACATGGCTGTCGCCCTGGATCGCTTGCAGCTTGACCAGGTAGCGCGACTGACCCAGCGTCAGCGCAATCGCTGTTGCCTGGGTGCGCTCGGCGGTCGGCAACTGCTGCGCAAATTCGGCACGCGCCGGCGGCTCCAACGTCGACGCGAGCACCTGCACAGGCGGGCCGTCGGTAAAGAACGTGGCATCCAACCCGGTGGTCGTGCGGAAATCCTGGGCCAGGCCCTCGCCGGATTCGTTGCCGATCGCAATCCAGCCGACGCGACTCGGCGCCAGCACCTGGACCACGGCCAGCCGCACGATCTGCCGATTCAGTGCAACCACCCCCACCGCACGACCATCGCGCTGCGCCTGCTGCAACAGGGCCTGTACCGCGCGCAATTGCTCGGCCTGGGGCAGATCGGCCAGGCCGGTCAAAAATTCGCCATCCGGCGAGAGCAGCACCGCAGTCTGCGCGGACATGCGCGCGGCATGATTGCGTAGCGCCGACTGCATGGTGGGCACATCGCCGCTGGCCACCGCAGCACGAAAGCCGAAATCATCGGCCAGCACCGAGGCCGATTGCAGCAGTTGTTCGTCGCGGCGCAGGTTGATGCGCTGCCAGACGCGCTCGCCGATCTGCAGTTCTTCGCCCAGCTGCGCCTTGACGCTGCGATCGGTTGCCAGCTGCACCGCAATGAAGGTCAGTGCCTGGGTGGCGAGCACAACCAGCACCAGCAGCACCGCGATGCGGGTATGCAGTCGCATCGCCCTCATGGATGGGTCTTCTTCGGCTCGGCGCGGCGAAATTTGTCCTGCAACGCGCGGACGCGCGCATCCGGTGGCGCCACCACCGGTGCCGCGCCCGTGGTCTGTAAGGTGATGCGGCGCTGCACCGGGTCGCGTGCGACGACCAGCGGCTCGGTCACGGCAGCGCCCCTGATGCGGGGATGCCACACGCGCAGCGTGTAGTTGCCGGCGGGCGCGTCGAGCTGCACGCGCCCGTCGCTGCCGGTCTTGCCGAAATACGGGGTCTCCAGCACCACGATATAGCCCAGCATCCAGTCGTGGATGTTGCAGCCCACCGTCACCAGACCGGCTTGATCGAAGCGCACCGGCGCGGCCGTGGTGCCCTGGAACAGCGGCAGTTCAAAGCGTTTGGCCGGCGAGAACGAATACACCTGATGGCGGATCTGATCGTTGTTCGGAAACCGCACCGACGTGCCGGTGCGCACCGCCAACACCGCAGGCACGAACTGCGAATTGACTTGGTCCATCTCCATGGTCTTGCCGGCACTGGCCGCGGCGGGCCGCGGCAACTCCAGGCTGACCACCGCATCGACCAGGACGCCGTTGGCATCGGCCACTGCCACGCTCACTGGCGCTGCTGCCAGCGGCGCTGCCACGCCGCAGAGCGCAAGCAGGCCCAGCGCCCCCATATGTTTGATCCCCTGCATCCGCATGCGCCCCCCTGACCGTGCAATCGGCAGCGGGCGCCAGGCGAGTCCGACGTCGCGCTAGCGATCAGACTGGATTATCGGCGCGGGTGAACGCAAGCTTTAACCAGACGCGAGCACAATTTTATGAACAGAACTGTGGTCGCTGTCATGGCCAATGTTGCGAGCGCGACTACGGGCTGTGCGCACTGCCTGCCGCCCAAGTGCGGCGCGGCCATTGCCATGCACAGCACCAGCGACGACGACACCGCTTACTTCAGCTTGATCTCGCGCAGACGCTCTTCCAGGAAGCCGTGTGCGGTGATCGGCCCGGGATACCGGCTCGGGTTGTCGGCACTGATGCACGAGGGCAACACGTCGATCAGGACATCCGGGTTGGGGTGCAGGAAGAACGGCACCGAATAGCGCGGCTTGCGCGCGGCTTCACCGGGCGGATTGACCACGCGATGGATCGTGGATGGATACACGTGGTTGGTCAGGCGCTGCAGCATGTCGCCGATGTTGACCACGATGGTGTCGGCGTCGGCGGTGAACGGCACCCACTCGCCATCGTTGGAACGTACTTCCAGCCCGGCGGCACTGGCACCGACCAGCAAGGTGATGAAGTTGATGTCGCCATGCGCGCCGGCGCGCACGTTCGGGATGTCGTCGCTGGTGATCGGCGGGTAGTGGATCGGCCGCAGGATCGAATTGCCGTTGTTGGTCTTGTCGACGAAATAGTCCTGCGGCAGACCGATATGCAGTGCCAGCGCGGAGAGCACGCGCGAGCCGAGTTGATCCAGCTGCTGGTACAGCTGATAGCCACGCTCACGGAACTCCGGCACTTCCTCCGGCCACAGGTTCGGCGGCATCACCGCACGATACGGCGAATCGTCCGGAATCTCGCGACCGATATGCCAGAACTCCTTCAGGTCGAAATGCTTGGAATCCTTGGCGGTTTCCACACCGAAGGCGGTATAGCCGCGTGCGCCGCCGCTGCCCGGCACGTGATAGCGCCGCTTCACCTCCTCGGGCAAGGCGAAAAACGCCTTGAAGACCTCGTAGGCGGCATCGATGTCGGCCTGGGCGATGCCGTGATTGCGGATGCCGGCAAAGCCCCACTGCCGATAGGCTGCGCCGAGTTCGGCGACGAAGGCGTCGCGGTCGCTGTCGAAGCGGGTGATGTCCAGGGTAGGGATGCGGGCGCTCATACGGGTGTCTGCAATGGAAGTATGAAAAGGTCGAGAGAGCCTGCGGCTCAGATCAGCAGGCGATACAACAGGTAGAACGTCGCGGCCTTGGCCACGATCACGCAGACGCCAATGATCAGCGACTCACGCCGCGTCACGCACCGCACCTGAGAGTCGGTCGAGCGTGTCCTGCATCAGGCCGGCGTCGTCGGCTTCCACGGTCACGCGCACCACCGGCTCGGTACCGGACGGACGCAGGAATGCACGCCCCCGGCCCTGCACGGCCGCCTGCGCCTGCTGCAGCGCCTGCTGCACGCTCGCCGCCTCGACGATGGCGTTTGCCGCGCCGCCACCCAGCCGCACGTTGACCGTCTTTTGCGGCACCTTGGTCAGGTCGCGCAAGGCCTCGCGCAGGCTGTGACCATCGCGGATGAGGGCTTCGAGCACCTGCAGCGCACTGACGATGCCGTCGCCGGTGCTCGCGCGGTCCAGGCACAGCAGATGGCCGGAGGTTTCTCCGCCCAGCGTGCCGCCGCCTTCGACCAGCGCCTGATGCACATAGCGGTCACCCACCTTGGCGCGCTGGAACGGGATGCGCAGCGCCGCCAGCGCCGGCTCCAGCCCGTAATTGGTCATCAAGGTGCCAACCACGGTGCCGGTGAGCCGGCCGCTGGACTGCCAGGAGCGCGCAAGCACATACAGCAGGTCGTCGCCATCGACCGGGTTGCCCTGGTCGTCGGCCATCAGCACGCGGTCGCCGTCGCCGTCGAAGGCAATCCCCAGCTGCGCCCCGCTCTCGCGCACCTTGGCGGCGAGATTGTCGATATGCGTGGAGCCGACGCCGTCGTTGATGTTGAGCCCGTCCGGCGCGGCACCGACCACCACCACCTCGGCGCCGAGCTCGCGAAACAGCATCGGGGCGATGTGATAGGTGGCGCCATGCGCGCAGTCCAGCACCATCTTCAGGCCCTGCAGGGTGAAGCCGCGCGCCACGCTGGCCTTGCAGAACTCGATGTAACGACCGATCGCATCGCGGGTGCGGATCGCCTTGCCCAGGCGCTCGGATTCCACGGTATGGAACGGTTCTTCGAGTGCGGCTTCGATGGCCGCCTCGGTCGCATCGTCGAGCTTTTCGCCTTCGGCAGAGAAGAACTTGATGCCGTTGTCGTAATGGGGATTGTGCGAGGCGCTGATCACCACGCCGGCATCTGCACGCAAGGTGCTGGTCAGAAACGCGATGGCCGGCGTCGGCATCGGGCCGATCATCTGCACATCGGCACCTGCCGCCACCAGGCCCGCTTCCAGCGCCGCTTCGAACATGTAGCCGGAAATGCGCGTGTCCTTGCCGATCAACACCAGCGGCCGCTTGCTGCGGCCCTGCGTCAGCACGCGCCCGAGCGCATTGCCCAGACGCAGCACGAAATCGGCCGAGATCGCGCCCTGCCCGACCCGACCGCGAATGCCGTCGGTGCCGAAATATTTGCGGGCGCTCATGCGACGTCGGCGTCCTGCGGACGCGGCTGACGCATCATCATCGCGCTCAGCTCGGCAATGCGGTCACGCATCTGGCGGCGGTCGCAGATCTGGTCGATGGCGCCGTGGTCGAGCAGGAACTCCGAACGCTGGAAGCCCTCCGGCAGCGTCTCGCGCACGGTCTGCTCGATCACGCGCGGGCCGGCGAAACCGATCAGCGCATGCGGCTCGGCGATGTTGATGTCGCCCAGCATCGCGAACGACGCCGACACGCCACCGGTGGTGGGATGGGTCAGCACCGAGATGTACGGCAGGCCGGCTTCGCGCAGGCGCCCGAGTGCCGCGGAGGTCTTGGCCATCTGCATCAGCGAGAACAGGCCTTCCTGCATGCGCGCACCGCCGCTGGCGGAGAAGCACACGAACGGGCAGCCCACTTCCAGCGCTACCTCGGCAGCGCGTGCAAAACGCTCGCCGACCACCGAGCCCATCGAGCCGCCCATGAAGGCGAAGTCGAAGGCGGCGGCGACCAGCGGGTTGCCCTTGAGCGTGCCGCGCATGGCGATCAGCGCGTCGTATTCGCCGCTGGCCTTCTGGCTGGCCTTGATGCGCTCACCGTAGCGCTTCTGGTCCTTGAACTTGAGCACGTCGACCGGGCCGAGTTGGGCGGCGATCTCGGTGGTTGCAGTTTCCGGGTCGAACAGCGAGTTCAGACGCGCGCGCGCGCGGATCGCCATGTGATGGTCGCACTTCGGGCACACCTCGAGATTTTCTTCGAGTTCCGGGCCGTACAGTGCGCTACCGCAGTTGCTGCACTTTTCCCACAGCCCCTCGGGGACGCTGCGCTTCTTGGCCGGGGTGTTCTCGGTGCGGATGCCGGAGGGCATCAATTTGCTGAGCCAGCTCATGCGTGTATGACAATCCATGCAGGGCGGCCTGGCGGGCCGCAGAGGGGCGACAGTCTAACGCAGCGCCCCAGGGTGGTGCAGCGCGCGCCGGACATGGCGGCTTGCCGTTGTGGCGGAGCGTTACGGCACAGCGATGTGGTGCGGGCTGCTGGGCGATGTGCAGCAGGTTGGCGTGCTGTGGCGCGCTGTT
>NZ_JSZE01000010.1 GCF_000802365.1 Xanthomonas cannabis pv. cannabis
CTGCTGTGCAGCCAACGCGTGAAACAGGTCAAGCGCGAACGCTTCCTGGGTGGTGGACAACACCGGAAACCCACCCAGCGGAATCACCACTCCGGCCGGAGTGCCGGCGGCAGCGCCGCTCGTTGTGTCCCTGTCCACGCGCTGGCCCTGCATCATCGAATCACCAAAGGTCGTAAGGGAATGCGGCCAGCAAACCGGCCTGCAGTTTTTCCAGATCGAAGCTGCCGTTGCCGCCCAGCGCCAGGCACTCTTCCACGTTGTTGCCCGAGTGCCATTGGGTGCGCCCGGTGCCGTAGTAGTAATCGTCGTACTTGAAGCGATCTTCGCCGTTGCCCCAGTCCAGATACACGGCTGGAATGCCGTATGCCTCGGCCAGGATCAGGCCGTGCAACGAACTGCTGACCACCAGTTCGGCGCCCAGCAGCTGGCTCATGAAGGTTGCCGGCTTGACGTTCGGAAACACCAGATGGTCCGCGTACGCGCTGTATTTTTCGACCGGCTCGTTGAAATGCGGAACGATCGCAAACGGACGTTTTTCCACCGCACCGAGCGCTTCGGCCGGGAAGAACATCGGCGTCAGCAGCCCTGGGTCGCCGTAGACTTCCGGCACCGCGATGCCACGGTCCAGCAGGAACTGGCGCGTCTTGGGCCCGCGCACCGCACGCACATCGAGCGTGCTGAAGGTATTGCGCTCGGCAGGAATCTTGCCGTTGATCCCGCTGCCCCAGACGGTATCGCCGTCCTTGGCAAAATGCAGCACCGACCCGATCGCGATGAGCTTCTTGCTGAGATCACGCTTTTCGATCAGCGTCTTGTCCTGCAGCGAAAGCACGCAGGACACGATCACCTTAGACAGGTGGTCCCCCATGTTGACGCCAGCGTTTTTCGGCTGCCACCAGAACAATGCACGACGTTCTGCATGTTCTATCCATTTCTGCAGCAAAGCGTTGGCCATGACAAAGGGTCTCCTGAACTCGAACGGGTGAGGTGCGCCGCATCAATGCGAGAGCGCGGCCTCCGAGGATGCACGCGCGGCTGCGCCGGTGTGCTGCGGATACAAGCGGGTTTCCGGGTACGCGGCCGGGTCCAGCACGCGATCGGTGGTGTCAGACCAGTTCAGGCACTGACGGTAACGCACGTGCGGCGCTTCCAGCGCCTGACTGATTGCGGAAACGATCGACTCGGCATTGCCCGGCGTATAGCCGAAGCGGGACTGCTGATACGGCCCGACAACCGCATTCGGGCAGACCGCCGGCAAACCGAAGAAGTCGTACTGCAGCAGCTTCATCGAGCTGTCGGCCAAATACACTGGCACCTGTTCCGAGGCGTAGGGCGCGATGCCGAACCGCGCATGCTTGATGTAGCCAATCGTCTCGACGTGCTTCATTTCACCATAAACGACGACGTTATCGCCATAGCCGGGATGCCGCCCCATGCCCGAACCGATCACGTGGAAGGTGACCTGCGGGAATGCCTTGCTGGCCACCACGAAAAATTCAGGGTCGAACAACATCGACCCGACCGCCACGGCATGGATGCCCTCCCCGTACGGCGATGGGTCGCCCAACTGATCCAGGTTGTGATCCACACCGTGCCCGACGTGATAGACGTTGTCGCGGCTGGCGATCTCCTCGGCCATGGCCGGCGACACCAGCGCGATCACATCCAGCGTCGGTGCGACGCGGTCGAACTCGCGCTCGATGTAGGAGGCCACGTTGATCGTGCTCAGGCCGTCGGATGCGCGATACACCAGCTTGGCCGCCGTGTTGATGCGCTTGGCAAGCTCGATGAAGGCCACCGCAATTCCGCTTTCGAACACGATGACGTCGGCCTCGCGCATCCAGTCCAGCAGCTGACGCGGCGGATGCGCGGCATACCAGCGGAACATCGCATCTTCCGCGGCACGCAGCCACGCCCGCCGGGTATTGAACGGGTGCACCGTCGTGCGCCACAGATAGCACTCGACCCCCTTGTGCGACACCACAGTGTTGGCGGTGTCGTCCAGCGGCAGGCGCATGTCGCCCTTCATCCGCGACAGGCGGCTGTAACGCAGCGAAAAGAACCGCGTCGTGCCGCGCTGCGCCAGCTGGTCGGTGATGAAGTGGATGTTGGCGCGGCGCGGGGTGCGGTAATCGTGGGCGGACAAGACCAGATAGCAAGGCCGGCGAATGCCGGCAGCGGCGGCGGGTGTAGCGCTCATGGGCCGTGTCCTATGAATGAGTGGGGAAAAGCATGACCGAGCGCGGGCGAAGACGATGTCGATCTCATCGACGTGCCTTGGCCTGCGTCAGCAACTTGCGGATATTGACGATGGAGATCACATCGCGACGGAATGCCGGCCAGATGCCAAGCATCAGCAGGCACACTGCGGCCATCACGGCTGCGCCGACTGCCAGTTGCTCCCACAGCGGGCCACCGACCGTCACCGATGCGTAGTAGGCGCTGGCACCGGCGATGCCGTATGCCGCCATTGCGCGTACCGCATTGGTGAACAACGCAGCGACCGGCGTATCGGAGATCCTGCCGACCCAGATCAATGAAAGCGGCCAGGTCACCAGCAGACCGAACGAATACCCGATCGCCACGCCCATCGCACCCCAGCGCGAGCCGACGAAGATGCAGGCGATCAACACGATGCGGCTGACCAGCGAGTACACCAGTTGTTGCCGCATCAATCCCCTGGCCAGGAACACCCAGTACGTGGCGTAGGACGCGGTCTGGAAGATGCCGCCGAGCGCGAGCACCTGGAACAGCGGCACTGCCTCGCGCCACTGCTCGCCCAGCACCAGCACGATCAGCGGCATCGCCAGCGCACAGGCGAACGAAAACAGCGCCACGATCAGATGCACCATCACCGTCTGCCCGCGCAGCAGGAACGCGCTGAAACGTTCGCGGTCGTCCTGCAACTGCGACAGCACCGGCAACGCCACGCTGGTGGCCGGCGCATTGATCTGGTTCAACGGCATCATCAACAGCTGGAACGCGCGGTTGTACAAACCCAGCGCGTCCGGGCCGGTGCGCCAGCCGATGATCACCTGGCCCACGTTGCGGCTGGCGTATCCCAGCAGCTGCGCCGCCATCAGGTTCCAGCCGAAGCTCATGAAGTCGCGCATCGGCGCGCTGCGCTGATAGCCGCCAGGCAACCAGCGCGCGCAGCTCGCGGCAATGACGAGGTTCACCACCGCCTGCACCACCTGCTGCACCACCAGCGCCCAGTAACCCCAACCCAGCAACGCGGCAGCCACCGCAGCCAGCAGGCCCAGCACTTGCGACCCCACATCGCTCAGCGCCACCTGCCCGAAGCGCAGCCCGCGGCTCAGGTGCGCGCGGTATTGGGTGGTCATGCCGTTGATCAAAAACGTCACCGCCAGCGCCTGGGAGATGGTGACCAGCGCCGGCTCCTTGTAGAAGTTGGCGATCAGGTGCGCCGAGGCGAACACCAGCACCGACAACGTCAACCCGATGCCGCTGTTGATCCAGAACAGGTTGTCGCGTTGCTCGCGGCTGACGTGCTTGGCCTGAACCGCGGCGGCCGACAGGCCGAAGTCGCGCAGGATTTCCGCCGCACCGACGATGGCGGTCACCATCGCCATCAGGCCGTAGTCGTATGGGGTCAGCAGGCGCGCCAGCAGGATGATGCCGCCGAATTGCACGACCATCTTGGCCGACTGGCCCAGCATGGTCACCGCCGCTCCGCCCGCGGCACGCGAGCCGAGGCTGCGCTGCGGCGCCGTTGGCGGTGTGGGAGACGATGACATCGAGGGAGGGTCTGCGGTCACAGCGCGGCTTCTCCGTCCTGGCCCAGCGCTTCCAGGTAGGTGCGGTAATGCAGCTGACCGATGCGCGGCCAGTCGCGTTGCGACAGATCCGGGGCCGGCCCGCGCGGCGCGGCGCGCACCGTGTCCAACATGCCCGTCAGCAAGGCCGCATCGAACTCACCCTCATACAGGAATACCCAGCCCGGGCCCACTTCCTCGGCGATGGCCGCGTTGGATTCACTCCATGGCGCCAATACCGGCCGCGCCAGCGACAAGGCCAGCAGCAATGTTCCGGAGTTATGCATCTGCCGATACGGCAACACCACCAGCTCGGCCTCGCTCACTTCGCGTGCCAGCACCGGCTCTTCGACATAGGCCAGCAATGCGCTGATGCGCGGATCCTGCGCGCAGGCGTCTTCCACCAGCGTACGCATCTGCGGCGTGGCGGGGTTACCGACAATGCGCAGATTCAGGCGCGGGTCGCCGACATCGCGCATCACCTCCAGCAGCGTTTCCACCCCCTTGTACGGGCGGATCAGGCCGAAATGCAGCAGCCGCCCCGGCACCGTGGTGCCCTGCGGCATCGTCGCGAACCAGTCGCGGTAATGGCCGTGCAGGATGGTGTCGGTGAACGGCGGACGTGGCGGCGTGGTCGCATTGATGCGGATCCAGCGGCGCGTCAGGCGGTCGATCCAGCGCAACAGGCTGCGCTCGCGCCAGCCACGGTCTTCGTGTGGCGCCAGATTGTGCAGGGTGCGCACGACCGGCGTGCCGGTGACCTGCAACCTGAGCAACAACAACGCCGCACACACCTGCTTGGCCAGGGTGCCGGCAGCACTGGGATGGCGCAGCAGGTATTCGGGCCAATGCAGATGCAGCACGTCGTAGCGCGACAACAAGGCATCGCGCATCGAGAAGAAGCGCGGCTGCACCGCATCGGGCAGCGCGTCATAGAGCTGGGTCAGATACGGATTGGTGCTGGCGTTGGGCCTTTCGGTGGAGAACAACACCGTGACCTGCGGCTGGGCCGCTGCACGGGTCAGCGATGCAGATGCGTGCGCGCTCATCGCCGCGTCTCCTGCGGACGCGGCGTACCCAGCGCGGCGTGGTACTCGTCCACGTAACGCCCGACCACATGCTTCCAGTCGTAGCGGCTCACATAGGCCATCGAGGCCGCACGCCGCGTGGCGAAATCGGCATCAGCGGTCAGCGCAAGCGCCTGCACCTGGTCGGCCGCCGCGTCGATCCTGTCGCGATTGACGATCACGCCCTGTCCCGACTCGGTGGCAAGCCGCACGAACGGCGGGATGTCGCTGAGGATGGGAATCAGCCCTGCGCTCATCGCCTCGACCGCGGCAATACCGAACCCTTCATGGCGCGACAGGCAGACAAAGAACTGCGCCTGCTGCATCAGCGTGCGCAACTGCTCCTGCGAGGGCGACATGCTCAACTGCACCTTGTCCTGCAGACCACGCTCGGCAATGGCCTTGCGCAGGTCGGCCTCGTTCAGATCGTACTCGCGGCCGGCGATGATCAGCCGCCACTGCGGATCGCGCTTGAGCGCAGCCTGCAGCAGCTCCAGGGTTTCGATCAACCCCTTGTTGACCGACCAGCGACCGAAATACAGCATCGTCCGGCCAGGCGTCGTCGCGCCCTGCCCTGCATATTTTTCCACGTCCACGCCGTTTTCGATCACGCGCAGGCGCGCTGGCGATACCACCTTGGCAAACAGGTCGCCATCGTTCTCGCTGGTGGCAATCACCCGCGCATACGCCAACGCCGATGCCCGGGTCAGGGTCTGGAACCAGATCTGCTTCATGCGCGATGCGTAGGCGGTGTGGAAGAACCCGCCGTGGGTGGAAACCACCATCGGCTTGCCATGGAACGGCCTGGTCAGCGCAAGGTAGTCGTAGAAAAAATCGATGCCATGCAGATGCACCACATCGGCAGAGCGAATCGCGCCCAGCACCGATGGTGCGAGCGGGTAACGCGACGAACCGCGATAGCCGATCCGCCGGATTGGCAGGCCCTGATAGGTTTCCTGCGGCGCAAGCTGCGCACCCGGGTCGGTAAACACGCGATCGAGTGTCACCACCTCCACCGTATCGGCACTAGTGGCCTGATGCTGGCGGGCGACATTGAGGACGACTTCCTCCATCCCCCCGATCGAGGGGTGGAATTGGCGGACGACATGCACCACTTTCATTTACGCCAATCTCCTGTGCCGGCGACGCGCACGCAGGTGCTGCGACGACGGTCGATTCTGAAAACGCATCATTGACGCTTCAACCCCAACATCCATGGCGCACTACGCACCAGCACCGTGCGCATCGGCACAGCGCAGGCGATCGCGAACGCACTCAACGCCATCGCCCAGGCCGGCGTACCGATCAGGCTGCGATCCATCACGCCGGTGCGGACCATCACACTGGTGATCACCAGAAACACCAAGGTGTGCGTGCACAGGATCAGCAGTGTATTGGTACCGATCCATTGCACCCACCGCCAGTTGCGAACGAAGTAGGCCACGCACAAGGTCATCGCGGTTCCCAGCAGGCTGACCAGCACGAACAGCGCGGCCGAATGCCCGAACTGCAGGTTGTTGACGTCCACCTGCCCGTTCCACCCGGCCAGCAGTCCCCAGGCCGCCGCCACGCACGGCAAGGCCACCGCCCAGGCCCCTGCACCGAAGCCGCGCAACTGCTCGGCAAAGCGCGACAGCCAGCCGCCGATGGCAATGAAGAACAAGGCAATCGGCAACACGTCCAACGCGAGCGGCAGCCGCAGCTGCAGCGCGGGAAACCATCGCGCCCATGCCAGCGCCAGCGGCAAACTCATCGCCACCACCACGCCCGTACTCAGGCGCGCGCGCAATGCAATGTAGGCCAATGTCGTGACAAACAGTGCCGGCAGGAACCACAACGCCGGCAGCACGTACAGACGCGTGCCATTGGCCCAGAGCACACCGGTCAACGGATCCCACCACGCACGTGCGCCCGGCTGCTGGAAGGCGTGATTGAGCACCGCCATCAACAGCCACACACCGTAGGCCACCAGGAAAAAAGCCAGATACGGAACCAGGAGCGTGCGCGCCAGCTTGGCCGCTGTCGCTGCGTTCAACGTACGCCGCCCGAATCGTTCGCCCACCCATCCGGAGAGCACGAAAAACAGCGGCACATGAAAACTGTAGGCAAACAGTTTGTACGCGGGCGGCATGCCGCTGGCATGCCCAAGCACCACCAGTACGATGGCCAGGGCCTTTGCCGCATCGATCTGCCAGTCGCGGGTCGCCGCAGCCACCGGCCGCACGACCAGGCCTGCCGTGCCGCGTCCCACCTCGGGCAAGTACGGAGCCGTGGTCATGCCGCAGCGCCGCTCATGCCGTCACCGTGCGCGCACCCAACGCCCAGGGAGCAAACCGCATCAGCACCCAGCGCATCGGCACGCATGCCACCAGCGCAAAGACCGTGACGAACACCGCCCAACCCAGCCCGGGACGCGCCGAGCCGAATCCACCAGCGACTGCGGCAACGCCGGACAAGACGAAGAACACCAACATGTGCGTGCACAGGACCAGCAAGGTGTTGCGGCCGATCCACTGTACCCACGCCCAGCCCTGCACCAACCGCGCCGCGCAGATCACCATCAGCGAGCCCAGTACCGCACTGAGCAGGAACAGCGCATGCTCGCGCCCGAACTGCAGCATGTTCACGTCGATGCGTCCATTGCGCTGGGCCAACCACGCGACCGCGAATGCCAGCACCACGGTCACCAATGCACTGATCGGCAGCGACGTCGGCAACCGCGGCGACAGGTGAATCAACAACGCACCCAGCGCGTAGAAACACAACGACACCGGTAGCACATCGAGGCCGAAGAAAAGCCGTACGCCCTGTCCCGGAAACCAGTTCATCCAGATCCAGGCCAGCACCAGCGACGCCAGCGTAATGACCAGCGGGGGCAGCACGTGGCGCAGCAGGATGTAGGCAATCACGGTCACCAGCATCACCGGCAAAAACCACAGTGGCGGTTGTACGTACAGGTCCGGGCCGATCCCGGTGAACAACGACACGATCGGCTCCCACCACGGATGGCTTCCCCACCGCGCCGCCTTCTCGCCGATATTGCGGGTCAACAACCAGTACGCATAACCCAACAGATAGAACGTCACGTAGGGCAGCAGCAGGCTGCGGGCATGCCTGCCCAACGACCGCCGGTCCAACCCCGTGGTGCGGGACGCATAGCCAACCGCCAGCCACCCCGACACCATGAAAAACAGCGGCACGTGAAAGCTGTAGGCGAACAGGGTCATGCCGTGCGGCACACCCTTGGCATGGCAGAACACCACCAGCAGGATCGCGATCGCCTTGGCCGCATCGATCCGCTGATCGCGCGGGCGACCCGCTGTCGTGATCCGGTCGCCAGCGGCAGGCGTGACCGGCGACGTGGCTACCGCGGCAGCGCTCATCGTGCTGCTCCCGCGGGCAATGGCAGCTGCGCGCCATCTGCCGTTGGATCATCCTTGATCGAGGTCTGGGGAGCGGCTGACGCGGACCAGGTCGGACGCATGTGCCACAGGCAGCCACAGACGAACCACCACAGCGCCGAGGTCTTGATCGAAAAGTAGCCGTTGGACACCAGCAGACTCAGCGCGAACGCAAAGATGGCCAGGTTCTTGAATAGCTGCCCTTCCTTGCTGGGCATCAGCAGCAGGAACGAATACGACAACAGGAACGCCAGCACGCCGACAATCGACTGCGAGGCGATGAAGTAGGAAATGCCGCTGTCGAAGTAGCGATACGCCTGCGCAAAATCCAGGCCCATCCAGGACTCGAACGACAGGTTGTTCATCGAATGCACGGTGAAGAACACCCGGCCCATCGTGGTGTCCTGGTAGGCGGTGATCCCGGTCACCCAGACCAGCAGCCACGCACTCATGATCACCAGCAGGAACACCAGAAACGCCAATCGTTGATCGAGGCGTTTCAGCAAGGGTGTCAGCAGCACCATCAACACGCAGGTGCCCGCGGCCAAGCGTCCGTCGGAAGCGACGATCATGAAGCCGATCAGTCCGACCGACAGCATCAAGGCAGCCGGACGCATCCAACGCCAGAACACCAGCACGATAGCGGTGAAGAAGCAGATGTAATTACCCATCGTCACCGGCTCGATGAACATCGAGGAGGCGCGTGGCAGGTTGGAACCCGGCAGGAAGTTACGCTCGCCCGGGCGCGTGGCGCTGACGAACAGGTTGCTGTCCTCGTTCCAGAAGCCTTCGGCGCTCATCCCGCGCGCGTTGACGAAGAAACTCTTGGGATTGACCAGATCGCCGTAGGCGCTTGGCATGGCCAGTTCAAACGCGGCGACCAGCGAGACGATGATGGTCATGCGGATGAACAGCTTGGGCAGCGAGCCGGTGTACGCGGACCCCAGCACCACGAAGGCGAAGACCACCAGCGCGTCGCGGAAGAACTTCGGATCGATCTGCCAGTTCACCAGGAACCGTACGAACATCAGCAGCACGATCAAGCCCAGCCCGCTGATGATCAACGCGATGCGCTTGCGGCTGAGCGAGCCCAAGCCCAGCAGGAAACAGGCCGCATACACCATGAACTCGACCGCGTAGGTGATCACCGGGCGGACGGTGAACACATTCGCATTGATCAGGGCCAGCACCAGGTTGTAGCCGACACCGACCAGCAAGGTCAGCTCGATCAGCAGGTTGTGCCAGCGAACGCGGGTCGCCTCGCTCATTCGAATCAGCATGCACACGCCTGCTTGAAAGGAGCGGCTGCAGTGCAGCCGCCCGCGGCGCCGGACGCGCCCGCTCGCACGCTCCCCGCCTTCATCAGTACGCGGTCTTCTGTCCGAGCACGCGCACCGCAGTCAGCACGATGATGCGGATATCCAGCCACAGCGACCAACGACGGATGTAGTCCAGGTCGTACTGGATACGCTTCTTCATCGTGCGCAGCTCAGGGGTTTCGCCGCGGAAGCCGTTCACCTGCGCCCAACCGGTGATACCCGGCTTGACGTAGTGGCGCTGCATGTAGTGATTGATCAGCTTTTCATAATGTGTATTGTGCTGCGCTGCATGCGGGCGCGGACCCACGATCGACATGCTGCCACCGAGTACGTTGAAGATCTGCGGCAACTCGTCCAGGCTGCTGCGGCGCAGGAACGCACCGAAACGGGTAATGCGTGTGTCGTTCTTGGTCGCCTGCTGGATCGTGGTGCCATGATCGTCATGCACGCGCATCGAACGGAACTTGTACATGTAGAACTCGCGACCGCCCAGGCCATGGCGGCGCTGACGGAAGAACACCGGGCCTGGCGAGCTCATCTTGACGCCCACGGCAATGGCGGCCATCAGCGGCCACAGGCCCATCAGCGCGATCACGGCCAGGATCTTGTCCTGCAGCGCCTTGGCGACGACGAAGTAATTGTCGCGATCCACACCACCCTGGCGCAGATTGATCACCGGCGTGTTGCCGATCTGCTCACCGGACTGATTCAACAACCCGAAATCGAACAGGTCGGGCACCAGCTTCACATTGATCGGGTAACGGTCCAGACGCTGCAGCAGCTGCTTGATGTGGTCACGCTCGCCCAGCGGCAGCGAAATCCAGACCTGCTCGACCTGGTTGTCCTTCAAATAGTCGATCAGCGCATCGGGCTCGCCCAGGCACGGTAGCGACTGGCGCTGCTCGGTCACGGCAATGTCGTAAGGCGTGCGGAAGTAACCCACCAGGTTCATGCCGACCCACGGGTTGCGGCTCAGGTAGTGGTTGATCTTCATCACCGGGTGGCGCAAGCCCACCACCACCACCCGCTGCACGTCCACGCCCTGGGCGCGCAGGTGATTCAGAAAGCCGCGCAACAGGGTACGTGCGGCGACCAGCGATGCCAGCCCGCCGACGAACCACAGGCCGATCCAGCCACGCGAGACCTGCTCGCCCACCTGCACGATCAGCGCATGCACCGCGAACAGCGCAAAGACACCGCCGAAGGCACCACCCAGCACCATCAACTCGCTCAGCAGCCCCCGACCGCGCCAGCTGCGATACAGCGGAAACAGCGCGAAGCAGATCACCGAGTACAGCAGCGTGGTACCGATCGCAACCCGATATGGCGCCGCGGGAACCCAGGAGCCGAATACGATGCGATAGGCGATCAGGCCCGACACGACCACCATGGTCAGGTCGAACACGCGCAGCACCAGGTCGGCCGCGGCCGAGTACTTGGACAACAATCGCGGCGAGGATGTCGTGTAAGTCGCGCTACTCAGGTCTGCCAAAAGCATGGGGATGTCCTCCAAACTCGATACGGTGCATGCGGGGGAACATACGAGTCGCACGCGAGCTTTCAATCATCTCCGTCGAGCGATCAACGCGGTAATACCTACCGACCCCAGATCGCCCGACAGCCCTTTGTTTCAACAGAGACAAACTTTCAAACGAAGGAGCCCGAAACATACGGAATCCAACCTTTTCCACGCTGAATCGGTTGTCACTTTAATTAACCACTGTTTTGCAACACCACGATGTCAGTTCAATCGTGTTTCCTGCCCGGTCCCGCGCAGGAAATAGCGCACCAGCGCCACCGCCAGACCCAGGAATACGCCAAAGATGAAGCCCAACGCGAGGTTCAATTTGAGTTTCGGAGAAGTCTTCGACGTAGGCACATCTGCAGTGTCGACGATGGTCACGTTGTTGGCGCCCACGTTGCTCGCCACACCGATTTCCTTGTAGCGCTGCAGAAGCGCATCGTAGAGCTGACGGTTGGTGTCAACGTCGCGCTTGAGCATGTTGTAGCGGATGCTGCGGCTTTGCAGGTCGAGCTCGTTGTTGCGCAGGCCGGCGATACGTTCGTTGAGCAATTGCTCCTGATGCACCGATGCATCGTAGGTGGCCTTCAACGACTGGCGCACGTTGATGATCTCGCCATTGATCTGCCTGCGCGATTCTTCGATCTGCGCTTTCAGGCGCTGCATTTCCGGGTAATCCGGCTTGAACGTCGACAGCTTCTGCTGGTACTCGCTGGTCAGGCGCACCTGCTCGCCACGCAGGGTCTGGATCAGCGGGCTGCTGAGCACCTGCGGCAGCGACATGGCATCACCGGAGGCGGCCTGGCGCCAGGCCGCCTCGGCCTTGATACGTGCGTCCTGTGCCGACGCAAGCAATGCATTGAGGTCGGTCAGGTTCTGCGCCGGCAGCGATGGCTTGTCGTCGCCGACCGAGACGATCTGCTCGTCGGTCGAGTATGCCACCAGGGCCTTTTCGGAATCTTCCACCTTGGAGCGCAGCTGCTCCAGGCGCTCTGCCAGGAACTTGGTCGCGAACGAAGACGCCTTCATGCGACGCTGCTGCGTGCTGACGATGAACACCTTCGGATAGGTATTGGCGATCTTCGCTGCCAGCACCGGGTCCGGCGAATCGTAATTGACGTAGACCAGACGCGAATTGAGGATCGGCTCGACCACCAGACCTGCAAGCAAGGTGTCGGTGAGGCTGCGCTCGATGATGGCCTGGCGCGAGTCCACCGTCTTGCCCGCTTCCGGGTTCTTTGCCGCTGCTTTTTCCAGCGCCTCTTGAACCTGCTGCTTGAACGCCGGCTCCTGGTCGAGCTTGGCTTCGCGGATCACCGCGCGTGCCAGCGATCGGCTCTGCAGCAATTGATACTGGGTCTGGTAGAAGTCGCGGTCCTGCGGCGATTCCACGGGCATCAGGTTGTCGACGTTGACCACATTGAGCGAGTCACGCTCGATCTGCAGCGTGCTGGTGGCCCGATACTTTTCTGGCATCAGCAAGGTGATCACCAGGGCCAGCAATACCGCACCGATGGTGATCAGGATGATCAGCCACCGCTGCGACACCAGGGCGCGCCAGTAATCCATCAGGCTGACGTCTGCCAGTTCGAGGTGTCCGTGGCGATGCGACGGCGAAGAACGATTGTCGGAATTCATACTCATCGGTAAGCGCGCCACACCATCACCAAGGGGGTCAGTTCCAGCATGGTGCGCAACCAGACGCGCGCATCCGAGCGATACACCACAACGATGTCGCCGCCGTAGATTTCAGGGTCCGGGTTGGCACCCTTCTCGATTTCGGTCAGGTCGAAACGCGCGATCATCTTCTGCCCGTTGACCGTGCGAAACACGATGACATTGCCGCGGCTGGCCACGGTGCTGACGCCCTTGGCCTGCGCGATGGCCTGCTGCAAGGTCAGGTTGGCACCGATCACCGGATAGATGCCGGGTTCATCGACCGCGCCGGTCACGGTCACGCGACGGCCGTTGGACTCCTGCACGAAGACCGACACTTGTGGGTTCTGCAGATAGCCACCGCGATAGCGATCGGCGACCATCTTTTCGAGTTCCCCCACGCCCATGCCGGCGGCGTTGACGTCGCCGATCAACGGCAGCGAGATGTGACCGTTCTGATCGATGCGGACCTGCCGCTCCAGATCGTCGACCTGGAACACCTTGACCAGCAACAGGTCGCCTGGGGAGAGTCGATACTCGGGTTGCACCGCCGACATTGCGAGCGGATCGGGAAGCGGCAACGACGTCGCCATGTCCTTCCCGGTGCTGCAAGCGCCCAGTGTCATCGAGCAGATCAACGCCAGGCTGAGGCCTTGGCAGAATCGTCCGATCAGTTTCTTCATGCGTGTGGCTGGCTGCCTCGGTTGGGTGGGACAGGAGCTCGCGCAGCATTCAACCGGCCAACACGCCAGCACGAACGTACGACAGAGAGGTTTATCCCACGACGGGATCACGACAGGGATGACGTGTTGCACTGCACTATGGCACAGAAAGAATCCACCGCAAGACGCAGCTCGCCATTTTTTTGACGGCGTTGGCCTATTGATTCAAGTTCGTCGTTAGTGCGTTAACAAAACGTGATCCACGTCCTGATATTTCGCTAATGATCTAGAACGTTTTCGGGCACTTAGCATCATTCCGTGACCCAGGTCCATAGCGAACCGGACCGTGGAAACCGGGCGCTAGCATGCGGTTCATGCTGCACCGCGATATGCCGATCTGCGTATCGGCCAGGCCACGCCAGGACACAAAAATGCAATGTTGCAACGCAACAAAAAAGCCCATGTCCTGAGGACATGGGCTTTGCTGTTTGGTCGGGGTAGCCGGATTCGAACCGACGACCACTAGTCCCCCAGACTAGTGCGCTACCAGGCTGCGCTATACCCCGAAGTGCTGCACCCGTCGCGAGGACGGCCTGCGATTATAGCGGCTTTATGAAGCGTTTTCCTAGCGGCGTAGCAGTTGAAGCACTTCTTCCAGCTCCATCCGCACCTGCTTGATGATCTGGTTGCTCAGTGCCGACTCGCTCTTGGCACCCTCGCCTTCCAGACGCAGCCGTGCGCCGCCAATGGTGTAACCCTGCTCGTACAGCAGCCCCCGGATCTGACGCACCATCAACACGTCGTGCCGCTGGTAGTACCGGCGATTGCCACGCCGCTTGACCGGCTCCAGGCTGGGGAATTCCGTTTCCCAATACCGCAACACATGCGGCTTGACGTCGCACAGCTCGCTCACCTCACCGATGGTGAAGTAGCGCTTGGCCGGGATCGGCGGTAGCTCGCGATTACTGCCCGGATCCAGCATAAGCCTCCACCCGTTCCTTGAGCTTCTGGCCCGGGCGGAAGGTCACCACCGTCCTGGCCGAGATCGGAATTTCCTCGCCGGTCTTGGGATTGCGACCGGGCCGTTGATTCTTGCGCCGCAGATCGAAGTTGCCGAAACCCGACAGCTTCACCTGACGACCCTGCTCCAGGGCATCGCGCAGCACGTCGAAAAACGCGTCGACAAATTCCTTTGCCTCGCGCTTGTTCAGACCGACCTCGTCAAACAGACGCTCGGCCATCTCTGCTTTCGTCAATGCCATGCCACTCCCCTGATTACCGCCTCAACTCCGGATCCGGGCGCGATGCTCGCGCTCGATCACGGCCACCACGTCGGTGACAACCGCGTCCACGTCCCG
The DNA here is from genome assembly GCF_000802365.1 of Xanthomonas cannabis pv. cannabis. Classification (GTDB taxonomy): domain Bacteria; phylum Pseudomonadota; class Gammaproteobacteria; order Xanthomonadales; family Xanthomonadaceae; genus Xanthomonas; species Xanthomonas cannabis. The sequence goes on from NZ_JSZE01000010.1 coordinate 14,762, forward strand.
GTCAGTGAGAGTGCGCGAGTTATCCTGCAAAATCAAGCCCATAGCCAGACTCTTGAAACCTGGCTCGACCCCCTGCCCGACATAGCGGTCGAACAGCTGCACCTCACGCAACAACGGGCCCACCGTGGTCTGCACGCTCGCCGACAGCGCCGCCCAGCTCACCTGCTCGGGTACCAGGAAGGCAAGATCGCGACGCACCGACGGGAAGCGCGACAGCTCGCCGGCGCGCGGCAGTGCGCGCTGCACGAGTGGTGCCAGCTGCAGTTCGAATGCGATCACATCCACATCGATCTCCAGCGACTTGGCCAGGCGTGGATGCACCTGCCCGATCCAGCCGATGCGAACGCCGTCGCGATAGACGTCGGCCGACCGCCCCGGATGCCCGAACGGCTGGGCGGACGGCTGGAATTCCAGCTTCGCGCCGCTGGCCGCCGCCAGGGCCATCAGGTCGCCCTTCACGTCGTGGAAGTCCACCTTGCGTGAGGGTTCGCCCCACTGCAGGGCCAACGCATCGCCGCACACGGCCGCAGCCACGTGCTGGGATTCCTGCGGCGCGGCGCCGGTCTGCTCGGCTGCGGCAAAGACCTTGCCCAGCTCGAACAACCGCACCCGCCCGGCCTGACGGGCGACGTTGCGGCCCAGCGTCGCCACCAGGCCAGGCAGCAGGCGCGGACGCATCACGGCCAGCTCGGCGCTGAGCGGATTGGCCAGCGACACCAGGCCCTCATCCAACTGCCAGCGCTGCAACAGCGCGGCATCGACAAACGCGTAGTTGATGGTTTCCTGCAGCTCGCGCGCCACCAGTTGGCGGCGCACGCTCAATTCGTCCAGTTGGGTCTCGCTTGGCATCGCGATCCGGCTGGCGCCACCGGGCAGCGTGGTCGGCACGCGATCGTAGCCGTGGATACGCGCCAGCTCCTCGATGAGATCTTCTTCGATGGCGATATCGAAGCGCCGGCTCGGTGCCATCACCTGCCAGCCCTCGGCAACCGCATCGACCTGCATGCCGAGCGCGCTCAGGATGCGCACCACCTCGGCATCGTCGATCGCGATGCCGAGCACGCGCGCGATGCGCGCGCGACGCAGCAGGATGGGCGCGGCCTGCGGCAGATGCTCCGGCAGCTGCGCGTGCACCACCGGGCCTGGCGTACCGCCGGCCAGTTCCAGCACCAGACGCGTGGCGACCTCGATTGCCTGCGGCGGCAAGGCCGGGTCCACGCCGCGTTCGAAGCGATGCCCGGCGTCGGTGTGCAGGCCGAACTTGCGGCCACGGCCCATGATGGCGGCCGGGTCGAAGTACGCCGACTCCAGGAACACATTGCGCGTGGCGTCGGTGACGCGGGTCTCCAGGCCTCCCATCAAACCGGCCAGTGCAACCGCGCGGCCGGCATCGGTGATGGTCAGGAAGCTGTCGTCCAGGGTCACCTGACGCCCATCCAGCAGCGCCAGCTGCTCGCCGCTGCGCGAATGCCGCACGCCGATCGGGCCCTGCAAGGTATCCAGATCGAAGGCATGCATAGGCTGGCCCAGTTCCAGCATCACGTACTGGGTGATGTCCACCAGCAAGGACACCGGACGCGCGCCGCTGCGGCGTAGCCGCTCGGCCAGCCACACCGGCGTCTTGGCGGCCGGGTCAATCCCTTCGATCACACGGCCGCAATAGCGCGGCGCATCCTTACCGGCGTCCAGCTCCACCGCTAGCGTACGGGTGGACACCGGCGCCACCGCACCGGCGTCGAAGGCCACCACTTCGCTGGCGCACGCGGCCGCCACGTCGAAGGCGATGCCACGCACGCTGAAGCAATCGGCGCGATTGGGCGTGAGTTTGATCTCGATGCTGGCATCGGGGAGCCCCAGATAGTTGGCCAGCGCCTGGCCCACCGGGGCATCGTCGGGCAGCTCGAACAGGCCGGACGCATCGCTGTCCAGACCCAGCTCCTTGGCCGAGCACAGCATGCCGTTGGAGGCCACGCCACGCAGCTTGGCCGCGGTGATGGTCAGCTCGCCGATCTGCGCACCGACCAGCGCCAGCGGCGCCACCAGACCGGCGCGCGCATTCGGCGCCCCGCACACGATCTGCAGCAACTCCCCCTGCCCTGCATCGACACTGCAGATCTGCAGCCGATCAGCCTCAGGGTGAGGCACCGCCTCGACGATACGCGCCACCACCACCTGCCCCAGCGCCTCGCCCAACGGCGTGACGTCTTCGACTTCCAGACCGATCGCCGTCAGCGTCGCAGCCAGTTCATCGCGCGTGGCCTGGGTCGGGACGTGGCTACGCAGCCAATTTTCAGAGAATTTCATGAGGAGCCGGGATTGGGGATTCGGGATTGGGGATTAGCTGGAACACGCCGACGGAGTCTGGGGAAGGACCGGGGCGCGGTTGCAAATCCCCAATCCCGAATCCCCGATTCCCCGCCGTCAAGCAAACTGCCGAAGAAAACGCACATCGTTTTCGAAGAAGGCGCGCAGGTCGTTGACGCCGTAGCGCAGCATCGCGAAGCGCTCAACGCCCAGGCCGAACGCGAAGCCGGTGTATCGCTCGGGGTCGATGCCGACGCTGCGCAGCACGTTGGGGTGCACCATGCCGCAGCCCAGCACTTCCAACCAACGGGTGCTTCCGTCGGGCTGCTGCCAGGCGATGTCCACTTCCGCCCCCGGTTCCACGAACGGGAAATAGCTGGGGCGGAAACGCATTTCGAAATCGCGCTCGAAGAACGCACGCACGAACTCGGACAAGGTGCCCTTGAGGTCGGCGAAGTTGGAATGCTCGTCCACCAGCAGGCCTTCGACCTGATGGAACATCGGCGAATGGGTCTGGTCCGAATCGGAGCGGTACACCTTGCCGGCCGCGATCATGCGCAGCGGCGGTGTGTGCGCATCCATGTAACGCACCTGGACGCCGGAGGTATGCGTGCGCAGCAGGCGGCCATCACCGAAGTAGAAGGTGTCGTGCATTGCGCGCGCCGGGTGGTGCGGCGGAAAATTCAGTGCCTCGAAGTTGTGCCAGTCGTCTTCGATTTCCGGGCCATCGGACAACTCATACCCCAGCCGCGCGAAGATTTCGACGATGCGCTCGAGCGTCCGCGTGACCGGATGCAGGCCGCCACGTTCGCTGCGGCGGCCCGGCAAGGTGACGTCGATAGTTTCGCCGGCCAGACGTGCGTCGAGCGCAGCCGTTTCCAGGGTGTTCTTGCGTTCGGACAACGCGGCGGTCAGCACATCGCGCGTCTGGTTGATCGCCTCGCCCGCCGCCTTGCGCTGCTCGGGCGGCAACGTGCCGAGCTGCTTGAGCTGGGCAGTGATGCTGCCGCTCTTGCCCAGCAAGGCCACCCGCAATGCTTCCAGTTGGTCCGGCGTCTGCGCCGCGGCAACATCGGCCAGCGCGCGCTCGGTCAGGGATTGAATCTCACTCATTGCACTTGCGCCTCAACTGCTAGCCGAACGGTGTTTCCGGATGCACCGGAACGCATTGTCACTGCATTGACCTGCCATCACCCACTTGATGGCCTCGCAAAAACGCAAAAAGGGGAAGGACTCGCGCCCTTCCCCCTGCATCTCTGCGTCTCACCTCACCGAAGGCATGCACACCAAGTGTGACTACATCCGATGACCCGCTTTTTCAAGCAGTCCGCACATGGATGTGCGGGCTCTTGCAGAGGGACCTGCATTTACGCCGCCAGCGCGCCCTTTGCCTTCTCGGCCAGCGCGGCAAAGCCGGCGGCGTCGTGCACGGCGATATCAGCCAGCACCTTGCGGTCCAGGGTGATGCCCGCCTTGAGCAGGCCATTCATGAAACGGCTGTAGCTCAGGCCGTTGATGCGGGCAGCCGCATTGATGCGGGTGATCCACAGCGAACGGAAATTACGCTTCTTCTGCTTACGGCCAATGTAGGCGTACTGCTGCGCCTTGATGACCGCCTGCTTGGCAACGCGGAACACCTTGCGGCGAGCGTTGTAGTAACCCTTTGCCAGGGTCAGAATTTTCTTGTGGCGGCGACGCGCCTGTACGCCACGCTTTACTCGTGCCATGGGTCAGTCCTCAGAGGTAGGGAAGCATACGATCGAGACGGCCAGCGTCCTCGGCACGGACGTGATTCGTCTGCCGCAGGTTGCGCTTCCGCTTGGTCGCTTTCTTCGTGAGGATGTGGCTACGGTTTGCGTGGCCGCACTTGTACTTGCCGGAGGCGGTCTTGCGGAAACGCTTGGCCGCCGCCCGGTTGGTCTTGATCTTGGGCATTGCAATGTCCTTGATGGTGTTTTGTCACTGACACGGGCGGCAGCCTTGCGACCACACTTTCCATCCTTGCCCTTGCCTGCTTGTAAGTCCTTGATCGAACACGATCCGGACAGGTCCTGATGCCGCTTGCACGGCGCCCCCGATAAAGCGGGCCGCGCAGTCTACCCGTTGCCGGGAATTCCTGCAAGTCATTGATCCTGCGGCTGCGACAGACCCGCCGGGCCCGACGCAGCACGAAAGAAGATCCTCAGATCTTCTTCTTGGGTGCGATCATCATGACCATCTGACGCCCTTCCAGGCGCGGACGGGATTCGATGACGATGTCTTCGCCCAGATCGGCCTCGATCCGCGCCGCCATCTCGCGGCCGAGCTCCTGGTGGCTCATTTCACGGCCACGGAAGCGGATGTTGACCTTGACCTTGTCGCCCTCTTCCAGGAAGCGGCGCATGTTACGCAACTTGATCTGGTAGTCGCCCTCGTCGGTGACCGGACGGAACTTGAGTTCCTTGATCTCGACCTGCTTGGTCTTCTTCTTGGCCTCGTTGGCCTTTTTCTGCTGCTCGAACTTGAACTTGCCGAAATCCATGATCTTGCAGACCGGCGGATCGGCCTGCGGCTGGATTTCGACCAGATCCAGGCCTTCTTCTTCGGCCTTGGCGAGCGCTTCGTCGCGCGACAACACGCCGACCATCTCACCGTCGCTGCCGATCACGCGGACGCGCGGCACACGGATTTCTTGGTTCTTGCGGTTCTGTTTGTTGTCAGGGGTACTGATATTGCAATCTCCCAGAGGAATCGAACCGGCGCATCCGGATCATCCAGACCGGCCGGGGTTGGCTCACGCTGCCTGCTCTGCCTGCAGGCGTTCGATAAAGGCCGAGACCGTCATGGTCCCGAGGTCCTCTCCCGAACGCGTCCGCACGGCGACAGCGCCATTTTCCTTCTCACGGTCGCCGACCACGAGCAGATATGGCACGCGTTGCAGCGTATGCTCTCGAATCTTATAACCGATCTTCTCGTTACGCAAATCGGCGCTGACACGGAAGCCTTGATTTGCAAGGGTTTTCCTAACCGAGTCGACATATTCAGCCTGAGCGTCGGTGATGTTGGCGACAACGACCTGCACCGGGGCCAGCCAGGACGGGAAGGCGCCGGCATGGTGTTCGATCAAAATGCCGATGAACCGCTCCATCGAGCCGACGATGGCCCGGTGCAGCATGACCGGATGCTTCTTCTGGCTGTTTTCGTCCACGTACTCGGCGCCGAGGCGGCCCGGCATCATGAAATCGACCTGCATGGTGCCCAGCTGCCAGGTGCGGCCGATGGCGTCCTTGAGGTGGTACTCGATCTTGGGGCCGTAGAAGGCGCCCTCGCCCGGCAGCTCCTGCCATTCCACCCCGCAGACGCCCAGTGCGCTGCGTAGCGCGGCTTCGGCCTTGTCCCAGGTGGCATCGTCGCCCAGGCGCTTTTCCGGACGCAGCGCGATCTTGATCTGGATGTCGTCGAAGCCGAACGCGGTGTAGACCGCCAGCGCCTGCTGGTGGAAGGCGGTCACTTCGGATTCGATCTGCGATTCCAGGCAGAACACGTGGCCGTCGTCCTGGGTGAAGCCGCGCACGCGCAGGATGCCGTGCAGCGCGCCGGAGGGCTCGTTGCGGTGGCAGGCGCCGAACTCGCCGTAGCGGATCGGCAGGTCGCGGTAGCTGTGCAGGCCCTGGTTGAACACCTGCACGTGGCCGGGGCAGTTCATCGGCTTGACTGCGTAGGTGCGCTTCTCCGATTCGGTGAAGAACATCGCGTCCTGGTAGTTGTCCCAGTGGCCGGATTTCTGCCACAGCGAGACATCCAGGATCTGCGGGCAGCGTACTTCGCCGTAGCCGCTATCGCGGTAGACCTTGCGCATGTACTGCTCGACCACCTGCCACAGCGACCAGCCCTTGGGGTGCCAGAACACCAGGCCGGGCGCTTCTTCCTGCAGGTGGAACAGGTCCTGCGCCTTGCCGATGCGGCGGTGGTCGCGCTTGTCGGCTTCTTCCATGCGCAGGATATAGGCGTCCAGCTGCTTCTTGTCGGCCCAGGCGGTGCCGTAGATGCGCTGCAGCTGCTCGTTCTTGGCATCCCCGCGCCAGTAGGCGCCGGAAATGCGGGTCAGCTTGAACGCCTTGAGGAAGCGCGTATTGGGCACGTGCGGGCCGCGGCACATGTCCACGTATTCCTGGTGGTAGTACAGGCCCATCGCGGTGATGTCCTCGGACATGTCCTCGATCAGGCGCAGCTTGTACTCCTCGCCACGCTGGGCGAACACCTCGATCACCTCGGCGCGCGGGGTGACCTTCTTGATGACGTCGTAGTCCTGCGCGATCAATTCCTGCATGCGCTGCTCGATCGCCGCCATGTCTTCGGGGGTGAACGGGCGCTCGCTGTAGATGTCGTAATAGAAGCCTTCGGCGATGACCGGGCCGATCACCATCTTGACCTCGGGGTAGAGCTGCTTGACCGCGTGCCCGACCAGATGCGCGCAGGAGTGGCGGATGATCTCCACGCCCTCGGCATCCTTGGCGGTAATGATGCGCAGGCTGGCGTCATGGTCGATGACGTCGCTGGCATCGACCAGCTGGCCGTCGACCTGGCCGGCGATGGTGGCCTTGGCCAGGCCGGCGCCGATCGACTGGGCGACCTGCATCACCGAGACGGGGGATTCGAATTCGCGGCGGCTGCCGTCGGGGAGCGTGATGTTGATCATGGGCAAGAGTGAGGTCTGGTCTGGCTGCAGCGGTCGGCTGCCATGGGAGATCTGGCCATTGCTGGGCAGGCTCGGGAAGAAGCGGGAAAGGTCATGCGAAAGACCGCGTCGCGGGTGCCACGGAAACGGGCGCCGGTCGGGATCAACGGTGGGCGGTGGTAGTGCTCATGTCGCACGCTGGGCCGGCGCTGGGCGCGGGCCACCTTCTCGCAAGGGGTCTTGGGCGTGAATGGTAAACCAATCAGCCGGCCGTTGCGTGCGGCGGCACGGCACCGGCGGGCGCATGGCATGATGCCGGCCACTTGTCCTGCCGTTGCCGACCATGACCATCAAGGGTAAAGCCACCTCGCTGGATATCGCCTACCTGGCCGGCGTCTCGCAGCCGACCGTGTCGCGCGCCCTGCGCGGCAGCCCGATGGTCAACGAGGAAACCCGCCAACGCATCCTGCGCATTGCCCGCGAGCTGAACTACAAGGTCGACAAGAACGCCTCGTCGCTGCGGCTGCGCAATGCCGGCACGCTGGCGCTGCTGTTCTTCGAAGACCCCACCGCCGACGATTCGCTGATCAACCCGTTCTTTCATTCCATGCTGGGCTCGATCACCCGCGCCTGCGCGCTGCAGGGCTACGACCTGCTGGTGTCGTTCCAGCAGCTGTCCAAGGATTGGCAGGCCGACTACGAAGACAGCAACAAGGCCGATGGCATCATCCTGCTGGGCTATGGCGACTACCAGGAGTCGCGGCAGCGGCTGCAGTTGCTGGTGGAGCAAGGCACGCACTTCGTGCGCTGGGGTGCCGCACTGCCGGGGCAGCCGGGCATCTCGATCGGCAGCGACAACTATCAGGGCGGGCTCGACATCACCGAGCATTTATTGGCTCAGGGCTGCCGGCGCATTGCGTTTCTGGGCCATGCCTCCAATCACTACCCCGAATTCGAGGAACGCTACCGCGGCCACGTTGCCGCGCTGGCGCAGCAGGATCTGGTTGCCGATGCAGCGCTGCAGTTCGATGCGATCACCACCGAATCGTCCGGCCACGCCGCCTGCCTGGCCTTGCTCGACAGCGGCAAGGCGTTCGATGCGGTGTGCGCGGCCAGCGACCTGATCGCCATCGGCGCGATGCGCGCGCTGCGCGAACGCGGCCTGCGCGTGCCGCAGGACGTGGCGGTCAGCGGCTTCGACGACATCGCGTTGGCCGCATCGGTGGCGCCGGCGTTGTCCACCGTGCAACAGGACACCAAGCAGGCCGGCACCTTGCTGGTGGAAAGCCTGGTGGCGCTGATCCGTGGCGAAGCGGCGCAGAGCCGTACGATTCCGGTGCGGCTGGCGTTACGCGACTCGTCGCGCAGCAGCGGCTTGCAGCCGCCGCTGGGGTGGACCCCGTCCGGCGCAGACGCTGGCGAGGCGGTGGCGGGCCGGGCGGCGGAGGGGGCCGTCAGGCGCTGATTCGGGATTCGGGGTTCGATTCGGGGCAGCGTGCACGGCAGATTGCGAGATCGGCCGCACGCTGCGTAGGAGCGCACCCGGGCGCGACGGGGCGTTACCGGCGATGCCTCATCGTGCCCAGCCGCACTTCTACCTATTGCGGGCGTCGCGTGCGGCTTGTTCGGCCATCTGCGCATCGAGTTGCTTGCGCAATGCCGGATCGGTGACCGGCGCATCCGATAGCAATACCCGCACGCCATGCGCCGGCACCTGCGTCAGTAACCGCCCCCGCACCTGCACCTGCTCGCCGCTGACCGCATCGCGCCACGTGCCAGATTGCAGGAAGCGGCTCACCGTGATCGCGGTTGCCGCATCGCCCTTGTTGAGCAGCACCAGCGCCATCTGGCTGGTTCCGGCGTACTGGTACACGCGCAGGAACGCCGCCTGTTCGCCGCGCAGGGCAATATCGACCTGCACGCCACGCTGCAGCGCCGGCGTGTCGCGGCGCACACGTGCGATCTGCTGCAGCGGGCCGAAGATGGGGCTCTGCGGTGCATCGCGGATGCGCTCGACGCCGAAGTAGTTGCGATTGCCGGCGTGCTCGGCGCGCCCACGCATGAAGCCGATCTCCGAGCCGTAATAGATCACCGGAATGCCGCGCGCAGTGAACAACCAGTTGTGCGCATCGATGAAGCCGGTGTCGCTGGCATCCAGCCGTGCCATGTCGTGGTTGTCGTAAAAGCTCATCAGCTCGTAGGGGTTCGCATACGGGCCCTGACGCAGGAACAGCGGCGCGGCGAGCGTTTCGAAGCCGGCCTGCGCATGACCGAAAACCGCGGAAAGCTGCTGCTTCAACGGAAAATCCAGCACGCTGACGCCGGCATTGCGCGCCCAGGTATGGCCGGCAATCTTGTCGGCGTCGTAATCGAAGGCTTCACCGAACATGAAAAATCCCGGGCGCTGCTCACGGATGCGCGCAACAAACGCATGCCAGAAGCGATCGGGCATCCAGCCGATCGTATCGATACGGAAGGCATCGGCGCCCTGCTCCATCCATTGCAGATAAGCGCCCGCCAGGTAGTCGAGCACCGCCGGATTGTTTTCGTTGAGGTCGGACAACTCCGCCAGGCCGCCACCGGTGTTGTAGAACGCATGCAACGGGGTGTGCTGCGGGTCCAGCTGCGCCGGCGGCAGGTTCTGGTGGTCGGCCACTAAACGCCCCTGCGCGTCATAGAGCTTGCCGAAACCGGGCTGCGCCACCGGCATGGTGTAGGCGGGCGAGCCGTGGTTGCCCACGATGTCCAGCACGACCTTCAATTGATTGGCGTGCATGGCGCGGGTGAAGCTGGCAAAGTCCAGGCCCGGGCTGGGAAGATGCTCGTCGAGCTTGTAGAAGTTGACGCCCCAGTAGCCGTGATACCCGGTCTTGCCGTGGTCACTGAGCGTGCTGCCGCAGGTGATCGGCTTGCCGCCGGTAAACGCCTGATCAGGGTTGTCGACGATCGGGGTGATCCACACCGCGCCGAACCCCAGGCCGCGAATGTAGTCGGCATGCTCGACGATGCCTTTGAAATCGCCACCCAGGTAACCGATGTTGTCCTCGCTGCCATCGGCGCACGGTGTTGGCACGTCGAACGTGCGATGCGCCCCACCCTGGTCGCGATGATCGTTGCCGGTGTCGCCGTTGACGAAGCGGTCGGTGACCACGAAATACACCGCATCCGCAGCGAACGGTTCCAGGGTGCCGTAATAATCCTTGGCAGCAGGCGCCGCGATTGCCGCGCCTGCGTACATCGTCAACGCCACATACATCGCACTGCGCATCACTGCCCTCCCGAGGCCACTGGAACCCGCACCACGCACACGCCTGCAATCAGCAGGCTGAGGCCACCGATGGCCAGCGCATAGATCGGTTGGCCGCCCAGCCATGCGCGGAGCACGAAGCCCAATGCGCTGGCCGCCACCAATTGCGGAATCACGATAAAGAAATTGAAGATGCCCATGTACACGCCCATCTTGGCGGCGGGCACGCTGTCGGACAGCAAGGCGTACGGCAGCGACAGAATCGAGGCCCAGGCAAAACCGATGCCCAGCATCGACAGCAACAACCATTGCGGATCGCGGATCACCAGCATCGACAGCAGCCCTGCAGCGCCCAGCCACAGATTGCACAGGTGACTCCAACGCAGGCCGATCGCCCGTACCAGCAACGGAATGACCAAGGCGGCCAGCGCAGCAAACCCGTTATAGGCACCGAACAGCACGCCCACCCAGTTGGCGCCTTCGTTGTAGGCGGCCGATGCGGTGTCGTCACCGGCACCGAAGTGCACCTGGGTGACTGCGGCGGTGGTGTAGATCCACATCGCAAACAGCGCAAACCACGAGAAGAACTGCACCCACGCCAACCGCCGCATCGTTGTCGGCATGCTGCGCACGTCCTGCACGATGACCACCAGCATGTTGGTCGACGGCAAGGCACGTGCCAGCGCGAGCAGTGCGCCATAGGCGATGCACAGGCCGGCCAGGACGTACAGCATGCGATCGCCATGCTGCCAGGCAATGGCTGCGGCAAGCAGCACGCCGGCGGCACACCACCGGGCGCTCGCTAGACGCGAGGGCAGGATGCCGGTGTTAGCCGGAGTCGCGGCAGGCGCATGTGCGTCATCGAACGCGGCCAGCTGCGCAGGGCTGTATTCGCGCGTGCGCAGCACCGTCCAGGCGATCGAAAGGAACAGCACCGCCGCGCCGAGATAAAACGCGTACCGCACGCTGTCGGGCAGCTGGCCCGGCGCCGCGGTATTGGCAACCCCCCAATGCGTCAACAACCATGGCAGAAAGCTCGCCACGATCGCCCCGACACCAATGAAGAAACTCTGCATCGCATAGCCGGTCGGCCGCTGCGAGGGTGGCAACTGATCGCCGACCAGGGCACGGAACGGCTCCATCGAAATATTGATCGAAGCATCCAGCACCCACAGCGTACCGGCGGCGATCCACAGCAGTGGTGCGTTCGGCATCACCACCAGCGCAAGCGTGGTGAACAGCGCGCCCACCATGAAATACGGACGCCTGCGGCCCCAGGGAGTCCAGGTGCGATCGGACAGGTACCCGATGATGGGCTGCACGATCAGCCCGGTCAGTGGCGCCGCAATCCACAGCCCTGGCACGTCATCGACCTGCGCACCCAGGGTCTGGAAGATGCGGCTGGCATTGGCGTTCTGCAGGGCGAACCCGAACTGGATGCCCAGAAAGCCGAAGCACATGTTCCAGATGTGCCAGAAGCTCAAGCGCGGTTTGGCCGTCATTGCACGCCCTCCGCCGCTGCGGCGGGGCCGATCAGCAACGCACTCACCTGCGCGGTGTTGACCACACCGTCGCGGCCGCCGCGGCCGCCGTTGTACTGCGCGAAGTGCGCCAGCGCACTCATGTTGAAGCCATCCTCCAGCCGCAACGTACACGCCTGCCCGGCCACCACATCGAAGCTCACTTGCGTGGACAGCTGCTCGCCCACGCTATGCGGCATGACGATGACCTGCGACTGCAGGGGCTTGCCCGGGCAGTCGAGCAGCAACCGTTTCACTGCCGCAGTGACACCGGTGTTGATCGGGCCAGTGTCGTTGCGATAGCGCAGCGCGACGCGATGCTGGCCGGTGCGTTGGGATCGCCACTGCCAGGACTGGTCGCCTTGCAGTTCCTGCACCGGTCCAAGCGTCAGTGCAGGACTGTGCAGTGATTCGAGTCCATTCTTGCGTCGGGTCAGGCTGAGCATGTGCAGCAGGCCATCATCGGGCAGATCCCAGGCCCCGCTCGCCGCCAGCGCGCGGCCATCCAGATGCAGCGTGGTGCCGGCCGGAATGCCGATGCGGGACCCATTGCCGCGACGCTGTGCAATCGGAGCAGCCGGGGCTTCCGGCGCGAACACCTGGCTGGGTTGCGGCGGAGCGGTCGGATCGGCCTTGCGTCCAACCAGCTGCACGTGGGTGGTCTGCCCGTGCCGGGTGACCGTACCGGCGACCAGCAACTCGCCGTCTGCACCAGCCGGGCGCTGCAGCACATACCGCTGTGCGCCCCGCTCCAGCACGATCTGCTGACGCTCGCCAAACAACAACGGCATCAGGCGACGCGGCAACTTGGGGGCCACGCTGCCATCGGCCGCAACGCCAAACACGCCGTCCAGTACCGCAGACAGATAGCCTGCAACCGACCACAGCTGGCGTGGCGAATTGACCACCGGGCCGCTGCGTGCGCCCTCCTCCAGATGCACCGCCAGGCTCTGCATCTCGTAGTTTTCCATGTTCGACCCTGCCAGTGCGGCGCCGCGCATCAACGACTGCAGTTCCAGCGCAATACGCGGTGCGTCGTCCAGCGCACGTGCCGCACGCAAGGCATAGGCACTGACGAATGGCCAGACAGCGCGGTTGTGGTAGATCGGCTGCGCGGCCTCCTGCGGCCACACCACCGGGCTGCCGCCGGCCACCGTGGGGTAGTTGCGCAATGCCAGGCGTGCCCGCTCGGTGGGAAAGACATCGGCCAGCACCCCCAGCGACACGCCCAGCAGATCGACCTTGGCATAGCGCACCGGGTGCGCCGCGTTGCCGAGATAGCTCACGTACTGGTTGCTGCCCGCATCCCAGAAGCGCGCGTCGATGGACTGGCGCAGCGCATCGGCCCATTGCGCGTAGTGCGCGGCGCGTGCATCGCCATGCTGGCGTGCGAGCTGTTCGGCCAGGCGTAGCGCCTGGTAATGCAGCACATTGGTGGAGAGCGCGAAGGATTCGGCGATGAAGCGCACGTCCTGGCGCGTCCACTCCGGGTAGGTCTGCTCGCGCCAATCCAGAAACGAGGTTTCGCCGCGATACAGACCGATGCGCGCATCGAACACCGCAGTGCGGTCCTGCGCGATCGTTGCCTGCAGTGCCTGCCAGACCTGATCGGCAAACGGTTGGTCGTCCAGCAGCCCGCGCGCGGCCAGAAACCACACCACCCGGTCGCTGCTGACCGGCCAGCTACCGCCGGAGCCGGTGTCCTGCGCAACGAACAGGCCGGGCGTGCGGCCGTCGCGCGCGTTCGACAGCTTGAACCGCAAGGCATTGCGCGTGCGTTCCGGCTCCAGCCGCGCCAATGCCAGATCGGCGGCGAAACTGACATCGCGGGTCCATACGTAGGGCCAGCGTTCGCCGGTCTCGAAGCACCGGCAGGGCACCGGCTTGCCGTCGTTGAATGCCGGATCGCGGATCGCATCGACGCGGTCGTCGGCCATTTCCTGCTGGGCCAGCGCAAACAAGGCGTCGAACATCGGGCTGGCGGTGTGCGAGCGCATTGGTTGTGCGGCGATGCGACGCTCGCCTTGCGGCCAACGCAACACGAAACCACCATCGTCCAGCGCCTGCGCTTGTGCCCGGCGTCCCTGAAATTCCAGCTCGTCGGCCAATACCGGCGAGCTTGCCGCCACGCCAAGCGTGGCGGCCATGCAGATCATCTTCAGCATCGAAGCGGCAAGACGGCTTGCACCGTCGGCCTTCCTCCCTCGTTGCACGCGTTATGGTGCGCGGCACTGTCGTGCCACGGGCGCGGACCCTCCCAGGTGCCGTGGCGCCATGGTAGACGCGCGCCCTGCCCAGACGCATCACTGCATACGTATTCATGGCTGTCGACAGCACGCAGCGCGGCCTGGCAGCTGCAGGCGGCTGCATAGTCGCCACTTGTGCAACGGTTGCCTTGGGAGGGGATATGCCGCTGTCTTCACGTCGAGCACGCTCGACACTGGGCGCCGCCTGGATCGCACGGCTGCTGGTGCTGAGCTGCCTTGGCAGTCTTGCACCACTGGCCCACGCCGAGGTGACTGCCATTGAGGTGCACTCACCCGGCAACGTCTTGCAGGTCAGCCTGGAGCTGGACGGTGGCACGCCGTACTACCGCGTGCAACGCCTCGGCAAGCCGGTGCTGCAGCGCTCGCGGCTGGGCTTCAACCTGCGCGACGGGCGTCTGGACCGCGGATTGGTGGTGCTCTCGCAGGCGCGTCAGGATCACGACGACACCTGGGAGCAACCCTGGGGCGAAACGCGCCTGATCCGCAACCACTACGCCGAATTGCGCGTTCGGCTAGGCGAGCGCGACGGTGCGCGGCGCCGCTTCGATGTGATCTTTCGCGTGTACGACGATGGCGTCGGCTTGCGCTATCACTTTCCGCAACAAGCGGGATGGCGCGAGGCGATCATCGACGACGAACTGACCGAGTTCGCCATTGCGCAGCCGGCCCAGGCCTGGTGGATTCCGGCAGGCGAACCGATCCACTACGAATACCTGTACAACCGCACGCCGCTGAACCAGCTCACCCTGGCACATACGCCGATGACGTTGCGCACCGACAGCGGGTTGCACATTGCGCTGCACGAAGCCGCGCTGGTGGACTACGCCGGGATGTGGCTGCGTCGAACCGACGACCAGCGCCTGCGCGCGCAACTGTCGCCGGCCGCCGAAGGCTGGAAGGTACGGCGCAGCCTGCCCTTCGACACGCCGTGGCGCACGCTGCAGATCACGGATCAGGCCACCGGCCTGGTGGAATCGAATCTGATCCTCAACCTCAACGAACCCAATGCGCTGGGGGCCGTGGACTGGGTCAAGCCGTCGAAGTACGTCGGGGTGTGGTGGTCGATGCATCTCAACCAGCAGACCTGGGCCACCGGCCCCACGCATGCCGCCACCACCGCCACCACCCGGCGCTACATCGATTTTGCCGCCGCGCACGGATTTCGCGGCGTGCTGGTCGAAGGCTGGAATCCGGGCTGGGACGGCGAATGGTTCGGCAATGGCGGCAGTTTCGATTTCACCCGGCCAACGCCGGATTTCGACCTTCCCGCACTGAGCAAGTACGCCGCAACCAAGGGCATGCATCTGATCGGCCATCACGAAACGGGGTGTGCAGTGGACCATTACGAAGACCAGATCGCCGAGGCGATGGACCTGTATGCACGCTTCGGCGTGGACTCGGTGAAGACCGGTTATGTCTGCGACGACGGCCAGGTGGAGCGCCGCAATCCTGCCGGCGGCACGCCACTGCGCGAATGGCACGACGGCCAATGGATGGCACGCCATCATCTGCGCGTGGTGCAGGAAGCGGCGCAGCGCCATATCGCCGTCAACGCGCACGAGCCGATCAAGGACACCGGCTTGCGCCGCACTTACCCCAACTGGATCTCGCGCGAAGGCGCGCGCGGCATGGAATACAACGCCTGGGGCCAGCCGCCCAATCCACCCGAACACGAGGTCAACCTGGTGTTCACGCGGCTGCTCGCCGGGCCGATGGACTACACGCCCGGCATCGTCAGCCTGAAGGGCCGCAACGGCCAGGCCATCCCCAGCACGCTGGCGCGGCAGTTGGCGCTGTACGTGGCGCTGTATAGCCCGATCCAGATGGCCGCCGACCTGCCCGAGCATTACCTGCAGCACCGCGAGGCGTTCCGCTTCATCGAGGACGTGGCGGTGGACTGGGATCAGACCCGGGCACTGAATGGCGAGGTGGGCGATTACGTCACCATCGCGCGCAAAGACCGACATAGCCGCGACTGGTTCCTGGGCAGCATCACCGACGAGCATGGCCGCGTGCTGCAGGTACCGCTGGGCTTCCTGGAACCCGGCGTGCGCTACACCGCGCAGATCTATCGCGATGGCGACGACGCGGATTACGTCAGCAAGCCGTTCGCCTTCGTGCGCGAAGAGCGCCTGGTAAGCAGCAGCGACATCCTGGAGCTGCGTCTGGCGCCGGGCGGCGGCCAGGCGATTCGCTTTGTTCCGCTGGAGGCCAAGCGCTGAACGATACCGCTACGGGGCTGCCGCAGCGCCTGCAAGGCCAACGCGCGAACCACAGCGGCGCCGCGATGGCGCGAGCGCCGCGCCCGCATGACGGATCGGCAGCCACTGTGGCGCGTCGGGTGAACAGGCGCGCGTGGAATCGATTTCATCGCCATCAGCGCGGTTGAATACGTATGCAGCCCGCGTTTGCACACGGGCGCGGTGTCTACCATACGTTGCCGTCGTGACGTCCGTCCGGGCGTGCGACGCATGACATCCAGGCGTCTGCCGGATCAAAAATCAAAGAACAACATGTACCTGGGAGGGGAAAATGTTGAAGCACAAGCGCTCCGCGCTGAGTATCGCCCTGGCCGTTGCCATGACACCGACGTTGGCTGCCGCGCAATCGGCAACGCCTGCGCAGACCGGCAGCACCGAACAATCCGCTACCGAACAACCCGCCGGCGCCGTCACCGAGTTGGATAAGGTCCAGGTCACCGGCCTGCGCCGCGCCATCGAAGGTGCCATTTCGGTCAAGCGCGACTCAACCTCGATCGTGGAAGCCATCTCGGCCGAAGACATCGGCCGCCTGCCGGACATGAGCATCGCCGAATCGCTGGCACGCCTGCCCGGCCTGGCTGCGCAACGCGTTGCCGGCCGTGCGCAGGTCATCAGCGTGCGCGGCCTGTCACCGGACTTTTCCACCACGCTGCTCAATGGCCGCGAAGTGGTCAGCACCGGCGACAACCGCAGCGTGGAATTCGACCAATACCCGTCCGAGCTGGTCAGCGGCGTCACCGTCTACAAGACGCCCGACGCCGGCCTGGTCGGCCAGGGCCTCTCCGGCACCGTCGACATGCAGACCGCACGCCCGCTCAGTTACAACGAGCGTGTGATCGCCATCGGTGGCCGCTATCAGCGCAATTCGCTGGGCAAGGCCGCCAACGTCGACCCGTACGGCAACCGCTTCAACGTCAGCTATATCGACCAGTTCGCCGACCGCACCATCGGTCTGACCATCGGCTACGCGCACACCGACATGCCGATCCAGGAAAACCAGGTGGGTCTGTACGAACCCTGGCAGCAGGTCAACGCGCAACGTCAACGCCCAGGCGTGGCCGATGGCGCGTATTTCTCCGACGGCATCAAGGCGTTGCGGCGTACCGGCAACCAGAAGCGCGACGGCGTGATGGCCACGCTGCAGTACCGCCCGTCCAACGCCTGGACCAGCACGTTCGATGCGTTTCATACCGAAGCCGAGCAAATCGACACCGCCAACCAGTTCGAGCTCAACCTGAGCAACTACAACGGCGGCTACACGCCGGGCTTGAACATCACCGACGTGCGCGTCAACGATAACGGCAGTTTTGTCGGCGGCACCGCCAGCGGCGTCTATCCGCTGGTCCGCGGCATGTACAACAAGCGCGAAGACACCATCGACGCCTTCGGCTGGAACAACGAAATCACCGCCGACGCGGTCAAGATCGTCGCCGACCTGAACTACTCCAAGGCCACCCGCGACGAGTTGAACCTGGAGAACAATCTCCAGCGCGCTCCTATGCCGCAGCTGGACACGGTAGGCGTGTCGGTCGTCGGCAACGGCTTCTCGCAGCTGGCGCCGGGCATGAATTATTCCAATCCCGATGAGCTGTTCCTGACCAACACCATCTACGGCTCCGGCTACGGCAAGGTGCCGCGTGTGGAAGACGTGCTCAAGGGCGCGCGCCTGCAGGCCAGCTTCCCCATGCCCGAGGCACTGAGCTGGTTTTCCGACCTGGACGTGGGCGTCAACTACGCCAATCGCGAAAAGCAGAAGACCCAGCCGGAAGGCAACATCACCCTTGGCGCACAGGGCGAAGCCACCGTCGGTGCGGACCTGCAATATGCACCGGTCAATCTCGGCTTTGCCGGTCTCGGCTCGCTGCCTGCATGGAATGTACCGGCGGCCGTGTCGCGCTACATGCTGTTCAATCCCAGCGACGATGCCTCGTTCCTGGTGTCCAAGGCCTGGACGGTCGAAGAAAAGATCACCACCGCCTGGCTGCGCGCCAACATCGATACCGAGTGGGGCCAGGTGGGCGTGCGCGGCAATATCGGCGTGCAGCTGCAAAGCGCCGACCAATCGTCACAGGCCAACTACTGGGATGCCTCGCAGCCGGCCGGCAGCGAAGTGCGGCCCATCGACGATGGCAAGACCTACCGCGACTGGCTGCCCAGCCTGAACCTGGCGTTCCAGTTCCCGTACGAGCAGACCCTGCGTTTTGCGATGGCCAAGCAGGTCGCACGCCCGCGTGTGGATCAACTGCGTGCCTCGCTGGAATTCGGTGTCGACACCTCCACCGGTCGCCCCGGCGCCAGCGGCGGCAACCCGATGCTCGACCCGTGGCGTGCCAACGCCTTGGATATTTCCTACGAGAAGTATTTTGCCGATCGCGCGTATGTAGCCGCGGCGTTCTTCTACAAGGACCTGAAGAGCTACATCTACACCCAGAGCCGCGACAACTACGACTTCTCCGCACTGGTCGCCGGCTACGTGCCGCCACCGGGCTCTGCGCCGGTGCTGACCACCGGCACCTTCAGCGCCCCGTTCAACGGCAAAGGCGGCACCCTGCGCGGCGCCGAACTCACCGCCTCATTGCCGCTGGACCTGATCTTCGCCCCGTTGGAAGGCTTCGGCATCCAGGCCAGCGCCACCTTCAACGACAGCGACGTCAAGATCCGCGACCCGGAAAGCGCCTCCAGCGTGGGCGACGGTGAAATCAGCCTGCCCGGCCTGTCCAGGCGCGTCTACAACCTGACCGCCTACTACGAGCACAAGGGCTTCGAAGCGCGTGTCAGCCAGCGCCGGCGCTCGGACTTCATTGGAGAAATCGGCAACTTCAACGGCAACCGCACGTTGCGCTACGTGGTCGGCGAAAACATCACCGACGCGCAAATCAGCTACAACTTCAGCGAAGCCAGCAGCCTGTCCGGCCTGACCCTGCTGCTGCAGGCCAGCAACCTCAGCAACTCGCCGTATCGCACCTACGCAGAAACCAAGGACCGCCCGCTGGAATACATCGAATGGGGCCGCACCTTTGTGCTGGGTGTGAACTACAAGTTCTGACGTGAAGTGAACCGGAAGTTTCGATGTGAAGTGAACTGGAAGTTCTGATGGGACATGAACTGGAATTTTTGATATGACGTGAACTGGCAGTTCTGATGTGACGTTAACTGGCAGTTCTGATGTAACGCGGACTGGAAGTTTTGATGTAACGCGGACTGGAAGTTCTGATGTAATGCGAACTGGAAGTTCTGCACCGATTGACCAGTGAACCACTGACCAGCGATGCACTACTTCCCTGACGTCACCCCTCGCCACTCGAGGCGCCAAAGCCCCTCTCCCACCGGGAGAGGGGTTGGGGTGAGGGTACGGCGTCCACGGAAACAGAATCATCGCCCGAGATGCACCGCGTCACCCGCCTGCATATTCATCGGCAGAAGCATTGAACTACTACCGCAATGCAATCACGGGGCGCATCGGTCTAGACGTCGAAATATCGTTTTGAGAAAAGCCGCCGTTTAGACAACGGCGGCTTTCTCTTGCAAGAACAACATCACAATTCCGACAAACGGGATCGCCACAGGCCAGACGGGCTCAGCGCCAAGCAGACATGTGTATGTCCCACTGCCTGCCACCTAAACGCAAGACAGGCTGCAAGACAGGAGACACTGCCTTGACTGGCAGTGCCGCCAGTTGCAGTCAGCTTGATCGGGCAAGCGTTTGAAGTAGTTTGATCAGGCCAAATTAGATCGGTTCAACAGAGATGCATCACCGTCGCCTGCAACAGCAGCGGCATGTGACGCGTCTTGAACCGCTTGCCAGGCACGCTGCCCTGCGTGCGCGCCGTTTCGCAACCTGACGACCCATAAACGAAGCGAGGCATCCCAATGGAATGCCTCGCTGGTATCACTCAATCTCACCCACACCTGCACGCGATGGCGTCACTCCCCGCCCGTCGCGCAAACCATTGCATGCCCAGCCAAGCCTATGCGGCCATGCTCGATCACGCCGCGCTCCACCCCCGGCACATCGATCTGGCTCCACGCACCTGCAGGCAGCGCAAGCTCGGCAACGTCGGAAGACAAGTTGAAAGCCAACAGCATGACCTGCCCTGCATGCTCACGCCGGAACATCAGTACCGGCTCTGCCGTGTCGTAAAACGTGATCGCGCCTTCCCGCAGCGCCGGCAAGCGCTTACGCCAGGCAAGGAACGCCTGCACGGCGCTCAGCACGGAGTGTGCATCGTCCTGCTGTACGCTCACCGCCGCGAGCCGATGCGGCGCGGACAACGGCAGCCACGGCTTGCCGCTGGTGAAGCCGGCAGACGGCGCGTCGGTCCACGGCATCGGCGTACGGCACCCATCGCGCCCCTTGAAGGTCGGCCAGAACGTGATGCCATAAGGATCCTGCAGATCCTCGAACGCCACGTCCGCCTCGCCCAACCCCAGCTCCTCGCCCTGATAAAGACAGATTGAACCACGCAGCGAACACAGCAACGCCACCACCATCCGCGCAAAGACCGGCGACGCATCGGCGCCGCCCCACCGCGTCACAGCACGCACCACATCGTGGTTGGAAATCGCCCAGCACGGCCACCCTTCCAGCATGGTCGCCTCGAGCCGGCTCACCGTCTCGCGGATGTAGGCCGCACTGTAATCCTGCACCAACAATTCGAAGCTGTAGCCCATGTGCAAGCGGCCGTGCGCGGTGTACTCCGCGGTGGTCGCGAGTGAATCTTCGGAAGAGATCTCGCCCAGGCTCACCGCGTTCGGGTAGCGATCGAGCAACGCGCGAAGACGCTCCAGGAACACCAGGTTCTCCGGCTGCGTGTTGTTGAAGTAGTGATACTGGTACGCGTACGGATTGTCCGCACTGAATCCACGCCCCACCCGCTTGTCCGCCGGCTTGGCCGGGTTGTCGCGCAGCTGCGCGTCATGGAAGCAGAAGTTGATCGCATCCAGCCGGAAACCATCTACCCCACGATCCAACCAGAACCGCACATTGTCCAGGGTCGCCTGCTGCACCTCGGCATTGTGGAAATTAAGATCGGGCTGATCCACCAGGAAATTGTGCAGATAGTACTGCTCGCGCCGCGGCTCCCACTGCCACGCCACACCGCCGAACAGCGACAGCCAGTTATTAGGCGGCGTACCGTCCTCACGCGGATCAGCCCACACGTACCACTCCGCCTTCGCGTTGGTTTTATCCTGACGGCTTTCCTGAAACCACGCGTGTTCGATCGAGGTGTGGCTCAGCACCTGGTCGATCATCACTTTCAGCCCGAGTGCATGCGCCTTGTCGAGCAGGCGATCAAAGTCCTCCAGCGTGCCGAACAAAGGGTCCACCGCGCGATAGTCCGCGATGTCGTAACCGAAATCGGCCATCGGCGACTTGAAGAAAGGAGAGATCCAGATCGCATCCACACCTAGCCCAGCGATGTAGTCGAGCTTGGCAATGATGCCCGGCAGATCGCCCACCCCATCGCCGTTGGAATCCAGAAAACTACGCGGATAGATCTGATAGATGACGGCCCCGCGCCACCATGGTGTCTGCAACATGCACGCCCCTCCCGGGCAAATGCGGGCGCTCGAATAAGCACCCGGCCAAGGCCATTAGCGTAGCTGCGCTACCGACACCGGGCGTAACCGTGCATACGTATTCATGGGCAGACGTTCGTCACGCGGGCGCAGGTTTCCTTGCCATCCAGGATCTTCCAGAACCCGTCCATCACATAGATCAGCGGACCGACGTCCCCCCAATTTTGAGTAGCACCTCAGTTTGGAGTCCAATTCCCTACCCCAAGGAGATTGGACGT
>NZ_JSZE01000100.1 GCF_000802365.1 Xanthomonas cannabis pv. cannabis
TTCGTGCATATCTTCTGCCACCGCGATCTGGCCTACCCGTTCGAAGTGGCCGGCGAAGACAACTGGATGGGGCGGCATTTCTTCACCGGCGGGCTGATGCCGGCAGCCGATACGCTGCTGCATTTTCAGCAGGACGTGGTCATCGAACAGCGCTGGGTGCTGTCGGGCGAGCATTACGAAAAGACCGCCAATGCCTGGCTGGAAAACCAGGACCGCCACCGCGACCAGATCATGCCGTTGCTGCGCCAGACCTATGGCGACGACGCGCAGCGTTGGTGGCAGCGCTGGCGCATGTTCTGGCTGGCCTGCGCGGAACTGTTCGGCTACGACCAGGGCCGCGAATGGGGCGTGGCGCACTACCGCTTCGTCAAGCGCTGATCGTCCGCGGCGGTTAGTAAAGGCGGTGATGGCTGGCGTCGCAGGCATCGGCTGCCGGTGCGTGCCCCCCAACCTGTCTGGGCTGCAAGTTCAGATGATCGCGGTCGTACTGACGGACAACGCCGCCATTGGCATGGATCTTCGCCCGGCCGCTAGCTCCCTGCCGCATGCCACGCCTCGCGTAACCTGCTTCACCTTGGACGGCGAAGCAGCGTGCGCGATCACCCGCGGCCAAGGACGCAGACCAGTCAGCACCCGAGGGACCGGAGGCGGCACGCACTCGGAACCGCAGTGCATGCGCGTTTCCGTGCACGGGGCGGCGCCTTGCCCCGTGCAGCCGCTTGATCGCCGCGGCGAATCGTGCGATCAGCCGGCCGCGGCGGTGATCACGATTTCCACTTTCCATTCCGGCCGCGCCAACCGGGCCTCGACGGTGGCACGCGCCGGGGTGAAGCCATGCGGTACCCATTCGTCCCAGGCGGCATTCATGCCGTCGAAATCGGCAATGTCGGCCAGGTAGATTTCGGCGCGCAGGATCTTGGTCTTGTCGCTGGCGGCCAGCGCCAGCAGCTTGTCGATCTCGCCCAGCACCTGGCGGGTCTGCCCGGTGATGTCTTCACTGGTGTCTTCGGCAATCTGGCCGGCCAGGTAACACACGCCGCCATGGACGGTCATCTCGGACATACGCGGACCCGCATCGAATCGCTGCAGCATTTCTGACTTCCTACGGTTGGTGGACCCGGCCATTGTCCCGCGAATGCGCGAGGCGTGCAGCCCTATCCCGCGCGGCGTGCCGCAGCCACAGTCCGACCCGCACCATCCAGACCACGATCAGCGCGATGGCGATCTTCTGGCTGATGCCCAGTGGCGCGCCGCTGACCGTGACATGGAACAGCAAGGCCGCGAACGCCGCCCAGCCCAACGCGAATGCGCCGACAAAATGCGCGCGCCACGCCCGATCGCGGCGGAAATACCACGATTGCAGCAAGACCGCAGCGATCACGCACAGGAACGTGGCGTCCGCCGACAGCACGTGCACCATCGGTGCCGCATCCGGCGCCAGCTGCGGCATCCAGCTGTCGCCGATCGACACCGCGCACAGGCCAAGCGCCGCACACCAGAACAGGCCCAGTACCGTGCGGCTGCGTGCCACCGGTGCCAGCGCCGCGTAAACGCCCGCCGCCAGCCACGCCAATGCCGCCGCCAGCAGGCAATACGCGGTGCGTAGCAGCAGGCCGTAGGATCCGTGCAGATAGGCGCTCAGTTGCGCATCGATCCACCACAGGTCGTCGCGCAGCCATTGCAGCAGCACCACCAGGCCAATGAAGGCGCTGCCGGCGCCGGCGGCAAGCGCGCCGGCCAGGCCGCTCCAGTGCGGCGGCGGCGACGTTGCCGCCGACATGGGCGCCGCCGGCGCGCCTAGGTCCGGACTGCCCATCAGTAGCCTGTCTGCCTTCCAACTGTGGTGCAGTGCATCTGCGTCCCCTGCGGCACCTGCGTGTGCCTTTGCCCTATGATGCGCGCGGCCGGCCTGCGCCGACAGGTGTCGGCCCGATCGCGCCGTGCGTTCACCCTGTTTCGGCACTGACGCGATCACGCTGCATGCTTCTCCAACCGTCCGGCCCATGCAGACCCACCGCGCCCGCGGCACATCTCGTGCATGCGTCTTCCCTCCCTCTTATGCAGATCCCGTTGCCCTCATGACGGATACCCCCGTGTCTACCGAAGCGCCTTCCAGCGGTTGGCGTCGCGCCCTGCCGGTCATCATCAGCCTGGCCATCCTGGCGATGGCGCTGCATGCGCTGTCGGCGCAGTTCACCGACCACGGGTATCGCCAGATCCGCCAGGCGTTCCGTGCGCTGGGTGCGGGGCAGATCGCCCTGACGCTGCTGCTGGGGTTGAGCAGCTACGCATGCCTGGTGGGCTTTGACTGGGTGGGGCTCAAGCGCACCGGCAAGCGGCTGCATCCGGCGCGGGTGGGCATCACCGCCTTCATGGCGCACGCGGTGGGCCAGACCCTGGGATTTGCCGCACTCACCGGCGGCGCCGTGCGTCTGCGCGGCTACGGCAGCGTCGGGCTCACCCTGGCCGAGATCGGCCAGGTGGTGCTGATGAGCACGCTGGGCTTCATCTTCGGCGCCTGGGTCCTGCTCGGGCTGGCGCTGATGCTGGAACCGGAAGCGGCGGCGCGCGCCTTGCCGATCACCGCCGACGCCATCCGCATCGCCGGCATCGCCTTGCTGGTGGGATATGTGGCCATGCTGGTACTGGTGGGCAGACAGGGCCGCGAATTCGGCATCCGCAGCCATCGCTTCTGGCTGCCCGACCGCACCACGGTGCTCGGCGTGACCGCCCTGAGCGTGGTCGAACTCGGCCTGGCCGCCGCGGCGTTCTACGTGCTGCTGCCGCCGGACCCGGGCACCGGCTACTTCGGCTTCATCGGTATCTGGCTAGTGGCGGTGGTCGCCGGCCTGATCTCCACCGTGCCGGCGGGGCTGGGCGTGTTCGAGTGGAGCCTGCTCAAGCTGCTGCCGCATGTGACGCCGGCCGCCGTGTTGGCCGCAGCGCTGGCGTACCGCGTCACCTACTACATCGTGCCGCTGCTGATTTCGGTGGCCATGGCCGCCGCCTCGGGGCTGGGCGCACCGGTGCGCGCCAGTGCCAGTACTGCACGCACGGTGTGGAAGGCGCTGCGCCCGTGGTTGCCGCAGATCCTGGCCCTGGCGGTGTTTGCGGTGGGCGCGGCGTTGATGATCGACGGCACCCTGCCCACCCCGCGTGCGCGCCAGGAAGTGGCGCCATTGCCGCTGATCGAAACCTCGCATCTGCTGGTCAGCCTGGGCGGCATGATGCTGCTGCTGATCGGCCAGGGCCTGCAGCGCCGCAGTCACGCGGCCTGGATGCTGGCGCTGGGCGTGTGCGTGCTGGTGCCGCCGCTGGCCTTGCTGCGCGGCAGCCATATCTCGATGTCGCTGTCGGCCGCACTGGCCGCGCTGGCGCTATGGGCGGCGCGCCGCGAGTTCTACCGCCAGGGCGCGCTGCTGGACGAAGCCTGGTCCTGGCGCTGGCTGAGCAACCTGGGCCTGGTGTTGGTGGCCACGTTCTGGCTGCTGTTCTTCGTCTACAGCCACGTCGAATACAGCAACGATCTGTGGTGGGAGTTCGCCACCTCGGCCAATGCACCGCGTGCGCTGCGCGCGGCGCTGATCCTGTGCGTGGGCGTGATCATGTTCGGCATGGCGCGGTTGCTGCGCGGCGGCCGCCGGCCGATGCCGCCTGCCGATGCGCAGGCCCTGCAGGCGCTGGCGCCGATCCTGGAGACCAGCACCGACACCCAGGCCTGCCTGGCGTTGACCGGCGACAAGGCGTTCCTGTTCGATGAGGGCAACCGCGGCTTCGTGATGATGCAGCGCTATGGCGGGTCGCTGATTTCGATGGGCGACCCGGTGGGCCCGCCTGAAGTGGCGCGCGCACTGATCTGGCGTTTCCGCGAAGAGGCCGACCACATGGGCCTGCGTCCGGTGTTCTATCAGGTGGGCGAGAAATACTGGCAGACCTACCTGGACATGGGCATGACCCTAGTCAAGCTGGGCGAAGAGGCGATCGTGCCGCTGGAGAACTTCACCCTGGAGGGCCGCGACCGCGCCGATCTGCGCCAGGCCTGGAACCGCGGCAAGCGCGGCGGGCTGACCTTCCGCATGCTGCAGCCCGACCAGGTGGATGCGGTGTTGCCGCGCCTGGCCGAGGTGTCCGAGCAGTGGCTGGACGAAAAGGCCGGCGAAGAAAAGGGCTTTTCGTTGGGCAGCTTCGATGCCGACTACCTGCGCCGTTTTCCGGTGGCGGTGGCCGAGGCAGAAGGCCGGATCGTGGCCTTCGCCAACGTGTGGTGGGCGCCGGCCGGCGGCGAGCTGTCGGTGGACCTGATGCGGCACAGCGCCGAAGCCCCCAAGGGCACGATGGACTTCCTGTTCATCGAGCTGTTCCTGTGGGGCCAGGCCAACGGCTACAAGCGCTTCTCGCTGGGCATGGCGCCATTGTCCGGGTTGGCCGAGCATCGTCTGGCCGGCCGCTGGAACCGTTTCGCCAGCCTGGTGGCACGCCATGGCGAACGCTTCTATGGGTTCAGCGGGCTGCGCCGCTTCAAGTCGAAGTTCGCCCCGACCTGGCGCCCGCGCTATCTGGTGGCGCCCGGCGGCATGCATCTGCCGGCCGCATTGCTGGATGTCACCCGCTTGATCTCGGTGGATCCGGGCCGGCACGAGTAAGGCCGCTCGATACCTGCGGTTTTACGCGAATGCTTTGGTCTGCTGCGGGCGCTTGCACGCGTACCGGCGTGGGGCACGCCGCAAGTCCGTCCATGCAGGCTCTGGCGTGGCATCCATAAGGTCCCACACCGGCACCCGCGCAAGCGCCAGCGATTGGTGTCGGTTACGGAAAGAAATGCCGAGGGCCTGCCAGGCTGGACCGAGGCCGAACCGAACGGCGACGACCGGGTTACCGGCCTGCGTCGGCCCGGCGTCGGGCCGAACCAGCCCACAGATGCCCTGCTCTTTTACGGCTTCGACAGCGCGTGCAACTGCTCCATGATCACCTTGGCCAGGGTCGCGTAATCGCCCTTGAAATGGTGATCGCCCGGCAGCGCCACCCGCGTGGCCGCCTGCGCCGGCAGGCTGGGGCACAGCGCGTCGTCGTCGTTCTGGCCGTAGATGCAGACCGTGGTGCTGGCGGGCAGACGTTGCACCTCCGGCGCGATCGGCAGGCCCTCGTCGTCCGAACCCAGCCAGTTGCTGACGTGGAATTCGTAGTCGGCCAGCTTGCCCACCGACAACAGCGCGGTCATGCGAATGTTTTGCTTGGTCTGTGCGGGTAGCTTGTTGATCGCCGCCGGCAACACATCGGCACCTTGCGAGAAGCCGATCAGCACCACGCGCTTGCGCTGCCAGCGCTGCGCATAAACCCGCGCGATGCGGTCCAGATCCGTGGCAAAGCCCTGCGGGGTGCGCTCGGTCCAGAAATAACGCAGCGAATCCAGGCCAACCACAGGAATGCCCTGCGCGGCCAGCGCGTCGGCCACTTCTTCATCCAGTCCGGCCCAGCCGCCGTCGCCGGAAACGAAGATCACGAAGGTGTCGTCGTCGCTGTCGCCGTCCGGCTTGGCCGGCAGCTCGACCACCGGCAGGTCGGCCAGGCCACCGGGCGGCGGCGGCAACGCCACGCCCTTCTGCTCGCCCAGCGAGCGCGCCGCAGCGCGCAGGCCCGGCAGGATGTCGCCCTTGGCAGAGCGCGTGAAGGTGCGCGCCTGCGGGATCTGCTTGATGAAGGCCGCCTCGGCCGCCGCAGGGCACCGTTTGTCCTGGCTGCCGGCAAGCACCCACGGAATCTGCAGCGGCGACGGCACCAGCGTGTTGCTGCCCGGACGCACGCCCGGCTGGCAGATCGCCTGGTCGGATACCGTCGCCGGGCACAGGCCATCGGTGAGCACGCCGGCCAGCACATGCGGCTTGGCCTGCGCGCCGATGGCATAGGCCAACGCCGCGCCTTCGCCGTCGCCCACCAGCAGCGGCAGACGATAGGTGGGGATGTGATAGAAGGCCTGCACATAGCGAGAGAAATTCTCCACGTCGCCGACCGAAAACGCGCAGGCCCCGCCGTCCTTGCGCACCACCGCGTAGAGGTGCGCGGTATCCACCACCGCCACCATCGCGCCGTCGTCGCGCAATGCCTCGACCTGCGCCTGGCGCGTTGCGGCATTGCCGGCGCCCGCGAACCAGATCACCACCCGTTGCGGTTCGCCCTTGGGCATCAGCACCGGCACCTGCTCGAACCGGCCGTGAGTGACCGGCTCAGGCGCCTGCGCGGCGGCCAATCCCGACAGCGTCAACACCGCCGCGCCGCAGAGCGCGCCCCACATTTCAAGTCGTCGCATGTCGCACCATCGCGGAAAGTGGTCCAAAGATAATCGTTCCAGGCGGCATCGCGAAGCGTGGCGCTTCGCTTATCGCGCCTGCGGCGATTGCCGGGCTTCCCAGGCGGCCAGCGCCTGGCGGTAGCGCGCCAGTTCTTCGGCATACAGATCGTGCACGCACAACGGGCAACCGCTTTCGCAGCACTCGTTGGGGGCCGGCGCCTGTGGCGGTTGCGGACGTGGATCGGCGGTGGAAACGGCGCGCTCGTGCATGCGGCCATTGTAGCGTGCGCACCTGCAGCGCCCGGTTGATGCGAACCGCCCGCTGCGGACAGTTCAGCGGCCCAGGCGCCGCAGCAGGTTGGCCCGCGCGGCAGCATCCAGGCGCGCGTGGAAATAGTCGCTGAGAAAGATGCGTGGACGCTTGAGCAGGCCGGCCAGGAAGCGGCGGCGATTGAGCCGGAACAGCAGCGCGGGGACATGGCCGCGGTACTCCTCGGCAATCGCCCGGTCGTAGGCATCGAAGACGTCTGCCGGCGCCGCCAGGATCGCCATATCGCAGTCCAAAAACAGCGCCGCCTCCTGGTCCACATCCTGCGGCTCGAGCTGGCCGTGCCGCGCAGTGAGCAAGATCAGCGCCTGTACGCGCTGCAGATCCACGGCGGCCTGCGGCCACCAGCGCGCACTGCATTCCAGCGCCCACGCCGCCGATTGCGCCTCGTTGTCGCTGCGCCCGGGTCGATACACCGCATCGTGGAACAGCACCGCCAGCCACACCTCGGCCGGCTGTTGCCAGCCCGGCCCGCTGGCGACCTCGGCATAGTGCTGCAGCAGCGCGCGCACGTGGCCGAAGTGGTGATAGGCGCGCGGCGGCGTGGCATAGGCCTGCTCCAACGCGGCCAGGTGATCAGCGTGCAGCGGCAGGGGTGTCGAGGTGTCCATCCGTGCAGGCTACCGCACCCGGGCCTGCGTCTACACACGGGCGCTCAGCGCAGCGGCCAGCGTCCTTCGAGCTGGTAGCGCGACTGGCCGAGAAAGCTGCGTACCAGCGCAAACTCGCGCACGTTCCACGCGAGCGCGTCGCAGCGCCGTTGCGGCACGGTCTGATTGCAATACAGCAGCGTCATGTGCGGCGTGTACTGCGCATCGCCGGCAATGCCCACATGCGCCAGCTGACGGCCCAGCGCGCCCTGCAACTCGTACAGGCCGCGTACGCGCTCTTCGCCGCGCAGCACGCAAGGCAGTTGCGACCGCCGTCCACCGAAGGTACCGACCCGGTCGAACTCCACCTCGAACGCCTGCCAGGCCACACGGTCGGCGGCCTGGCTGGCACGGCTGACCAGCGACGGCGGCAAACCACCGGCATAGTCACCGAGATGGTGCAGGGTCACATGCAGGCGGTCGCGTGATAGCGGCTTTCCATCGACCCCGCCTTGCAGCAGGCCTTCACTGATGCGACCCGCGCGTTCGGCAGTGTCCGCATCGGCCATCACCGCAAAGAACAGCCGCTCGGTCGTCTTTTCTTCCCCCAGTCCGAGCGACAACTGCGCCTCGGCCGATGACAAATACAGAAACTGCTGCTTCATGGGTAAGTCCACGACCGCCTGCGCAGGCCTGGGTGAAGAAGGGCGGCGGATACTAGCAGACACGACGCGCGGCGAATACGCTGCCTGCCATCGGCTTCAACGTGGAACGCGATACTGACGTGGAACCGCCATCGCGCGTTGTCGCGTTGTCGCTTCGCATCGGACACAAAAAGAAACGGGCAGCTTGCGCCACCCGTTTCCCGCCTGTATCGATTTACTCCGGAGCTGCATCAATCCAGATGCACTTCGGACGCGCCGTGTTTTATGCGGCGCTCTTCATCGCGTGCTTGCGGTTACGCATCACGTCGTGACATGCACGCACTTCCGGCAGCAGACGCAGTGCGGCATCGCGCGCGGCGGCCGGCGTGTCTGCATCGGCGATGGTCTCGTCGAACGCCTTCAGCAGGCGATCTTCCGATTCTTCCAGCTCGGCCACGTAGCCGTACTTGGTGTCGCCCAGCGTTGCACGGACCTTGCCGTAGAACTGCTGCATGCTGCCGACCATGGTGCCGTGCTGCTCGGGCGTGCCACCCACCGAGGTGACCACGCTGCTCAGGCTGCTCACGATGTCGCTCTTGACGCCGGCAATGCGGCGGAACAACGTTGCAAGCTCTGCATCGCCCACCTTGGACGCCGCTTCATCGTAGAAGTCCTTGCCGTCGCGGGAAATGGCGATGAGGTCGTTGAGGCTGTGCTCGGTCTTGCTCTGAATGCTCATGTGTCGCTCCTTGTTGGATGGGCCGCGCTGCACGGGGGTGCAATGCGCCGGCTTTCGGGGAGAAGCGCAATCGGTGCGTTGATTGCGGTGCCTTGCGTTGTGTACGGCCTCATCCTGGGCTCGCACCCATAATCGACATGTGAGCAATGTGGGCGTCATCCTCACGCCTTCGTGCGGCCGATGAATCGCGATTCATCGATGCAAACGGCGCATCAAGACCCTTTCGGTTGCCGGCTGGCCCACATGTTGTCGACCAGGTTCGGGTACGGCCGCCCGGCCGCTTCAGCGCGTTGTTTTGCGGCTGCCTTCTGGGCATCGGTCAATGGCGTCGAGGCGCGTTTGGACGTCGGACTGGGGCGTTTCCACGGCGGTGGCGTGAAGTCGGTCATGGCGCGGTCCTGCTCGCTTGTGGTCAAGCGCGCAGTCTCGGGCGCGTACCGTGAGTTGGCTGTGGATGCGGCTGGCGTGTGCGGTTGGCATCGCTGCTCCGGCAGCGAGCACGCGCGTCAAGGCACGGCACTGCAGTGACGCATTGCGCCACGTGTCTATGTCAGCCGAGTGCCGGGGATGATGAGCGGCATGCAGCAGCACGTAGCGAGCAGGCCGTCGATCGAGATGCGTGCCCGTGCACGCCGGGCGATGCGTGCGGCCGCCCGGTGCACTTGCTCAGCAGTTGGTCGCCAGGCTGCGCTGGCGCTGCTCCTGCCACACCGCACATGCGTACACCAACAGCCCGCCGAGCGCGGTTGCTGCACCGACATAGCCGGTGGATGTCCAGCCCCAGCCAGCGGTGATCGCCATGCCGCCCAGCCAGGGGCCCAGGGCATTGGCGGTATTGAAGGCGGCATGGTTCGAGGCCGCCGCCAGCGTCTGCGCCTCTGCCGCCACGTCCATCAGGCGCGTCTGCAAGGCCGGCGCCAGCGCGCCCATCGTGCCGACTGCCACGATGGAGACGAACACCCACTGCCCCGCATGCGCGGCCATCGGAAAGGTCAACATGACCACGATCGACCACACCAGCAGCACCGGTACCGCACGGAACTGCATCCGGTCGAACAACCAACCGCCCGCAATGCTGCCGAGCACACCGCCGACGCCGAACGCCGCCATGGCCAGCGGAATGCGTGCCGGTGCCACGCCGGTAACGGCAGTGAGGGTCGGCGCCAGATAACTGAAAACGCAGAACATGCCTGAAAACCCGATTGCTCCGATCGCCAGGGCCAGCCACACCTGCGCCCGATTGAACGCACGCAGCTCGCGCAGCGGCTGCTGGCGCGGCTCATCCGGTGCGGGCGGCAACAACGCGGCCACCGCGGCCACCGTCCCCAGCGCGATGACCGAGACCGAAGCATACGACCAACGCCAGCTGACGACCTGCCCCAGCCAGGTCGCCAGCGGGTTGCCGACCAGCAACGCAACGCTCAACCCCAGCAGCACGCGCCCGACGGCGGTGGCGCGCTGGTTGGGCGGGCTGATCGAGGCTGCCACCAGCGAGGCGACGCCGAAATACGCGCCATGCGGCAAGCCGGCGATGAAGCGGCACACCAACATGGCGTGGTAGCCGGGCGCCAACGCACTGGCCAGGTTGCCCAGTGCGTAGAACACCATCAGCAGTAGCAGCAAGGTGCGTCGCGGCCAGCGCGCGCCCAGGATCGCCAGCAGCGGTGCGCCGACCACCACGCCCAAGGCATAGGCGCTGATGACATGGCCAACCTGCGGTTCGCTGATCTGCAGGCCCTGCGCAATCTGCGTCATCAGGCCCATGGTGGAAAATTCGCTGATGCCGATCGCAAAGCCGCCCATCGCCAGCGCGAGCAGGATCAGCACGTAATCGCGGCGCGGCACGCGCGGCGCGGACAGCTCGGTATCGGACATGCCCGACTCCAGAATGACGGGGCGGCTTATTATTGTGCAATGCAGCATTTGGCGAAAGGCCGCACGTCACAGCGATGGCGCGCCAATGCCTTGTGGGTCACGGTTCGCTCCGCTTGGGTGATTGCAAAAGACGCTGTGTCCTACTGACGCCGCTTGAATCCCGCCCGCCGCGCCACCATCGCTGAGGGGCACCGCGATGGTCGTGGCGCCGCGCCTAGCGTGTGATCCCAAACACTGGTTGCTGATGTCCAAATCCACTGAATCTCCGTTGTTCTCCCCGGTGCGCCTGGGCGCGCTGGATCTTGCCAACCGCGTGATCATGGCGCCGCTGACGCGTAACCGCGCCGGTGCCGGGCAGGTGCCCTCGCCGCTTGCCGCCGAGTATTACGGCCAGCGCGCCACCGCCGGCCTGATCGTGGCAGAAGGCACGCAGATCAGTCCGCTCGGTCAGGGCTACCTGGACACGCCCGGCATCCACACTCCGGAACAGGTCGCCGGCTGGCGCACCGTCACCGATGAAGTGCATCGCCGCGGCGGCAAGATCGTACTGCAGCTGTGGCACGTCGGCCGCGTGTCGCACACCAGCGTACTGCCCCCCGGCGAAGTACCGGTTGCGCCCAGCGCCATTCGTGCCGAAGGCAAGACCTACACCCAGAACGGCTTCGAGGATGTGTCCGAACCGCGCGCACTGGCGCTGGACGAGATCCCCGCGCTGATCGAGGACTACCGCCGTGCCGCACGCAACGCGATCGACGCCGGTTTCGATGGCGTGGAAGTGCATGCCGCCAATGGCTACCTGCTCGACCAATTCCTGCGTGACAGCGCCAACAAGCGCACCGATGCCTACGGTGGCGATATCGAAAACCGCACCCGGCTGTTGGTCGAAGTGGTGCAGGCCATTGCCGACGAGATCGGTGCCGAGCGCACCGGCGTGCGGTTGTCGCCGGTCACTCCGGTCTATGGCGCGCACGACTCCGACCCGCAGCCGTTGTTCGAACGTGCGGTGGAGCGACTGAACCTGATCGGCGGCCTGGCCTTCGTGCATGTGATCGAAGGCGCCACCGGGGGCCCGCGCGACAACATCGCCTTCGATTACGCGGCGCTGCGCGCCAAGTTCGACGGTGCCTGGATCGCCAACAACGGCTACGACCGCGCCATGTCCGAACAGGCCATCAGCAGCGGCTATGCCGATGCGATCGCCTACGGGCGCCCCTTCATCGCCAACCCGGATCTGGTGCGTCGCCTGCGCGAGAACGCACCGCTGGCAGAGCTCGATCAGGCCACCATGTACGGCGGCGGCGCCAAGGGCTACACCGACTACCCCGCCCTGCCGGGGTGATCCTCTAGGCACACCGGCCGGCCATTGCCGCATCCAGCGCGGCGATGGCCGGCCGGTGGCGCGTAGCGTCCGCGCACCACGCACTGCCTGAACACTGTCTTTCCGTCTCCATCGCAGTGGCCGTTTGGCCGCATGGACCGCACCGACAGGTTCGCATCGCACGCCGCTTGCGCGCCGTCGCCACATGACGCGCACAGCGCTCGCCGCTAGCATCCAGGCAGCCCCTGATCCTGGAACGCCCATGCGCCGCCTTCTTCCATTTGCGCTGCTCTGCACATTGCTGATCGGTGGCCAGGCGCTGGCCGTGCCGTTCTGGGGTGCGCGCCAATCCAGTCCCGCCGACACCCTGCCGGCCCAGCTCAAGCCGGGCGAATGGATCTGGGGCGGTGTCAGTAAAGGCTGGGGCCCGATGGCCGTCATCGTCAGCCTCACCGAGCAACGCGCCTATGCGTATCGCAACGGCATCCTGATCGGCGTTTCCACCATCAGCTCCGGCAAGCCCGGGCACGAGACCCCCACCGGCGTGTTCACCATCCTGCAGAAGGACAAGGACCACCGCTCCAATCTCTACAACGCCGCACCCATGCCGTATCAACAGCGGCTCACCTGGGACGGCGTGGCGCTGCATGCCGGCGGCCTGCCGGGCTACCCGGAGTCGCATGGCTGCGTACATCTGCCATCGGAATTTGCCCGGTTGCTGTTCGACAATTCCAACATGGGCATGGTGGTGGTGGTCGCGCAGGCCGGTGTCAGTGCCGACGATGTGGTGCATCCACGTGCGCTCAGCCCGATCGACCCGACCACCGGCGCCGAGCGCCCCGTGTTGCCGCTCCCCAATGGCCAGGCATTTGCCTGGCAACCGGCGCTGGCGCCCACCGGCCCGATCTCGATGCTGATCAGCAGCACCGACCAGCAATTGGTGGTGTACCGCAACGGCGTGGAGATCGGCCGCGCGCAGGTGGCCTTGTACGCACCCCCTGGCGCAGCGCCGCTGGGCACGCAGGCCTTCATCGTCGGCCAGGGCTTCCTGCCGGGCGACATTCCCGGCCTGCCCGGTCATCGCATGCCCAACTGGATGCGCATCGGCATTCCCGGCAGCGCTGCGGCGGCAGGCCAGGCGCTGGATGCC
>NZ_JSZE01000101.1 GCF_000802365.1 Xanthomonas cannabis pv. cannabis
CTGGGCACACAGCTGCTCGCGCGCGGCGATGGTCGGCGCACAGCGCCACAGCGTGGCGCCATGCCGGGAAATATTGGCCAATTTGGCGGCCACCGCGCCCTCGGGCACCACCACATGGCAGCCGATGCCGCGGGTACGCGCCGCCAAGGCCAGCGCCGCGCCGTGGTTGCCGGACGAATGGGTCACCACGCCGCGCGGGGCCAGCGCGTCCGGCAACGACCACACCGCGTTGCAGGCCCCACGAAACTTGAAGGCGCCGCCACGCTGCAGATGCTCGGCCTTGAAGAACAGCTGCGCGCCACAGAGCGCATCCAGGCTGTGCGAGGTCAGCAACGGTGTCGGCGCGCAGTGCGGGGCAATGCGCGCGGCGGCCTGCAGGACATCGGAATGGGCAAGAGGAACCGTGTCGATCATGCCTGCAAGATTAACGTATCGCCCTGCCCTTCACGGCTCGCACGCACACTGCCCGCGCATGCTGGATCGATGACAAAGCGCCACATTGCGGCACAGTTAAGGACCGATTCAATGCATCGGCTCGAAAGTGCCATCATGGTTGCAGGAGGGCACCATCCATGAAATTCCGTCTGATCTTCGCCGCCGGGCTCCTGGCCCTGGGCGGCTGTGCGACCTACGACTACACCGGAGGCGGGTCAGGCGGCTACTACCGTGGCGCGCCCGCCGTGCAGTATCGCTATCCGCCGGGATATTCGCCCTACTACGGCGGCCCATATGGCGTGCCGTATGGCGCGGGCGGTATCGGGCTGTACGACTACCCGGTCTACCCGGTCTATCGTGGCGGCGGGTATTACTACCGCCCCAATGATCGTCGCCCGCAGTACCGTCCGCCGCGTCCCAATGGCTCGTTCAACAACGGTCCCCGTCCTAACGGGCCGCGCCCGCAGCGACCCAATCGCCCGCCGGCAACCGGCGCTCCGCCGTCACGGCCCCCGGCCCGCATTGGCGCACCGCCGCGCGTGATCCGCGAAATCCAGCGGCAGACCGCGCCACGCAACACGCGCGAGCAGATTCCGTGACAAGCTGACTGCGACAGGCCCCACAAATGGCAACATTGGGGGCTTGCGTTCAGCCGGCACTTGGTCGCAAGCTAGGTGCTCTGTGTGACCCGCCACGTCATCTTCTGACCCGGCCCGGCCCACTGACCGACTTATGTCGATGTCCGGCAGGGAAATCTGGATCCCCCCTGTTCCGGCCCTGTCGGATATCGGCGCCTCCAATGCATAAAGCCCCGGCATGCCGGGGCTTTATGTTTTTGGGACTGGCTTGGCGGCGAAATGACGCTGCAGGCCTGGATCCTCTGTCAGCAGCACCCTGACGCAGAAAAAAATAAGGGTCGGCAGTCCCCCGACTACCGACCCTTACGCTACCCCGTCGCACGCGCGGCTGGCCCCTGTTCCAATACCAGCCTTTGCGCCCATGTCGCAATGCCGCGACGGGTGCAGTAGGGATATCCGCACGAAACATGCCAACTTGAGGGTCAATGTCCGACAATGTGACTTACGTCACATTTTTACCCGGCAAGTGACCTTGCTCGCCCTTCAGCCGATACTTTCGCAGCCGCCAACTTCCTTCTGCTCCTGGTCTCCACGCCCATGTCCGACTCTTTCTATCGCTACGACGTCATCGTGATCGGCGGCGGCCATGCCGGCACCGAGGCCGCGCTGGCCTCCGCGCGTACCGGTGCGCGCACCTTGCTGCTGACCCACAACATCGAAACCGTGGGCGCGATGAGCTGTAACCCGGCCATCGGCGGGATCGGCAAGGGCCATCTGGTCAAGGAGATCGATGCACTGGGCGGGGCCATGGCGCACGCGGCCGATCTGGCCGGCATCCAGTGGCGCACGCTCAATGCCTCCAAGGGGCCGGCGGTGCGGGCCACCCGCTGCCAGGCCGACCGCAACCTGTATCGCAACGCGATCCGCCGCATGGTCGAAGCGCAGCCCAACCTAACCGTGTTCCAGGCGGCGGTAGATGATCTGATCATCCACAACGGCGCGACCGAAGCCGACAGCGTGCGCGGGGTCATCACCCAGACCGGGCTGCGCTTCGAGGCGCCGTCGGTGGTGCTGACCGCCGGCACGTTCTTGGCCGGCAAGATCCATGTCGGCGAAACCCAATACGCGGCCGGGCGCATGGGCGACCCGCCGGCGACCACCCTGGCCGCACGGCTGCGCGAGCGCCCATTCGGGATCGACCGCCTCAAGACCGGGACCCCGCCGCGTATTGACGGGCGCACGCTCGATTACGGTGTGATGACCGAACAACCCGGCGACGACCCGCTACCGGTGATGTCGTTCATGGGCCAGCTCAGCGACCATCCGCGTCAGGTCAGCTGCTGGA
Source organism: Xanthomonas cannabis pv. cannabis (assembly GCF_000802365.1). GTDB lineage: Bacteria > Pseudomonadota > Gammaproteobacteria > Xanthomonadales > Xanthomonadaceae > Xanthomonas > Xanthomonas cannabis. Next base: position 2,359 of record NZ_JSZE01000101.1, read on the forward strand.
TCACCCAGACCACCGAGCAAACGCACGAGATCATTCGCAACGCACTGCATCGCTCGCCGCTGTATTCGGGGCAGATCGAAGGCATCGGCCCGCGCTACTGCCCGTCGATCGAAGACAAGGTGGTGCGCTTCGCCGAGAAGACCAGCCACCAGATCTTCGTCGAGCCCGAAGGCCTGGAGGTGACCGAGATCTATCCCAACGGCATCTCCACCTCGCTGCCATTCGATGTGCAGTTGGCGCTGGTGCGCTCGATCCACGGTTTTGCGAACGCGCACATCACCCGCCCCGGCTACGCCATCGAGTACGACTTCTTCGACCCGCGCGGGCTCAAGGCCTCGCTGGAAACCAAGGCGGTGGGCGGGCTGTTCTTCGCCGGGCAGATCAACGGCACCACCGGCTACGAAGAGGCGGCCGCGCAAGGCCTGCTGGCCGGGCTCAATGCCGCGCGCTACGTGCATGGCCTGCCGGCGTGGTCGCCGCGCCGCGACGAGGCTTACCTGGGTGTGCTGGTGGACGATCTGATCACCCACGGCACCACCGAGCCGTATCGCATGTTCACCAGCCGCGCCGAATACCGGCTGCAGCTGCGCGAAGACAATGCCGATGCGCGCCTGACCGGCGTCGGCCGCAGCATGGGGCTGGTCGATGACGCGCGGTGGGCGCGCTTTTCGGCCAAGCAGGACGCCGTGCAGCGCGAGAGCGCGCGGCTGTCCGCGCTGTGGGCCACTCCGGGCAATGCCCTGGGGCGCGAGGTGACGCAGACGCTGGGTGTGTCGCTGAGCCGCGAAACCAATGTGCTGGATCTGATCAAGCGCCCGGAACTCAACTACGCCAGCCTGATGCGCGTGCCTGCACTGGGGCCGGGCGTGAACGATGCGCAGGTCGCCGAACAGGTGGAAATCAGCGTCAAGTACGCCGGCTACCTGGACCGCCAGCGCGACGACATCGCGCGCCAGCAACGCCAGGAGAACACGCCCATTCCGGAAGGTTTCGACTATGCCGGCGTGCGCGGGCTGTCGATCGAAGTGCAGCAGAAACTCGAGCGCGTGCGCCCGCAACACATTGGCCAGGCGCAACGCATCCCGGGCATGACGCCGGCGGCCATTTCGCTGCTGCTGGTGCATCTGGAGCGTGCGCGGCGCAGCCAGGTGGCGTGATCGGCCCGGGCGATCGCGGTGACAGTGGCAGCGATTGCTGGAGTTTCCGGGCAAAACGTGCGGGGTGCAGAACGGCAGTGAAGATCCGCCACGAGCGGAGGGCGTGATGCCTGGGGGACGGATAGTGGGCAGGCCCACTGCGTGACCTGTGCGGCCGGCAAGCAAATGCTGCGTCTGCCGTGCTTGTTCCGCACCTGATGGGTGTGGAGCCGGCTGCCGGGTGTCGCACCCGCGCGCATGCGCATCACCCAGTCCGCGGCAGCCATCCGCGCAGCAATCACCCACGCCTCGGCATGCCTGAGCAACGGGCTTCCGCATCATCGTGCGGTCGCCGCGGTGACGTTGGTGGGACGCCTGACGCGTCACATCGCCGCGCGATTGGTTTTATCTACTGCAATGTGTTGCACGACCGCCGTCATCTACGGATTGGCGGCCGTCATGCAGCATCGAACACGGATCGAGGCATGAAACGGCCCTTGTCTCCGTGCGCCGACGACAGTCCACAGACCGGCATACCGGTGTCACAGCTGGCAATGCGATGGACTATCCCGAATAACGAAGAAGCAAGCGAAACGCGGGGATATCAGCCGACCAGACGGTCCATGGAAACAGAAAAGATATTGCTATGATTTGCCAACGACGACACATTTTAACTAAATGAACGCATTTGGCACGTTAATCACCGCAACGTTTCGCATCGCCTGTCCTGTGCTGCTGGTGATGGTGGCCACGGTTAGTTCGGCCCACGCCAATACGGAAGAAGACGGCCGGTATTGGCTGAGTATCTATGCGCAGGGCAAGTTACCGGTTGAAAACCTGTACTGGAGCATGGATGTCCATCCGCGCTGGCGCGAGGAAGGCGAGCAGTTCGACCAGTTGATCCTGCGCCCGGCCGTGTTTTATCGGCTCAATCCCAAGGCCAGCGTCTGGATGGGGTACGACACCATCATCAGCCACCCGGCAGGCCAGCCGTCCAATCGCGAAAATCGTTGGTGGGGGCAATTTCAATACCAGTTCGACCCGATTGCCGACATCACCATTACCAGCCGCACCCGTCTGGAACAGCGCCATCGCGAAGACTTCAGCGATGAGGGCTACCGCGTGCGGCAGATGATCCGCGCCACGCGCCCGAGCGACTTCAGTCCGCAGCTATCCTGGGTGCTGTTCAACGAGTTGTTCGTCAACCTCGATCAGACGCAATGGGGTGCGCGGCGCGGCATCGACCAGAACCGTGTATTCGTTGGCATCAACTGGAAATTCAACGCCATCGCCAACGTGGACGTGGGCTATCTGAACCAGTTCGTCAACACATCGGCGGTGGACCGCGAGAACCACGTGCTGATGACGACCTTCCGTTTCAACTTCTGACGCGTCGCGGCCGATGCAGCAACGCTTACCGACGCACGCGCTGCGCATGCTGGCAAGCGCAGGTGTCTCATCAGCCGCGCTTACTCCGGCAACAGCTGTTTGCGCAGCGTCTGGGCACAGAGCTCCACAGTGGTCTCGGCCGCCTGGATGACGCCACCCATGGTGATGAAGCCGTGGATCATGCCGGGGAAGCGATGGACCGTGACCTCCACGCCGGCCGCACGCAGGCGGTCGGCATAGCGCGCGCCCTCGTCATGCAGGATGTCCAGCTCGGCCAGCACGATCAGCGCCGGTGCAACGCCTGCCACCTCAGGTGCCAGCAATGGCGAAATCTGCCAGTCGTGCATGACTGCCGGATCCTTGAAGAGGTGCTGGTTGAAGAATCGCACCGCCTCGCGAGTCAATGGCGGAATGTCGGCATTGGTCGCGCGTGAGGCATGCTCTGCGCTGCCCTCGCGCGCATCGGTCAGCGGGTAGAGCAGCAACTGGCAGCGCAGGGCAATGCCGGCATCGCGTGCGACCAGTGCCACGACGGCGGCCATGGCGCCGCCTATGCTGTCGCCGGCCACCGCCAGCCGCCGCACATCCGCACCCACCTGCTGCGGATGCGCCGCCAACCAGTGCAAGGTGGCGATGACATCTTCCACGCCCGCCGGAGCCGGGTGTTCCGGGGCGAGGCGGTAATCCACCGCCAGCACCTGGCAACCGGCACGCGCCGCCAACTGCCGGCATACATCGTCGTGCGACTCCAGATCGCCCACCACCCCGCCACCGCCGTGCACGAACAGACAGGTCGGCGCCGGATCGTCGCTCAGGCCGGGCGGCCGGTACAGGCGCAGCGGCACGTCGCCGGCGGCAGTGGCGGCGCGCAGATCGCGTACCTGCATCGGCAGCACCGGAAAGCCGAGCTGCGCGCTCATGCCGCGCATCATGGCGCGCGCCTCCGGCAACGGCAGCGCCTCCATCGGCGGCGCGCCGCTCTGCTGCAACTGTGCAAACAGGCGGACGACATCTGGATCGAAGGACATGGCGACTCCATCACGCGCGGACGAGATGCGGAGCTTGCCAGATTGTTATGAATCATCACCATTCATTTGCATAACCAAGCATGCGAAACAGTCCGGGCGCCCGCCAACGCCACTGTTTCCGCGGTTCTTCACCGCGGCCTGGCCGCTCGCATGACGGTGTTTGCTGCATCGCATCGCGCCCCTGGGCGATGCACGCGACGTCTGCGAATCCGGGGCCGGACAGAATCTGTTCGGCATGGCGGCCATGCGCCCAACACCGATGCGTTGCTGGCACTGGTACAGCGGCAGTGACGGCAACGGTGCGCTGCGGGTGAGGTCTGCAGCGGTGCGCCAAACGCCCGCGTCGGCGGTACCTGCAGATCCACCGGAGTGGCCCAGCACGCCGCGGTGCGGGTGCGACGCGTACAGACAGCTGCAGTTGGGCACCACCCTGCCCGATCCGGCAAGGCCGCCTACCGCCCAAGATGCAGGATGCTCAGACGCCTGAGCAGTGTGCTCAGTCGTCTTCGGCAGCGGCTTCGCGGCCTTGCTGGCGGATCAGGTTTTCCTGGCGTGCGTCTTCGATCGAGGCGCGGATGGCGCGCACGTCGGCGCGCCTGGTGTCGAACTTGAAGCGGCCGGTGAGCACGCTGTCCGGGCGCAACTCGCCCTTCTCAAACAGCGCCCACATCTCTTCGCCGTAGTGGGTGTCCAGCAACTCCGGCGCAAAGCGGCCCAGGCAATCGCGCAGGTTGTGCACGTCGCGCAGCAGCATGTCGCGCGCGGCGTTGTTGCCCGCGGCGCTGACCACCTGCGGGAAATCGATCACCACCGGGCCGTCGGGCGAGACCAGCACGTTGTATTCGGACAGATCGCCATGCACCAGGCCCAGCGACAGCATCTTGACCACATCGCCGATCAGGCTGGCATGGAAGGCGCGCGCCTGTTCCGGCTCCAGCTCCACTTCGCCCAGGCGTGGTGCGCTGTGGCCGGCGTCGTCGGTGACCAGGTCCATCAGCAGCACGCCGTGGAAGTAACCGCGCGGCTTGGGCACGTGCACGCCGGCATCCACCAGCTGGTAGAGCGCATCGGCTTCGGTGTTCTTCCAGGCGGTCTCGGCTTCCTTGCGGCCGAACTTGGTGGCCTTGCCCATCGCGCGTGCCTGACGGCTGCCGCGCACCTTGCGGCCCTCCTGGTATTGCACGCGTGCCTGAAAGCTGCGCTGGGCCATGTCCTTGTAGACCTTGGCGCACAGGATGTCGTCGCCGGCGCTGACCACGTAGACGGATGCTTCCTTGCCGCTCTTCAGTGGCCGCAACACTTCGTCGATGACACCGTCGTCGATCAGCGGCTGCAGGCCCGTGGGGGTTTTCATGGACGAAGGGGACCGATCCGAAACAAGTCAGCACCGATTATGCGGCAAGCAGGGTGAAGCGCTTACATGCCGGCGCGCACACTGCGACCGAGGGCATGCATTGGCGCAAGCGCTTACCATGCACCAGACCTGTCACTACGCGATCCAATGCCCGAGCCTGCCACCAGCCGCCGCAAACGCCCCGCCGCCGTGGCCGCGGCCGGTAGCGAGCGCGGTCTGCCGCACGAGTTGATGCAGCAGATCGCCGCTGCCCAGGGCGACCCGGACTTCATGACCTCGCTAGGGCGCGGGCTGGTGGTGCTGAGCGTGTTCGCCCAGCACGCGCGCGAAGTGACCATGTCGCAGATCAGCCTGGAGACCGGCATCTCGCGCGCGGCGGTGCGGCGTGTGCTGCACACGCTGGCCAGGCTGGGCTATGTCGGCGAGCAGGGCCGTGGCTACGTCCTGTTGCCGCGCGTGCTGGGGATCGGCGGTGCGTATGCGGCCTCGTCGTCGATGACCGCCGCAGCACAGCCGGTGCTGGACGCACTGCGCGATCAGTTGCACGAATCCTGCTCGCTGGGCGTGCTGGATGGCGACGATCTGCTGTACGTGGCACGCGCGGAAACGGTGCGCATCATGTCGATCGGGCTGCGCCCGGGCACCCGGTTGCCGGCGTATTGCACCTCGATGGGGCGGGTGCTGCTGGCGGCCCTGCCCGGCGACACTTTGCAGGCCTATCTGGAGCGCACCACGCTGCGCCCGCGCACCGATCGCACGGTGACCCAGGCCTCGGCCCTGCTCGAGGTGCTGGCGCGCGCGCGCCGCGAAGGCATGTGCCTGACCGACCAGGAGCTGGAGATCGGTCTGCGTTCGATCGCGGTGCCGGTGCGCAATCTGCGCGGCGAGGTGATCGCCGCGCTCAACATCGGCGCCCAGGCCGGGCGCGTCAGCCTGCAGACCATGCAGACGCAATGGCGGGACCCGCTGAAACAGGCCGCGCAGCGGTTGGGTGCGTTGCTGAGGTGAAGACAGCCGGTGGTGTGCCGGCGCAGGCGCTGCAAGCCGGTGACGTTGCACATGGCCGGTGCGCACGCAGGACCGCTGCCCCGCACGCACGCCACGCAGGCTCACCGCGGCCGGCGCAGGAAGCCCACCACCGCATCCACCCAGGCCGCGTGGCTGTCTTCGACATGCGCCACGTGATCGGCATGCGGCAAGGTGACCCAGCTGCGATCTGCGCTGCGCAGGCGCGCGTAGAGATGCGCATTGTCGGCCTGCGTGGCGATGGGGTCGTCGACGCCACGCAGCAACAACACCGGCAAGCTGCTCACCTGCTCGGGCCGGAACGCGAACTGCTCCATGGCCCGCCAATCGGTACGGACCGGGTCGGCGGCCAGCGCTTGCGCGCACTGACATCGGCAGGCAGCGCGGGGTGTGCGCAAGGCGATGCCGCACCTCAGCGCTCGGCAGCCTGTTCCTGCAGGATGGGCGTTGCCAGCGCAAAGGCGTGGTTGGCCGCCGGCACGCCGCAGTAGATGGCCGCCTGCAGCAGCACTTCCTTGATCTGCTCGGGCGTGACGCCATTGTTGCGCGCCGCACGCACGTGCAGCTTGAATTCTTCGTCGTGGCCCAGTGCGACCATCATCGACAGGGTAATCAGCGAGCGGGTATGCGCAGGCAGGCCGTCGCGGGTCCAGATGGTGCCCCAGGCGTAGCGGGTGATCAGGTCCTGGAACTCGCTGGTCAGCTCGGTGCGTGCGGCCAGCGAGCGGTCGACATGGGCATCGCCCAGGACGCGTCGGCGTTCGCGCAAGCCGGCCTGGTAACGCTCGTCTTCGTGCATGAAGGGCCTCGTTGGGGGAAGGATCAATCGGCCTGGAGAAAGCCCAACACCGCGTCATTGAACGCAGCCGGCGATTCCAGGTTGCAGATGTGTCGCCCGGGCACTTGGGCGTAATGACCATCGGGCGCGGCGTAGGCGATCTCGCGCAGATTCGGCGGCGGGCAAACCGGGTCGTCGTCGCCGGCCAGGGCCAGCAGCGGCAGGGTGAGCCCATCCAGCGCGCCGCGGAAATCCGCCTCGGCCACCGCCTGGCAACAGGCGATGTAGCCTGCCGGCGAGGTGGACACGAATGCGGCGGCGATCATGTCCAAACGCTGCGCATGGCTGAGGGCGAAACCCGGCGTGAACCAGCGCTGCAAGGTGGCATCGATCAGCATCGGCAGGCCCTCGCTGCGCACCTGCTCGATGCGGGTTTCCCAGGTGGCGGTGCTGCCGATCTTCTGCGCGGTGGCGCAGAGCACCAGCCGCCGCAGCCGCTGCGCCGCGTGCAGGCCCAGCCACTGCCCGGTGAGGCCACCGATGGACAGGCCGCAGAAGTCGCTGCGCTCGATCCCCAGCGCGTCCCACAGCGCCAGCACGTCCTGGCCCAGGTCGGCCACGCTGTACGGGCCGGCGGGCGTGTCCGAATACCCGTGGCCGCGGCGGTCGTAGCGCAGGATGCGGTAGTGCGGGGCGAAGGCGTCGATCTGCACGTCCCACATGTGCAGGTCGGTGCCGAGCGAATTGCAGAAGGTGAGCCAGGGGCGTCCTTCGGTACCGTCCAGGCGGTAGTGCAGGCGATGGGTGGGCAACTGGAGATAAGCCATCGGAGCACCGTCAGCGGGAAGAAGAACCGGCCAGCACACGATCGATCCAGACCGAGGACATGCCGCGCCAGCTGTCGCTATCGAACACCGCCTGCAGTTGCGCGTGCGTGAGCACCGCGCTCACCTGTGCGTCCTCGCCCAGCACCTCGCGCAGATGCCGCTGCTGCGCCTGCGCGCGCGCCACCGCCTGCTCGACCAGCGCGTGGGCCTGCGGCTTGCCCAGCTGCGGGGCCAGCGCGAACACCGCCGCCTCGGCGTAGAGCACGCCGCCATGGCTGTCCAGATGCGCCCGCATGCGCGCGCGGTCCAGCTCCAGGTCGCGCAGGCAGGCCTGCATCTGCGCCAGGCTGCCGGCGGTGAGGCAGACGATCTGCGGCACGGTGTCCCATTCGGCATGCCATTGCCCGGCCGCGCGCTCGTGCGGCTGCGCCATCGCGCTGAACAAGGTGGCCACCAGCCCGGGCACGCGCGTGGCGGCGGCCACCGCTGCCACGCTGGAGACCGGGTTGCGCTTGTGCGGCATTGCCGACGAGCCACCCTTGCCGGCAGCAGACGGCTCGAAGGCTTCGCCGACTTCCGACTGCATCAGCAGCACCACATCGCCACCGATCTTGCCCAGCGTGCCGGCCAGCAGGGCGAACGCGCAGCCGACCTCGACGATGCGGTCGCGCGCGGTGTGCCATGGCAAGGCCGGCAGTGGCAGCGCCAGCGTGGCGGCCAGCGCCTGGGCCACGTCCAGCCCGCGCTGCTGCAGCGAGGCCAGGGTGCCGGCGGCGCCGCCGAACTGCAGCACCAGCGCATCGTCCTGCAACGCCTGCAGGCGTTGCTGCGCGCGCTGCAGCGCATCCAGCCAGCCGGCCACCTTGAGCCCGAAGGTCACCGGCACCGCCTGCTGCAACAAGGTGCGCCCGGGCAGGCCGGTGTCGCGCTCGCGGGCAGCCAGTGCAGCCAGGTCGCCACACAGGCCCTGCAGGCGCGGCAGCAGCAGATCGAGTGCGGCGCGCAGTTGCAACACCATGCCGGTATCGATGACGTCCTGGCTGGTGGCGCCCCAGTGCACCCAGCGCGCGGCGGCGGCATCCTGCGTGGCGACGCGCGCGGTCAACGCCTTGACCAATGGGATGGCGGGGTTGCCCGCCAGCGCGGTGGCCTGCGCCAGGGCGGCGATGTCGTAGTGCTGCACATCGCAGGCGGCTGCGATGGACGCGGCCGCGTCGGCAGGAATCACACCGCACTGCGCCTGCGCGCGCGCAAGTGCGGACTCGAAGTGGAGCATGGCCTGCACGCGCGCCGCATCATTGAACAAGGCATCGCACGCCGGCTCGCCAAACAAGGATCCCAACAGCAACGACGTCGCGCTCATGCATTGCCTCTCTTGGCGTGACGGCAGCATGGCACCGAAGCAGGGGGGTGCCAACTAGACGTTAGGGCAATGCGAGCCGCGCCGCCGCCGGTAGCGACACCGGTGATGCAGCGCGCCGCTGTGTTGATGCGCGCGCCGCCGCGCGCTTCTGCGCGTGCTGGCGAAGGCGGTGCACGCAAGCGACGACGTGCATGCCGTTCACGCAGGCACCGTGCTGGGCAGGCGCCACCCGGCGAACCGCCGGCATCCCGCCATCGCACCGACGACATCGCGCAGGCAGCGGGCGCGTCAGTAACGGAAGAACACGGTTTCCGCATCGCCCTGCATGTGGATGTCCCAGGCGTAGGCACCGCCGCCGCGCGGCTGGGCCAGCAGGCTGGCACGCCGTTGCGCCGGCACCAGGGCCAGGATGGGATCAGTGCCCAGCTGCGGGTCGTCGGCGAAGTACAACCGTGTCGAGGCGCCACGCAGCAAGCCGCGCATGAACACCAGCACGGTCAGGTGCGCGGCCTGCTGGCGGCCATCCGGCCCGGCCACGGCGCCCGGCTTGATGGTGGTGAATGCAAAACGCCCCCGCGCATCGGTGGGCACGCGACCCCAGCCGTCGAAGCCGGGGGCGTGCGCCGCATGACGGGCATCGGCGGCATGCGCGTAGATGCCGGCGGCATCGGCTTGCCACAGCTCCAGCACCGCGTCGGCGACTGGAACGCCGGCGCCATCGAAGACGCCGCCGCTGATCTGCACGGGCGTGCCGGCGACGTGCGCGGGTGCGATCTGGTCGCGATACAGCGGCTCCAGCCCGAGCCGGTAGTAAGGGCCCACGGTTTGCGACGGGGTGGCGTGCAGGCTCATCGGCTTACTCCCAGACCGTTTGTTTGCGACCGCGCAGCACGATGTCGAAACGGTAGGCCAGCGCGTATTCGCTGATGGCGTTTTCCCAGTCGAAACGGGACACCATGCGCTCGCGTGCCTGCGCATCGTCGACGCAGTTGTAGATGGGGTCGTGCGCCAGCAGCGGGTCGCCGGGAAAATACATCTGGGTGATCAGGCGCTGCCCGATGCCGTCGCCATGCAACGAAAAATGGATGTGCGCCGGCCGCTAGGCGTTGTAGTGGTTACGCCACGGATACGCGCCCGGCTTGATGGTCTTGAATGCATAGCGGCCGTGATCGTCGGTCAGCACCTGGCCGGTGCCGCGGAAGTTGGGGTCCAGCGGCGCGTCGTGGCGATCGCCTTCGTGCTGGTAGCGGCCGGCGGCATTGCATTGCCAGACTTCCACCACGCTGTTGCGTACCGGCTTGCCGTTTTCGCCCAGGACCCGGCCGGACACGATGATGCGCTCGCCCAGCGGCTGGCCATCGAATCCCGCGGTGAGATCGGCGGCATGCTCTCCCAGGGTAAGGCGGTCCATGCGCGGGCCGGTGACTTCCGACAGCGTGGCCGGAATCTCGATCGCTGCCTGCAGCGGGCCACGCAGGGCCGTGGAGGCATAGGCCGGATGCAGGTAGGCCGGCTGGGTGCCCGGACGGGTGCGGCGGTAGCCGAGCAGCGGATCGGCGGGTGACGTCTCAAGGGTGGCATCGCGCATCGTGAGATCTCCGTCGGCCGTGGTGCGGCGCGTTCAAGCGGTGTGGGTGTGCGGTGGTGGCGCGGTCGGTTGCCATCGATGGCCTAGAGACGCTCGATGGCCAGGGCAACGCCCTGCCCCACCCCGATGCACATGCTGGCCAAGCCGAGCCGCCCGTTGCTGGCCTCCAGCTGCCGCAGCAGGGTAAGCGCCAGCCGCGCACCGCTCATGCCGAGCGGATGGCCCAGGGCGATGGCGCCGCCATTGGCGTTGACCCGGGCCGCATCGTCGTCCAGCCCGAATGCCCGCGTGCAGGCCAGTGCCTGCGCAGCGAAGGCTTCGTTGAACTCGATCGCATCGAAGTGGTCGATCTGCAGGTTCAGGCGGGCGAGCAGGCGCTGGGTGGCCGGCACCGGGCCGATGCCCATGTACGCCGGTTCCACGCCTGCCGACGCAAAGCCCAGCACGCGGGCGCGCGGCGTCAGCCGATGGGTCTGCACGGCCTGTGCGGAGGCCAGCAGCAAGGCGGCCGCACCATCGTTGATGCCCGAGGCATTGCCGGCGGTCACGCTGCCGGGCTGGCGGAACACCGGCTTGAGCTTGGCCAGCATCTCGGCGGTGGTGTTCGGCCGCGGCGCTTCGTCGTATTCGACGGTGCTGGCCTCGCCGCCCTTGCGCGCAGCCACCGGCACCGAGGTGAGTTCGCCATCGAAAAAACCGGCCGCCTGCGCCGCTGCCACGCGTTGCTGGCTGCGCAGGGCGAACGCGTCCTGGTCTTCGCGCGAGATGGCATGGCGCTGCGCGACGTTTTCGGCGGTTTCGCCCATCAACTCGGTGCCGTAGGCGGCCTGCAGGCGCGGATTGATGAAGCGCCAGCCCATGGTGGTGTCTTCCAGTTGCTGGCTGCGGGCGAAGGCGCTCTCGGCCTTGCCCATGACCCACGGCGCACGCGACATCGATTCCACACCGCCGGCAATGGCCAGGCCCAGCTCCTGCGCGCGGATGCCGCGTGCCGCGGTGCCGACCGCCTCCAGCCCCGAGCCGCACAGCCGATTGAGGGTGCAGCCCGGTACCGCACTCGGCAGCCCCGCCAGCAACAGGCTCATGCGCGCGACATTGCGGTTGTCTTCGCCGGCCTAGTTGGCGCAGCCCAGGTAGACGTCGTCGATGGCGGCCGGGTCCAGCTGCGGCTGGCGCGCCAGCAACGCGGCGATCGGCACCGCGCCCAGGTCGTCGGCACGCACGCTGGACAGCGCACCGCCGTAGCGGCCGATCGGCGTGCGGATGCCATCGATCAGATAGACCTCGCTCATGCGTCGGCTCCGGCCGATTGGGTGCCATGCGCGGCGTCGGTGCGTGCCTGCAGCGCGCGCAATGCCTGCAGTTCGTCCGCGCTGGGCGGGCTGGTCTGCACCAGATCGGCGGCAAAGCGGATCGGCCAGCCGGTGGCGGCGCTGACCTGCTCGGGCGCGATGCCCGGATGCAACGAGGTGACGGTGAGTTCGCGGGTCACCGGATCGGGCTCCATCACGCACAGGTCGGTGACGACCACGG
>NZ_JSZE01000102.1 GCF_000802365.1 Xanthomonas cannabis pv. cannabis
GGGACAGGCAAAGGACTCTAGAAATGGCTGAAAACTACGACGTCGTCGTCATCGGTGCCGGTCCGGCCGGTTATCACGCCGCCATCCGCGCGGCCCAGCTGGGCATGAAGGTCGCCTGCATCGACGCCGCACTCGGCAAGGACGGCAAGCCCGCCCTGGGCGGTACCTGCCTGCGCGTGGGCTGCATCCCGTCCAAGGCGCTGTTGGATTCCTCGCGCCAGTTCTGGAACATGGGCCACCTGTTCGGCGACCACGGTATCAGCTTCAACGACGCCAAGATGGACGTGCCCACCATGATCGGCCGCAAGGACAAGATCGTGAAGCAGTTCACCGGCGGCATCGCGATGCTGTTTAAGGCCAACAAGATCACCCCGTACTACGGCTTCGGCCAGCTGCAACCGGGCAACATCGTCAAGGTGACCCAGCACGAAGGCGGCGAAATCGAGCTGAAGGGCACCAACGTGATCCTGGCGGCCGGTTCGGAATCGATCGAACTGCCGTTCGCCAAGTTCGACGGCGACACCATCGTCGACAACGTCGGCGGCCTGGATTTCACCGCCGTTCCCGAGCGCCTGGCGGTGATCGGCGCTGGCGTCATCGGCCTGGAGCTGGGCAGCGTGTGGAAGCGCCTGGGCGCCGAGGTCACCATCCTCGAAGCGCTGCCGGACTTCCTGTCGCTGGCCGATGCCGAAGTGGCCAAGACCGCGTTGAAGGAATTCAAGAAGCAGGGCCTGGACATCAAGCTCGGCGCCAAGGTCAGCAAGACCGAGATCACCGGCAGCGGCGATGCCAAGCAGGTGGTGCTCAGCTACACCGACGCCGCGGGCGAGCAGACCCTGACCGTGGACAAGCTGCTGGTGGCCGTGGGCCGCAAGGCCGCGACCAAGAACCTGCTGGCCGACGGCACCGGGGTCAAGGTCACCGACCGTGGCCAGATCGAGGTCGACGGGCATTGCCACACCGGCGTGGACGGCGTGTGGGCGATCGGCGACTGCGTGCGCGGCCCGATGCTGGCGCACAAGGGCTTCGAGGAAGGCATTGCGGTGGCCGAACTGATCGCCGGCCTGCCGGGCCACGTCAACTTCGACACCATTCCGTGGGTCATCTACACCGAGCCGGAAATTGCCTGGGTCGGCAAGACCGAGCAGCAGTTGAAGGCCGAAGGCGTTGCCTACAAGGCCGGCAGCTTCCCGTTCGCGGCGATCGGTCGCGCGGTCGCCATGGGCGAGCCGGCCGGCTTCGTCAAGGTGATCGCCGATGCCGAAACCGACCGCGTGCTGGGCATGCACCTGGTGGGCGTGGGCGTGTCCGAGCTGGTGCACGAAGGTGTGCTGACGATGGAATTCAACGGCTCGGCCGATGACCTGGCGCGCATCTGCCACGCGCATCCGACCCTGTCCGAGGCAATCCACGATGCCGCGATGGCCGTGAGCAAGCGCGCGATCCATAAAGCGAACTAAGTGAGGTCGGGATTTGGGATTCGGGAGTGGGGATTCGTAAACGGCTCCCTCCCCTGACCCTCTCCCGGCAAGGACATGACGCCGGGCTAGAAGCCCGGCGTCATGTTTTTCAGGCACGGTCAAAACAATCCTGCAAAGTTCATTTCGGCGGGCCTCTAGATGGCATCGACGCAGCGCGCGCCCGTTTTTACGAATCCCCAATCCCCAATCCCGAATCCCGAATCCCATGAAAAGCATCTGCGTCTACTGCGGTTCCAACGCCGGTAACAAGCCGGCCTATGCCGAACGCGCCACCGCCCTGGGCACGCGCATCGCCGAGCAAGGCCTGCGGTTGGTTTACGGCGGTGGCAACGTCGGCCTGATGGGCACGGTGGCCAACGCGGTACTCGCCGCCGGCGGTCAGGTCACCGGCGTGATCCCCAAGCAGCTGGCGGACTGGGAAGTGGCGCACCGCGGACTGACCGAGCTTGAGATCGTCGGCTCCATGCATGAGCGCAAGATGCGCATGTTCGAGCTGTCCGATGCCTTCGTCGCCCTGCCCGGCGGTTTCGGCACCATGGAAGAGATTTTCGAAATGCTGACCTGGCGCCAGCTCGGCATCGGCAACAAGCCCTGCGCGTTCCTGGATATCGAAAATTTCTATGCGCCGCTGATCGGCATGATCGATCGCATGGTGGAAGAACGGTTCCTGCACCCGGATCAGCGCACCGACCTGTGGTACGGCGCCGATATCGAGCAGATGCTGGAGTGGATGCAGCACTACACGCCGGCGCAGGCGTCCAAGTGGATCGACGAGAAGCGTCGCGCGACGCTGGTGTAGTCGACGACACTTCAAGCTCACCTGGTTTCATCGCGCGCCGTCCCCGCGACGATGTGCAGCAAAACTGGCCGGCACCCGCGTCAACTCGCCGATCCACCGAGGGTGAAGTCGCTCGCCACTATCCAATCCGCAATGACTGCGCCCCGCGGCCGCAGCGCCAACCGACAGCCAGGGTCTGCCAGTCGGCCACCACGACTGCGGCAACCGGCATCGCTGCCTCGCTTAGAATGGCAGCGATGCTCGATACCCTCGCCGCTGACGCGCACCACAGCCTGGACATCAAGCACAGCCGCTTTCTGGCCCATGCCTGTGCGCTCGACGCTGCGGCCCAGGCGCTGGAGATCGTGCAGCGCGTCTCCACGCCCGATGCCACGCACAACTGCTGGGCCTATCGCTTTGGGCAGGATTACCGCTCCAGCGACGATGGCGAGCCCAGCGGCACTGCCGGCCGGCCGATCCTGGCGGCCATCGACGGCCAGGGATTCGATCGGGTGGTGGTGGTCGTCACGCGCTGGTACGGCGGCATCAAGCTTGGTGCCGGAGGATTGGTCCGCGCCTACGGTGGCACCGCCGCCGAATGCCTGCGCCTGGCAACGCGGCGGCCGTTGATCGCAGTCACGCTGCTCGACCTGCACTGCCAGTTCGACGATCTGGGCCTGGTGCACGCCGCGCTTGCCGCCTTCCACGCCGACAAACTGGACGAGCAGTTCGACGCGACAGGCGCAGCGCTGCGCGTGCAACTGCCTGCAGATCAGCTTGCCGGCTTGAAAACGCGACTGTGCGACGCCACTCGCAATCGTGTCCACCTCTCACTTCCGGAAACCGCATGAATCAGCCAGCCGCCAGGCCCAGTCCGTTGCGGAAGCTTGGCAGCCTGCGCACCTTGTGGCCGTTCGTGCAACGCCAGCGCGGCCTGTTCGCGGCATGGCTGATTGCGCTGGCGGTGTCGTCGGCGGCCACGCTGAGCCTGCCGGCCGCGGTCAAGCGCATGATCGACCACGGCTTCTCCGGTGGCGCACAGATCAACCAGGCATTCGCGCTGCTGTTTGCGGTGGCGGTGGTGCTGGCGTTGGCCACGGCAGCGCGCTTCTACTTCGTTTCGCTGCTGGGCGAGAAGGTCGTCGCCGACCTGCGCGGGCGGCTGTACGCGCACCTGATCGGACTGGATGCCGGGTTTCACGACCGCAGCCGCAGCGGCGAGCTGGTGTCGCGGCTGTCGGCAGACAGCGAGCTGCTGCGCGGGCTGATCGGCACCACCATGTCGGTGGCGCTGCGCAGCTCGGTGACGGTGATCGGCAGCATGGTGATGTTGTTCGTCACCAGCCCGCGCCTGGCCGGCTTCACCCTGATCGGCATTCCGCTGGCGGTGCTGCCGATCGTGCTGGGCGCACGCCGGCTGCAGAAGATCTCGCGTGCCAGCCAGGACCGCGTGGCCGATGCCAATACCCTGGCGGCCGAAACGCTGGGCGCAGTGCGCACCGTCCAGGCGCATGCGCGCGAGCGCTACGAAAGCCAGCGCTTCAGCCAGGCGCTGTTTGCCGCCATCGACACCGCGCGGCTGCGGATCCGCACCCAGGCCGGCGTCACTGCGGTGGCGATCGTGTTGATCTTTGGCGCCATCGTCGCGGTGCTGTGGCTGGGCGCGCACGATGTGGTGGCCGGGCGCATGACGCCGGGCACGCTGGGGCAGTTCGTGCTGTATGCCTTGATTGGCGGCGGCTCGGTCGGCGCGCTGGCCGAGGTCTGGAACGAGTTGCAACGTGCTGCCGGCGGCATGGGCCGGGTCGGCGAACTACTCGAAGAGCAGCCGGCGATCGTGGCGCCGCCCCTGCCCACGCCGATGCCGCACCCACTGCGTGGCGCGATCCATTTCGACCAGGTGGTGTTCCACTACCCGCAGCGTCCCGACGCGCCGGCGCTGGATGGCTTCGACCTGCAGGTCAGCCCCGGCGAAACCGTGGCCCTGGTCGGTCCCTCGGGAGCCGGCAAGAGCACGGTGCTGTCGATGCTGCTGCGCTTCCATGACCCGGCCAGCGGCAGCGTGCGCATCGACGGGGTGGACCTGCGCCAGACCGACCCGGTGCGGCTGCGCGAACACATCGCCCTGGTCCCGCAGCAACCCACCCTGTTTGCCGCCAGTGCAGCCGACAACATCCGCTACGGGCGATTGGAGGCCAGCGCGGCCGACGTGGAAGCCGCAGCCACCGCCGCGGAGGCCGATGGCTTCCTGCAGGCACTGCCGCAGGGCTACGCCAGCGAACTCGGCGAGCGCGGCACGCGCCTGTCCGGTGGCCAGCAGCAACGCGTGGCGATTGCGCGTGCGCTGCTCAAGGATGCGCCGATCCTGTTGCTGGACGAGGCCACCAGCGCGCTGGACGCGCAGAGCGAGCGCGCCGTGCAACAGGCACTGGACCGGCTGATGCAGGGCCGCACCACCCTGGTCATCGCGCACCGCCTGGCCACCGTACTCAAGGCCGACCGTATCGTGGTCATGGATGCCGGCCGCATCGTGGCGCAAGGCACGCATGCGCAGCTGATCGCCGAAGGTGGCCTGTATGCCGAGCTGGCGCGTTTGCAGTTCATCGATCAATGACCCCGGCTTGATCCCGACCCGTGGGGCGATGCGCGTCGGACGAGCTGGCGCAGCGCCCCGGCAAACTGCCCCGACCGACGTGCCCATGCCCCGCCCCAAGACCACCCTCCGCCAGCTCAGCTATTTCGTCGCGCTCGCCGATACCGGCAGCTTTACCCGTGCCGCCGACCAGATGGGGGTCTCGCAGCCGTCGCTGTCGCAACAGATCCGTGCGCTGGAAACCATCATCGGTGCGCCACTGTTCGAGCGCGGCGTGCCGGCCATCCTGACCCCGCTGGGCCGCGACCTGCTCGACCGCGCGCGCAGCATCCTGCTCGACGTCGCCGATCTGGAGGAAGTGCGCGCCACCTCGGCCGACCCGTTGATCGGCACCATCCGCCTCGGTGTCTCGCCGACCCTGGGCGCCTATCTGATGCCCAGCCTGGTCGCGCGCCTGCACCGCGAGCACCCGGCGCTACGCGTGCACGTGCGCGAGGGTTTGCCGACCGTGCTGGCCAGCGACCTGGCCAACGGCGTGCACGACTTGATCCTGGCGCAATTGCCGGTGGCCGGACGCAGCCTGCACAGCGAGCGGCTGTTCCGCGAACCGCTGCACGTCACCATGGCCGCCGATCACCCGCTGCGCAGCAAGCGCTGGATCACCCCGGCCGACCTGTGCGGCGCCAACCTGCTCACCCTGATGCCGGAGTACCGCCTGGCCGAACAGGTGGCCGCCATTGCGATGGAAGTCGG
Organism: Xanthomonas cannabis pv. cannabis; assembly: GCF_000802365.1. Lineage (GTDB taxonomy): Bacteria > Pseudomonadota > Gammaproteobacteria > Xanthomonadales > Xanthomonadaceae > Xanthomonas > Xanthomonas cannabis. The sequence continues at coordinate 5,606 of NZ_JSZE01000102.1, forward strand.
TGCCCATGTCCTGCGCGATTACGAAGGCACCAGTCTGGATGCGATCCGCCAGATGGCCGGTATGGGCATGGGCCTTGCATTGCTCCCGGACCTGTACGTACGCCAGGAAATCCGCGAAGGCGACGACGTAGTGGTTCGGCCGGTCAAAGGCGGGCGCTACTATAGGGAGATCGGTTTGCTCTGGCGGCAGGGTGCCGGTCGCGCGCCCGCCTTCGGTTTGATCGCCGATCTGCTGCGTGCGGTAGCCGCATAGGAAAATCCTATGCGCTGAATAAGCGCCGCAGCCTTGTTCCAGGGCCGGCAACTCGTCAATGTTTTACTGAACTCATCAACGGATAGCGAATGGCGGCCAAGCGGATCGGATGGCGGGAAGCGGTGGGCTGGCTGGCGGAAATCGTCGGGCCGGACATGCCGTATGTGCGTCTTGCCATGGTGTACGGCGTTGCGATCAGCTTGCTGTCGCTGGCCACGCCCATCTCGGTGCAGTTGCTGATCAACAGCGTTGCCAACACCGCGCTGCCCACCCCGCTGTGGACGCTGTCGGGCCTGTTGCTGGGGTTGCTGCTGCTGGTGACCTGCCTGAGCGCCATGCGGGTGTGGATGATGGCGTTGTTCGAGCGTCGCCTGTTCGCGCGGGTGGTGGCCGAGATCACCGTGCGTGCGGTGCACGCGCAGAACCCGTTCTTCGCCGACCAGAACCGTGGCGACGTGTTCAACCGCTACTTCGATCTGGTGGTGGTGCAGAAAGCCGTGCCCAGCCTGGCGGTCGGCGCTTTCACCATCGTGCTGCAATCGGCGGTGGGCCTGATCGTCACCAGCTTCTACCACCCGTTCTTCCTGGGCTTCAACGCGTTGCTGCTGCTCACCATCTTCTCGATCTGGATGATCTGGTCGCGCGGCTCGATCCGCACCGCGGTCGAGCTGAGCCACGCCAAGCACAATGCCGCGCACTGGCTGGAAAGCGTCGGCGGCTCCAACGGCTTCTATAAATCCAGCCGCCACCTCAATTTCGCGATGGACCGCTCCGAGGCGGTGACCGCTGCCTACGTCGCGCAGCATCGGCGTCATTTCCGCTACACATTCACCCAGACCGTGGCGTTCCTGCTGACCTATGCGGTGGCCAGCGCGGCGCTGCTGGCGCTGGGCGGCAGCCTGATCCTGCGTGGCGAATTGTCGATCGGCCAGCTGGTGGCGGCCGAGCTGATCCTCAGCGCGGTGTTCTACGGCATTGCGCAGCTGGGCTCGTACCTGGACGTGTTTTACGACCTGGTGGCCAGCGCAGAGGAACTGTCGTTGCTGTACGCCATCCCCCAGGAACGCGCGGTGGCCGCGGCCGGCAAGACGCCTGGCAACAGCGCGGTGCGGCTGGATGGCGTGGTGATCGAAGGGGCGCGGTTCGATTTCGCGCTGGACGCCGGCGAGCAGCTGGTGACGCTGGCCGACGGCGGCGCCGAGCGCTTGCTGGCGATGGTGCTCAAGCGGCACGTGGTACCCGATCGCGGCCTGGTGATGGTGGGCGGCGCCGACATGGCGACCTTCGACATGTACCTGCTGCGTTCGGAAGTGACCGTGCTCGATCGCCCGACCATCGTGGAGGTCACCATCCGCGAATACCTGGCGATGGCCTCGGCCGACGTGACGTCCGAAGCGATGCTCGAAGCCATCGACACGGTGGGGCTGCGCGCGCGCATTGCCGCGCTGCCACAGGGACTGGACACCCGGCTTGCTGCTTCCGGCTTCCCGCTGTGGATCGGCGAGGTGATGGCGTTGAAGCTGGCCAATGCGCTGCTGGTGCGCCCGCGCGTGCTGATGTTGTCGCAGCTGTACGACCTGTTGCCCGCCGAGCGCCTGACCCAGGTGCTGCGCCGCTTGAAGGAGGCCGGGACCACGGTCCTGCTGTGCACCGGCCGGCCGGAGGACATCACCCTGGATGGCTGGTTCCGGCTGGAGCCCGAGCGCCAGCAACGTTACGCCACCCGCGCCGAACTGATCGCATCCACCCAGGAGGCAGACAATGCAGCACGCCCCTGACCGGATTGCGCACTTCCCTACCCTGGCGTCCATGCGGCCGCCCAGCATCGCCAAGGTGCTGGCGTGGATGCTGCTGATCGGCGTTGCCATCGCGGCGTCCATCCTGGCGTTCGCCCCCTGGGTGCAGACTGCCAGCGGCAAGGGCCAGGTGGTCTCGCTCGATCCCGGCGATCGCCAGCAACAGGTCACCGCCTTCGTGCCCGGCCGGGTCGAGCGCTGGTACGTGCACGATGGCCAGCATGTGTCCAAGGGCGACCCGATCGCCCGCGTCGGCGACCTGGACCCGGATCTGCTCGCCCGCCTGGCCAGCGAGCGCGCGCAGGTGGCGGCGGAAATCACCGCCATCCAGCAGTCACGCGCAGTTGCCAGCATTGATGTCGCGCGCAGCAAGCAGTTGCTGGACGAAGGGCTGGCCGGCCGTCGCGACTACGAGCTGACCCAGATCAAGGTGGCCGAGGCCGACGCCAAACTGGCCGAGTCGCGCGCCAAGCTGACCCGCATCGACATCCAGTTGAATCGCCAGTCCGCGCAGCTGGTGCGTGCGCCGCGCGATGGCCGCGTGCAGCAACTCAACGCCGCCAGCGGCAGCGCCATGGTCTCGCCCGGCACTGTGCTGGCGGTGATTGCGCCGGAGCGCGTGGAGCGCGCGGTCGAGCTGTACATCGACGGCCGCGACGTGCCGCTGATCCGCCCCGGCCGCCCGGTGCGGCTGGAGTTCGAAGGCTGGCCGGCGATCCAGTTCAGCGGCTGGCCGTCGGTGGCGCACGGCATGTTCGACGGCCGTGTGCGCGCCATCGACCCCAACGCCGCGCCCGACGGCCTGTTCCGCATCCTGGTCGAACCGCAGCCTGGCAAACCGGCATGGCCGGCACAGGAATTCGCCCGCCAGGGCGGCAAGGTGCGCGGCTGGGTGCAGGGCGAAACGGTGCGGGTGGGCTACGAACTGTGGCGCCAGCTCAACAACTTCCCGCTGGAATTTGGCCGCCGCCCCGCCGCGACCACGCAGGAGGATGGCAAGGCCAAGCCTGCCGCCTCCAAGTCCGAAGACGAGGAGACGGGCAAGAAATGAGGCACCGTCTGCTTGTCCTGCTGATCGCACTGTGCCCCGGTGCGGCATTCGCCCAGACCGCGCCGCTGAGCCTGGACGAGGTGCTGCAATCGTCTGCCCGTTCCGCACCGCAGATCGTCGAGGCGCTGGCAAAGGTGCGCCAGGCCGAAGGCAAGGGCATCTCCGCCGACGGTGCGTTCGACACCGTGTTCGATATCGAGGGCCGCTCGCGCGAGGCCGGCTATTACGACGGCAGCACCATCGAAACCGGCGTCAAGCGGCCGTTCGAGAACAACGGCGGCTATTACTACGGTGGCTACCGCTCGTCGCGTGGGTCGTTTCCGGTCTACGAAGACAAGTCCTATACCGACCGCGGCGGCGAAGTGAAGGTCGGGGCGCTGTATGCCTTGCTGCGCGACCGCGTGGTCGACGAACGCCGCACCCGTCGCAGCGTCGCCAGCGCCGACATCGATGTGGCCCAGTACGAAGCGGAAATGGTGGCGATCGGCGTGCAGCGCCGCGCCGTGGATGCCTACCAGAGCTGGGTGGCAGCCGGGTTGAAGTTGCGCGCCTACAAGGACCTGCTGGAATTGGCCGAGCGGCGACGCAACGCGATTTCGCGGCAGGTCACGCTGGGTGCGCGCCCAACCATCCTGCTGACCGAGAACGACCAGAACCTGGTTCGCCGTCGCGCCCTGGTGGTGCGCTCGGAGCAGGACTTTGCCAACGCCGCCAACGCGTTGTCGCTATACCTGCGCGACGAGGCCGGCATGCCGCTGATCGTCTCCACCGAGCGTCTGCCGGCCGACACCTCCGCGCTGGAAGGGCTGGCCGGTGCCAGCAAGATCACCGCGCCGGTGGAACGCCCGGATTACCGCGCCGTGCTGACCCGCATCGATCAGGCCACCGCACGGCTGATGCTGGCGCAGAACGATCTGAAGCCACGGCTGGATGTCAGTTTCGAGGTCAGCAAGGATCTGGGCGACCCGGGCGTGGGTGGCCCCAACCGCTCGCAGACCGATGCGATCATCGGGTTCCGTTTCAGCGTGCCATTGGAAAATCGCTCCGCCAAGGGCCGCGTGGCCGAAGCGCGCGCCGAGATCGAGGCGCTGGACCAACGCAGCCGTTTCCTGCGCGACCAGATTTCGGTGGAGGTGGAATCCATCGTCATCTCGCTCAATGCCGCCGAGCGCCTGGCCAAGATCGCCGACGAAGAACGCGGCCTGGCCGACCGCCTGGCTGCCGCCGAGCGACGCCGCTTCGAGCTGGGCTCGGGCGATTTCTTCCTGGTCAATCAGCGCGAGGAAACCGCCAACGACGCCCGCGTGCGCCTGATCGATGCGCAGGCGCGCATCGCGTCGGCACGCGCCGAACTGGCCGCGGCAACGGCCGACCGGGACGCGCTGCAACTGAGCCGTTGATGCGTGGCGCTTTGACCCGGGCGCACCGCCCTGCCTGGCGCCCCTGCCCACCCAGGTCTTGAGGTTTTTCGCGCAAGCGCTTGTGGGGCGCGGCCTTGGCAAGCGCCCGCGTCAGCCGCGTGTTGCATATGCCCAGTCTCCACGCCATCGCTCTTGGCGGTCTCTTGCCATCGCAGTGACCGGGCGGTGGTATGAACGTGCACATCTTCCGCTGCAACGTTACCCGGTGCTCATGACATCGCGGTGCGCCCAGCGGGCTCGACCTTCCCGCTGTCACCGGATTGCGCAATGACGCCTGGGTAACATGTGGCTATGCATGCTCGGCATGCCAGCACGCGCTGGTGGTGCGGGCCGATGATCCGCACTGCAACCCTGGACTCTTTCGGAGGTGCCTATGTCTTTCCGGCAATTTCCCGCGATTGGTACAGATGGCGAGCCGTACGTCATCATCGAGTTCCGCGACGAGCACGCATCCGCATCCCAGGCGCACGCTGCGCCACGTTATGAGCTACCCGATGGCCGCCATCTGCAGCGGCAGGGCCAGCGCTTCGTGACCGAAGGCGGCGAGCTGCAGCTTTCCATGCCTTGAGACGGCGTTGATCATTTTTTGATCAGTCCACCAGCAGCCCTTGCCGCGCGAGGGCTGCGCCCGTTTATCCACATGCTTGTGCAGCATTCATCCACACCCTGTGTGGATGGAACCGTTGGCGGCCTCCCGTACCTCGCGCAGCCACTGTCTTAACGCACGCAACAACTGCGCGGCCCATGTGTACGCTCGAGTGCGCTACGGTGAACGCACGAGCGTCGGACAGTGAACCGACAGTGCGTCAACCGCCGGCGCGATCCGACCGTTCCAGGACGCGCCCGATGCCACTGCGGTCGATCTCGCTCGCGGCTTGGGTCAGCGCCACCCGGTCGCTGTCGGGCTCGAAGCCGATCCGGAAGTGCAACTCGCCCACCGGCGTACGCGAGGAGTGGATCGACGACAGATTCACCCCATGCTGCTCGAACACATGCAATAGCGCGCGCAGCGAGCCAGGCTGGTCTTCCGGCAGGTATACGCTCAGGGTCAATGGCTCGGTGAGATCTGCCAGCAGATAGCCCACCCGTTCGTAGGTGTAGTTGCCCGCGGCCAACGCGTCGTGTTGCAGGGTCTGCGCGTTGTCGTGCAGGAACCGGGCCCGAAACTGCGCGCGTGCAGCATCGTCGCCCTGCGCGACGAGTGCACGCAGCTGTTGCAGCTGCCGGACCAGGCGGTCGAGCATTTCGCCCACGTACGGGTTGCCGAACTGGATGTCTTCGTAGATCGCGGGGTTGAGCGAGAGAATGCGCGCGATCACCGCCGTGTCCAGCTCGAACGATGCCGAGCGATACGGCATCAAGGCCTGCAACTGGCCCAGCAGCGGCGCGTAGTCGCGCAAGGTGCCGGCCTGGGCCAGATGGGTGGCATGCACCATCGCCTGCACCAGCGCCATCACCCGATCATGGTGCTCGGGCGTGGCGTAGACGCATTCGGCCTGCAGGGCCGTGCACAAGGCCTGTACCCACGTGGTCCAGCGCTGCAGGCGCGCTTCGCACACCACCATCACCCGCCCCTTCAGCGTGGGCGACTTGGGTGGCGCAGTCATCGGATGTAGGCCGACCACCTCGGCCGGCGATGCCAGCATCGCCGCCACCGGCGCCTGCTTGATCGAGGTGACATCCATCCACAGCTGCGATGCCGCGCGCGCGCCGGCAAGCGCGACATAGCGCTCGATCAAGGCGGCAGTGTGGCGAATGGGCGCGGAAAACAACAGCACGTCTGCCCGCTGCGCCAGGGTGGCTTCGTCGATGCCGGCACTGTCGGCAGGATCGAAGCCGATCACTTCCAGCTGCATGCGGGTGCGCAGGAACTGCGCCAGCCAGCGTCCGTACGCGCCGGCAATGCCGACAATGCCGACGACCGGCTGGGGAATCATGCCAGGCGCTCGACGGCAAAACGCGGCGATGCCGCGAGCGCTGCCGGCGCGGCGGCCAACACGTCGAACTCTTCGTACCCCGCCGCCAAGGTCGCCTCCAGTGCGCTGTGCACGCCACTGAGCGCGTGGCCCACCGCCTGCTCGAACGGTACATCGCGCAGCAACAGGCCGATCAGCAAGGCCATCAGCACATCGCCAGTGCCGGCCACGTCCACTGGCAGATGCGGGCTGGCCCAGCGATAGACCGCCTCCGTGCTGACCGCCAGGGTGACCAGCTCGCCTGCTGCACCGGCCACACTGTGGGCGAGCACCCACTGCGGCCCGCGTGCCAGCAAGGCACGTGCGGCGGCGATGGCATCGTCTTGCTGCAGGCTGGGCAGGCCGGTCAAACGCCCCAGTTCGAAGGCATTGGGCGTCACCAGCCAGGCGTGCGGCAGCAAACGCTTGGCGAACACGCGCTCCAGCCCGGGTTCCACATACGGGCCGGTGTGCGTGTCGCCAATCACCGGATCCAGGCAATAACGCAGCTGCGGCGCCTGCGGTAGGGTGTGCTCCAGCCAGTCGGCGAAGGCTTCGCCATTGGCCAGGCTGCCGAAATAGCCGGACACCAACATGCGTGCACGCTGTGGCAGGCCGCGTTCGGTGGCGCCCAGCAACAAATCCGCCAGCCAGTCGGCTGGCAAGATGCGCCCGCGCAGGGTCGCGTAGAACGGCGCGTTGCTCAGCAGCGTGGTGGGCACTTCGGCCACACGCAGCCCCAGCGCGCGCAACGGCGGCACCGCAGCGCTGTTGCCGGCGTGCCCGTAGACCAGTTGCGACTGTACCGAGATCACATCGATCGGCGAAGGACCGTCAGGGCGCTGGCGGCGACCGTGGACGAGGTGGCTGTCGGTGGCATCGCTCATGGGTTGGCCGTCTTCGAAGAGATGACGCCATTATCCTCCGCAATGCGTGAGCGGATACGCGGGGAGTGGATCAATGTGATCCGGCGTGTACGGATGGCACGAGATGGCAGCGGTGCTTGATGCATTGCCGTACCGAGCGCGATCGATCGTTACCAAGACCGCGCCGGGTGTGTCCATGGTAATGCAAGGGCAGTGGCTGCCACGTTCGGCCATCAACTAAGGGACGCGAGCCGCTGATGCACCTGCAGGCTCGCCCTCATCCGCCCTTCGGGCACCTTCTCCCGATGGGAGAAGGAATATTGCTTCTTTGTCGTCTTCTGGCGTTGCAGAGGACACGATTGCGTCATCGACCGCGAGCGACGGATGCCCTGCACGCGCACCCTATCCGCCCTTCGGGCACCTTCTCCCGATGGGAGAAGGAAGATCGTTTTTCTGCCGTTTTCTGGCGTTGCGAAAGACACGATTACGTCATCGACCGCGAGCGACGGATGCCCTGCACGCGCACCCTCGTCCGCCCTTCGAGCGCCTTCTCCAGATGGGAGAAGGAATGATGTCTTGCCGCGACAGGAAACGCATGGCGTCTCCTGTCGCTCCCTGCGAGAACGGACGTCGCTTACGACGTCATTCGGTCCCAGAAGCCTTTGACACCATCGATGAAGGTGGCCGACTTGGGCGAATGCTTGCGCGCATCCTCACCGGTGAAAGTCGCCTCGAACTGCTGCAGCAGTTCACGCTGATCGGCGGTGAGGTTGACCGGCGTTTCCACCACCACGCGGCAATACAGATCGCCTTCGCTGCGGCTGCGCACCGAGCGCACACCCTTACCGCGCAGGCGGAACAACTTGCCGGTCTGGGTTTCGGCCGGGATGCGAATTTCCGCCTCACCGCCTAGGGTTGCCACGCGGACGGTATCGCCAAGCGCCGCCTGCGAGATGCGGATCGGCACTTCGCAATGCAGGTCGTCGCCATCGCGCTGGAAGATCGCATGCTCGCGCACGCGCACTTCCACATACAGATCGCCTGGCGGCGTGCCGGCCGGGCCGGCCTCGCCCTCGCCTGCAAGACGAATCCGGTCGCCGGTATCCACGCCGGCCGGCACCTTGATCGACAGCACCTTGTCTTCTTCCACGCGACCGGCGCCGTGGCAGGTCTTGCACGGGTTCTGGATCAACGTGCCGCGGCCGTCGCAATGCGGGCAGCTCTGCTGCATCGCAAAGATGCCGCGCTGGATGCGGACCTGGCCGCGTCCATGGCAGGTACCACAGGTCTCGACCTTGCCGTCTTCCGAGCCGCTGCCATGGCAGGGCGTGCACTCGATCAGGGTCGGGATCTCGATGCGTCGCTCGATGCCGGCAACGGCTTCTTCCAGATCCAGTTCCAGGACGTAACCGACGTCGGCGCCACGTCGCGCAGCGCGCGGACCAGCGGCACCACCGCCAAAAATATTGCCGAAGATATCGCCAAAGATATCTCCCATGTCCGGGCCACCAGGCCCGCCACCACCGCCCATGCCGTGCTCGAACGCCGCATGGCCGTGCGCGTCGTAAGCACGACGCTTATTGCCATCGGACAGCACTTCGTAGGCTTCCTTGCACTCCTTGAATGCCGCTTCGGCAGCAGCGTCGCCGGGGTTGCGGTCCGGGTGGTGCTTCATTGCACAACGCCGATACGCCTTCTTCAGCTCTTCGTCGCTGGCGTCACGGGCCACGCCCAGCACTTCGTAGTAATCGCGTTTGCTCATGACAGGGAATCGGGAATCGGGAGAAGGGAATCGTTCAAAGCGTACATCCTCAAATCAATCAGCGTTCGGTGGGGTCCAGAACAGCGAAGGAGCGATGCCGCAGCACCGCTCCTCCGATTCTCTATTCCCTATTCCCGACTCACGCCTTCTTGTCGTCCTTGACCTCGGTGAACTCGGCGTCCACCACGTCGTCGGCGGCCTTGGAGGCTTGCGCATTGCCGCTGGCCGCATCGGCGTTGCCGCCCTGCTCTGCTGCGGCAGCCGCGGCGTACAGCGACTGGCCGGCTTCTTCCAGGGTCTTGCTGCGGGCCTCGATCTGCGCCTTGTCGTCGCTCTTCATGGCGGTTTCCAGATCCGACAGCGCCGCTTCCACCTTGCCGATCACATCACCACCGACCTTGCTGCCATGCTCGGTGATCGCGGTGCGGGTGGCGTGGATCAGGCCATCGGCCTGGTTGCGGGCCTGCACCAGTTCCTGGAACTTCTTGTCTTCCTCGCGGTTGGCTTCCGCGTCGGCAACCATGCGCTGGATCTCTTCGTCCGACAGACCCGAACCGGCCTTGATCTCGACCTTCTGTTCCTTGTTGGTCTTCTTGTCCTTGGCCGACACATGCAGGATGCCGTTGGCGTCGATGTCGAAGGACACCTCCACCTGCGGCATGCCGCGCGGCGCCGGCTCGATGCCGGACAGGTCGAACTTGGCCAGCGACTTGTTGAAGCGGGCCTGCTCGCGCTCACCCTGCAGCACGTGCACGGTCACGGCCGACTGGTTGTCTTCGGCAGTGGAGAAGGTCTGCGAGGCCTTGGTCGGGATGGTGGTGTTCTTCTCGATGATCTTGGTGAACACGCCGCCCATGGTTTCGATACCCAGCGACAGCGGGGTCACGTCCAGCAGCAGCACGTCCTTGACGTCGCCGGCCAGCACGCCGCCCTGGATCGCAGCGCCCACGGCCACGGCTTCGTCCGGGTTGACGTCCTTGCGCGGTTCCTTGCCGAAGAAATCGGCAACCGCCTGCTGCACCTTCGGCATGCGTGTCTGACCGCCGACCAGGATCACTTCGTTGATGTCGCTGGCGCGCAGGCCGGCGTCGTTCAACGCGGTGCGGCACGGCTCAATCGACTTCTTGACCAGGTCTTCCACCAGCGCTTCGAGCTTGGCACGGGTCAGCTTGATGTTGAGGTGCTTCGGCCCCGAGGCGTCGGCAGTGACGTACGGCAGGTTCACTTCGGTCTGCTGGCTGGTCGACAGCTCGATCTTGGCGCGCTCTGCGGCGTCCTTCAGGCGCTGCAGCGCCAACGGATCCTTGCGCAGATCGATGCCCTGGTCCTTGTTGAACTCGTCGACCAGGTACTCGATGACGCGGTTGTCGAAGTCTTCGCCGCCCAGGAAGGTGTCGCCGTTGGTGGCCAGCACTTCGAACTGCTTCTCGCCATCGACTTCGGCGATTTCGATGATCGAGACGTCGAAGGTACCGCCGCCCAGGTCATACACCGCAATCTTGCGGTCGCCGCCGTTCTTGTCCAGACCATAGGCCAGCGCTGCCGCGGTCGGCTCGTTGATGATGCGCTTGACGTCCAGACCGGCGATGCGGCCGGCGTCCTTGGTGGCCTGACGCTGGCTGTCGTTGAAGTACGCAGGCACGGTGATCACCGCTTCGGTGACCTTCTCGCCGAGGAAGTCTTCGGCGGTCTTCTTCATCTTTTCCAGCACGCGCGCGGAAATTTCCTGCGGCGCCATGCGCTTGGCATCGCTGGTCTGCACCCAGGCGTCGCCGTTGTCGTGGGCAAGAATGCCGTACGGCACGTGCGAGATGTCCTTCTGCACTTCGCCGTCGGTAAACTTGCGGCCGATCAGGCGCTTCACCGCGTAGAAGGTGTTCTTCGGGTTGGTCACCGCCTGGCGCTTGGCAGAGGCACCGACCAGCACTTCGCCGTCCTTGGTGTAGGCGACGATCGAGGGCGTGGTGCGATCGCCCTCGGAATTTTCGATGACGCGGGCCTTGCCGCCGTCCATGATCGCCACGCACGAGTTCGTGGTGCCGAGGTCAATACCAATGATCTTGCCCATGGATACGCTCCTGATGATTCTGTAGCTGTGTCCGGCGACGCCGGGTCTGGCTGAGATGTGGGGGTGGTGCGCAGGTGTTCAAGCCACCTGCACGAATCTGCGTTTCGCGCATGCGCCCAGCAGTTCAGCCGGGCGCTGCGGTTCAGTCGTGCTTGGCCACGACCACCAGGGCCGGGCGCAGCAGACGCTCGTTGAGCAGATAGCCTTTCTGGAACACCTGCACCACGTGGCCCGGGGCGATTCCCTCGGCCTCGCCCTGGCTGATCGCCTGGTGCTGGTCGGGGTTGAACGGCTGGCCGACCGGGTCGAGCAGGGTCAGGCCGTTGTCGGCAGCGACCTTGAGCAATTGCTTGTAGGTCATGTCCAGGCCATCGCGCAGCGGGCTGGGTTCGCTGCCGGCGGCGGTCAACCCGGCGTCCAGGCTGTCGAACACCGGCAGCAGCTCGCCCAGCAGCTTCTCGTTGGCGAACTTGCGGGCGTTTTCGACATCGCGCGCAATGCGCTTGCGCTGGTTTTCCAGGTCGGCGCGCTCGCGCAGAGCGTCGGCCTTGACCAGGGCGATCTCGCTGCGCAGCGACTCGATCTCGGCCTTGAGCGGATCGGTCTCGGGTGGGTTCTGGGACAGGTCTTCGGAGTCGAATTCGGGGTGGTCTTGGTTCATGTGCAGTTCCCGGGCAAGCGGAACGCCCGCCCCAACGTCACCCCGTATGTGGGCGCTCGCGCGCGTTTCAAGCAAACAATCGCGCCGATCGCCGCCGGTTATCGCGCGCCCGGCGGTTCCATGGCCGCGCCCAGCACCTCGGCGGCAGTCTGCACCAGCGGAATCACCCGGTCGTAGGCCATGCGTTTGGGCCCGATCACCCCCAGCACGCCCAGCACCTGGCCGTTGGCGGTGTATGGCGCGGTGACCAGCGAGACATCGTCCAGCGACACCATGCCGGTTTCCTCGCCGATGAAGATGCGCACGCCCGGCGCCTGGATGGTGCGTTCGAGCAACTGCAGGATCTCGCGCTTGCTGGCAAAGGCCTCGAACAGCTCGCGCAGCCGGTCCAGGTCCGACAGGTCCTGCACGCCCATCAGGCGGGTCTGCCCGGCCATCACCATGTCGTCGGCATCGGCTGGCACCAGCGCCTCGCTGGCCAGGTCCACGCTGTGCGCCAGCAGCTGCTCCATCTCGCTCTTGGCCATGCGCAGTTCGCGCAGCAGGCTGACGCGGATGTCCGACAGCGCGCGCCCGGCGAACTGCGCATTGAGGTAATTGGCCACCCGTTCCAGCTCGGCGGGCTCGTAGGCGCGGCGCGGCTCGATCACCCGGTTCTGCACCTCGTTGTCGGCAAACACCAGGATCGCCAGCACCCGGCGCGCGTCCAGCGCCACGAAATCGATATGCCGGAACGCAAACTGCTCGCGCCGCGGCGCACTGACCACCCCGACGAAGTGACTCATCGCCGACAGCATCTGCGAGGCGCTGCCGAGCAACGACTGGGTGCCGTTGCCGCTGGCGAGCTCGGCGCGCAGGCGGCGCACTTCGTCTTCGCCGGGCGGCTGCATCTGCACCAGGCTGTCGACGAATACCCGGTAACCATGCGCAGTCGGAATACGCCCGGCCGAGGTGTGCGGCGAGCTGAGCAGGCCCACGTCTTCCAGGTCGGCAAGAATGTTGCGGATGGTGGCCGGGCTGACATCCAGCCCGGCATGCTGGGCCAGGGTCTTGGACCCCACCGGCTCGCCGTCGCGGATGTAGCGCGCAATCAGCGTGCGCAGCAACTGGCGGGCGCGGGGATCGAGCATTGGGGACTGGGACGCGCGCATGGGATCATCCGGTGAGAC
>NZ_JSZE01000103.1 GCF_000802365.1 Xanthomonas cannabis pv. cannabis
TGGCCAGCAGTGCCAAGATCCGACGAGGCAAGCGGTGCGCCGGCGGCAGGGAATGGACTCTCAAAAACAACGCCGATGCCTCTCGAAGACGGATGGACACAGCGCTCGACCAAGGCGTCTTGTCGCGTAACTGCTGCGTCAAGCGGGATCGGACTTGCGCACTCCTGCTGCGCTGCGAGCAGCCGGAGCGCGCAATGACGCCATGTTTCAGAACACCAGCTGCGAGAAACTCTCCACGCGCTGGTGGCTGCCGACATCGTCGGCCGAGCGCGGCGTGGGATAGTCCTCCAGGCGGTCCAGCAACGCGGTGCGCATGCCGGCGCGCTTGGCCGCGTCGAGTTCTTCGATCACATCCGACAGGAACAGGATCTCCGGCCCAGGCACGCCGATGCGCTCGGCAATCCGGCGGTAGCTGGCGCTCTCGCGCTTGGGCCCCACCTCGGTGTCGAACCAGTCGGTGATCAGCCCGCTCAGATCGCCGGCGTCGCTGTGCGCAAAAAACAGCTTCTGCGCCGGCACCGAGCCGGACGAATACACGTACAGCGGGATGCCTTGCGCATGCCAGGCCTGCAGCTGGATCGCCGCATCGGCGTAGATGTGCGCGGTGAAATCGGCGGTCTTGTAGCCATCGCCCCAGATCAGCCCCTGCAGGGCCTTGAGCGCGGTGTGCTTGCGGTCCTCGTCGATCCAGGTCTGCAACGTAGTGATCAGCACGTCGTCCGGCACGTCCTCGCCGATTTCGTCGGCCACCTGGTTGAGCCAGTGGCGCACCTGCGGATGATTGCCGTGCTCGCGTACATACGCGGGCATGGCGCGACGTGCATACGGAAACAGCACGTCCTTGACGAACGAAATGCTGCTGGTCGTACCTTCGATATCGGTGAGGATCGCGTGCGGTCGTGTCATCGTCAGCTGGCCTTGTGAGGTTTCTCGGGGGCGTAGCGGGGGAATTGTTTGGCGATTTCGGTGCCGGTGAAGTGGCCGACCCAGCCATCCGGCTCGGTGAAGAAGCGGATCGCCACGAAGTGCGGCTCCGGCCCCATGTCGAACCAGTGCAGGGTGCTGTCGGGCACGGCGATCAGATCGTCCTTGACGCACTCGATCTCGTAGACCTTGTCGTCCACATGCAGCGTAAACAGGCCCGAGCCGGCGACAAAGAAGCGCACCTCGTCTTCCTTGTGGAAGTGCTCGTCCAGGAACTTGGCGCGCATTTCCTCGCGCTTGGGGTTGTCCGGCGCGATGCTCACCACGTCCACGGTCTTGAAGCCGCGCTCGGCACTGATGCGGTCGATGTCGGCGCGATAGGCCGCCATTACCTGTTCGGGCGTGGCGCCCGGTTCCACCGGTTCGCTGGCGTGCCAGCGCTCGAAGGTGACGCCGATCTTGACCAGCTCGGCGGCGATCGCATCGCCGTCGCGGCTGTCGAATTCCGGGGTGGTCGGGTTGGTGTCGGCGAAGATACGCAGTCGGCTCATGGCGGTCTGGCTCACGAATGGGGGACGGACGATGATCAGCGCGGGCCGCGCAGTTTCAGCAGTTCGAGCTCGCAATGCAGCAGAAATTCGAACGCCTCCAGATGACGACGTGCCTCGGCCATGTTGCGGCCCCACGCATACAGCCCGTGTCCTTCGATGAGATACCCCCACATGCTCTGTTTGTCCAGCAAGGCCTCGACCTGCGCGGCCAGCACCTGCATGTCCTGGGTATTGGCAAATACCGGCACCTCCACCGCGGTTTCGTGGGTGGTGTTGCCGTCGAAGGCCTTGAGCAACTCGTAGCCTTCCAGCCGGATCACGCCGGGGCCGGCATACAGGCGCGAGGCGATCGTCTGCACCGGCGAATGCGTGTGCAGCACGCAGCCGATCTCCGGAAACCGGCGATACAACTGCGTGTGCAGCAGGGTCTCCGCGGACGGTCGCAGCGGACGGCCGACGGCCTGGCCATCGAAGTCCACCACCATGATGTCTTCCTCGACCAGGCGGCCCTTGTCGCGGCCGGACACGGTGATGGCGGCGTGCTGTTCGTCCAGGCGATGGGAGAAGTTGCTGCTGGTGGCGGGTGTCCAGCCGGCCTGGGCCAGCTCGCGGATATTGCCGATCAACAACTGCGCCAGCTCGTGCAGACGGGCGGCGCTATAGGGCAGGGGGGCAGTGGTCGCATTCATGCGGCTATTCTACTGCCCCACCGGATTACGGTCAGGTGCAGCGCAGCAGGATGCGTTGCTGCCACGCCCGGGGTGCGAATGACTGACAAATCAAACGCTGGGTCGGTCGAGGGCGCGGTGCCCTCACCGCCCGCGGGACACGCCGTGAACCCGTCACTGGGGCCCTGCAGCCAAGTTGCAGATCAGCAGATCAGGGGCCTGCGACCAAGTCACGGATCAGCCGCCCAGGAGCCGAATACCTGTCACCCGCGCTGCCATACATCGGCGGGCGGCCGTTCGTCACTGGCTGCTGGCGCGCGCGTGCTCAGCGACCGTCGCGCAGGCGACTGTGACGGTAGCCGTAGCCGAAATAGACCACCAGCCCGACCAGCGTCCACAGGCCCATCAGCATCCAGTTGTGCAGCGTCATTGCCGACAGCAGTGCAAGGCAGCTCAGCACGCCGGCACTGCAGATCAGCCACGCCGCCGGCATGCGGAACGGGCGCGGCAGCTCCGGGTGGGTGCGGCGCAGGATCAGCACGCCGGCGCAGACTGCGGCAAAGGCGATCAGCGTGCCCATCGAGGTCAGCTCGCCCAGCACGTCCAGTGGGAACACGGCCGCCAGCACGGCGATGCCGACACCGGTGATGATGGTGTTGATATGCGGGGTGCGGTACTTAGGATGGATACGGGTGAAGATCGATGGCAACAATCCGTCGCGCGCGATGATCATGAAGATGCGCGGCTGCCCGATGATCATCACCAGCACCACCGAGGACAGCCCGATCAACGCGCCCACTTCGACCACCACGCGCAACCAGGCCAGCTGCGGATGCGCTGCTACTGCGGTCACCACCGGCTCGTCGGTGCCGAGCAGCGTATAGGGCACCAGGCCGGTCATCACCGCCGCCATGGCGATGTAGAGCACGGTGCAGATCAGCAGCGACAGCATCATGCCGATCGGCAGGTCACGTTGCGGCCGGTGCGATTCCTGCGCGGCCACCGACACCGCTTCGAAACCGATATAGGCGAAGAACACCATCGCCGCACCGCGCAGCACGCCTTCCATGCCGTACTTGCCCGGGCCTTCGTTGGCCGGGATGAAAGGATGCCAGTTGGCGGTATCGACGTACTTCCAGCCCACTGCGATGACCAGGATGATCAGGCCGGTCTTGAGGATGACCATCGCCATGTTCATTGCCGACGACTTGCGGATGCCCACGTAGCACAGCCAGGTCAGCAACAGCACGATGCCGGCGGCCGGCAGGTTGGCGATCGCACCGGTGGGCTGCAGCTTGCCGTCCAGCGGTGCACTGACCAGCGCGGCCGGCAGGTGGATGTCGAAGTGTTCCAGCAGGCTGAGGAAGTAGCCGGTCCAGCTGACCGCCACTGCCGAGGCGGATACGCCGTATTCCAGTACCAGCATCCAGCCGATGAACCACGCCGCCAGCTCGCCGAAGGTGGCGTAGGTGTAGGTGTAGGCGCTGCCGGACACCGGCACCATCGCTGCGAATTCGGCATAGGCCATGGCGCAGAACGCGCAGCAGATCGCCGCCAGCACGAACGACAGCACGATCGCCGGGCCGGCATGGTCGGCCGCAGCCTGGCCGGTGATGACGAAGATGCCGCCGCCGATCACCGCGCCGATCCCGAGTGCGGTCAGCCCCCAGGGGCCGAGCGCGCGTTGCAGGCCCAGCCCGTCGGCCGCCTCATGGCTGGCGTGCGGGTGTTTGGTGGCCCAAAGTTGTTTGAACATGCAGCAGTTCCGGCTTGGCGCTGAGCGCGATCATTGAACGAGAAGACCGGCGCTGTGCGCCGGTCTTGAGAGAGCGTCAGGCCCGCTTGGCCAGACGACTGTTGTGGATGCCGTAGCCGAAATAAATGCACAGGCCGATCACGGTCCAGCCCACGAACACCTTCCAGTGCTCCTGGAAGGCCTGGAAAAACAGGAACAGACAGGCCAGCGCCCCCAGCGGGCAGATCACCATCGCCAGCGGCACCCGGAACGGGCGCGGCAACGCCGGCTTGGTGAAGCGCAGCACCATCACCCCGGCGCACACCGTGGCAAAGGCGAGCAGCGTGCCCATCGAGACCAATTCGCCCAGCACGTTCAACGGGATCACGCCGGCCAGCAGTGCAGCGACCACACCAACGAAGAGCGTGCCGACATAGGGCGTGTGGAACTTGGGGTGCACCTTGCCGAACAGCTTGGGCATCAGCCCATCCTTGGCCATGGTGTAGAAGATGCGCGGCTGCGCCATCAGCATCACCAGCACCACCGAGGACAGGCCGGCGATCGCGCCAATCTCCACCGCGGTCTTGAGCCAGGTCAGTTGTGGGTGCGCTTCCAGCGCGGTGGCCACCGGCTTGGCGGTGCCCAACTGGGTGTACGGCAGCAGGCCGGTCAGCACCGCACAGACGATGATGTAGATGACGGTACAGATCGCCAGCGACACCAGAATGCCGATCGGCATGTTTTTTTGCGGGTCCTTGGTTTCGCCGGCGGAGGTGGAGACCGCATCGAAGCCGATGTAGGAGAAGAACACGATCGACGCCGCGCGGAACACGCCGTCCCAACCGAATTTGCCCGGACCGGCGTTTTCGGGGATGAAGGGATGCCAGTTGGCGGGGTCGATGTAGGCGATGCCGAAGCCGACGAACAGGCAGATCACCACCACCTTGATCGCCACCACGATCGCATTGGCAAATGCAGACTGGGTGACGCCGACGTAGCACAGCATGCTCACCGCAGCGACGATCAGCACCGCCGGCAGGTTGACGATATTGCCGGAACTGACAAAGCCGTGGCCGTCCCAGGCCAGTGGCGCACCCGCCAGTTCCGCAGGGAACGGCAGGCCGAGCGTGCCGGTCAGGAAGCTGATCAGGTAGGCGGACCAACCGACCGCGACGCTGGAGCCGGCAAATAAATACTCCAGCACCAGGCACCAGCCGATGAACCAGGCGATGCCCTCGCCGAGCGTGGCATATGAATACGAGTAGGCGCTGCCGGAGACCGGCATCATCGCCGCGAACTCGGCGTAGCACAGCCCGGCGAATGCGCAGGCGATGCCCGCAAACACGAACGACAGCATCACTGCCGGGCCGGCGTGATTGGCCGCAGCCTGGCCGGTCAGCACGAAGATACCGGCGCCGATGACCGCGCCGATGCCGAGCATGATCAGGTGCTTGGCGGTGAGGGTCCGTTGCAGCGTGGCTTCGCCTTGCAGGCTGCCTTCGACCGGTTCGCCCGCATCGACGCGTCCGGCGGGCTCGATCGGTTTGACCCTCAACAGAGATTTCAGCATTCGGTACGTCCCCAAGTGGCAAAGCGAAGGCGCACGCGCCCGGGCGAAGGTGTGTGCCGCCCCGAGGGACAGGCAAGCGGCCTACCTTGCCAAAGCTGCACGCTCACGACAAGCACGTACGCAGCATGAATGGCGATAATGGCCGCTTGGCCGACGGGCGACCGGGAACGAGAGATGGTGGATGCAACCCTGCGGCAGCAACTGGCTGCCTACCGCGCACGCTGGCCGGACGAGGCCGTTGTGGCCGACCAGTTTGCGCAGCTGCTGGACGATGCCAGCGATCCGTTCGTGCGCGAACGTGTCGAAGGTCATTTCACCGGCTCGGCCTGGGTGGTCAGCGCCGATGGCAGCCGGACCCTGCTGACCCACCACCGCAAGCTGCAGCGCTGGCTGCAGCTGGGCGGGCACGCCGACGGCGACCGCGATCTGGCCCAGGTGGCGCTGCGCGAGGCGGAGGAAGAATCCGGGCTCAGCGGCTTGCGGCTGGCGGACACGGCGCTGTTCGATCTGGACCGTCACTGGATCCCGGCACGCGGCGAGGTGGCCGGGCATTGGCACTTTGATGCGCGTTACGTGGTGATGGCCGGCGCGGACGAGGCGTTCGAAGTCAGCGAAGAATCGCTGGCACTGGCGTGGCGCCCGATCGTCGAGCTGCT
Source organism: Xanthomonas cannabis pv. cannabis (assembly GCF_000802365.1). Taxonomy (GTDB): domain Bacteria; phylum Pseudomonadota; class Gammaproteobacteria; order Xanthomonadales; family Xanthomonadaceae; genus Xanthomonas; species Xanthomonas cannabis. The sequence goes on from NZ_JSZE01000103.1 coordinate 6,105, forward strand.
TGCAGAACCGGAGCTGGATCCGTCGCTGCGGCGCATGGCCGAGAAGTGGATGGCCCGAGGCGTGTGATGGGTGCTGAGGGTGTGCGCCCTCATCCGCCCTGCGGGCACCTTCTCCCGCACGCGGGAGACGGGAGTAAGCGGGAGACCGATGACCTGCACTTTCTTTCTCCCGCACGCGGGAGAAGGGAGTAAGCGGGAGACCGATGACCTGCACTTTCTTCTCCCGCAAGCGGGAGAAGGGAGTAAGCGGGAGACCGTTGACCTGCACTTTCTTCTCCCGCACGCGGGAGAAGGGAGCAAGCGGGAGACCGTTGACCTGCACTTTCTTCTTCCGCACGCGGGAGAAGGGAGTAAGCGGGAGACCGATAACCTGCACTTTCTTCTTCCGCACGCGGGAGAAGGGAGCAAGCGGGAGACCGATGGCCTGCACTTTCTTCTCCCGCTTGCGGGAGAAGGTGGCGCAAAGCGCCGGATGAGGGCGCTCGCGCAACAACAGATCAATACAAAATCCGCGTCCGCAATGTCCCGTCGATCAACGCCAGGCCTTCCTTCAACGCGGTGGCTTGCGCCTCGCTGGCGCTCACATCGATCACCACATAGCCGACCTTGGGGTCGGTGCGCAGGAACTGGCCGTCGATGTTGACGTTGTGACGCGAGAACAGCTCGTTGATCTTGGACAGCACGCCCGGCACGTTGCGATGGATATGCAGCAGGCGCAGGCTTTCGGGATGCTCGGGCAGGGTGACTTCCGGGAAATTCACCGCCGACAAGGTGCTGCCGTTGTCGCTGTAGCGCACCAGCTTGGCAGCGACTTCAATGCCGATATTGTCCTGCGCTTCCAGCGTGCTGCCGCCCACGTGCGGGGTCAGGAACACGTTGTCGTGCGCGATCAGTGGCGATTCGAATGCATCGCCATTGCCCTTGGGCTCGATCGGGAACACGTCCACTGCTGCGCCACCGATCTGGCCTGAGGTGAGCGCCGCATCCAGCGCGGCAATGTCGATGACGGTGCCGCGCGAGGCATTGATCAGATGCGCGCCGGGCTTCATGCGGGCGATTTCCGCCGCGCCGATCATGTCCTTGGTGGATGGTGTCTCGGGCACGTGCAAGGTCACCACGTCGGCGCGGGCCAGCAGGTCGTCCAGGTCGATCGCCGCGCGCGCGTTGCCCAGCGACAGCTTGGTTTCGATGTCGTGGAAGACCACCTGCATGCCCAACGATTCGGCCAGCACGCCTACTTGCGTGCCGATGTGCCCGTAACCGACGATGCCCAGCACCTTGCCGCGGGTTTCGTGGCTGCCGGCCGCCGACTTGGACCAGCCGCCACGGTGGCATTCGGCATTTTTCTGCGGAATGCCGCGCAACAGCAGGATCGCCTCGGCAATCACCAGCTCGGCCACGCTGCGGGTATTGGAGTAGGGCGCATTGAACACCGGGATCCCGGCCAGCTCGGCGGCATCCAGGTCTACCTGATTGGTGCCGATGCAGAAACAGCCCACCGCGATCAGCCGCTTGGCGTGCGCCAGCACCTCGGCGCTCAGCTGGGTGCGCGAACGGATGCCGACGATGTGCGCCTCGGCGATGCGCGCAATCAACTCGTCTTCCGGCAACGACTTGGCGTGCAGTTCGATCTGCGAGTAGCCGGCGGCGTGGAATACATCCACCGCGGTGGGGCTGATGCCTTCCAGCAACAGCACGCGGATGTCCTGCTTGGGAAACGAGGTTTTCTTCGGCGACATGGGGGAGCGCAATGCAGCAATCGGGTCGGCAACTATGCCAGATGGGCTGCCCGATGGGGCGCTGGCCATGCGGTGTCTGTGCGGCGCCAGCCCTTGCGCTACAACGGTTTCAGCTGAATCCAACACGGCCCCGGCGCAGCGCATCGCAACTGGACGAGGCCGGCGCACACTGGCACGCTGTGCGTTTCTTACTGCCGCGCCGCGTGCCATGACCGACCCCCGCATTGTTTCGTTGCAACAGGCCGTGCCGGCCCTGCGCCTGAAGACCGAGCCGGCCGACCTGGAACATTACGGCCGCGACTGGACGCGGCGCTGGACGCCCAACCCGCTGGCCATCGCGCTTGCGGGCTCGGTCGATGAGGTGCAGGCGGTGGTGCGCTGGGCCAATGCGCAGGGCGTGGCGGTGGTGCCATCGGGCGGCCGCACCGGGCTGTCCGGCGGCGCGGTGGCCGCCAATGGCGAACTGGTGCTGAGCCTGGAGCGCTTGAACAAGCCGCTGGACTTCAACCCGGTGGACCGAACGCTCACCGTGCAGGCCGGCATGCCGCTGGAAGCGGTGCAAAACGCCGCGCGCGAACAGGGTCTGGTGTACCCGGTGGATTTTGCCGCACGCGGCTCCTGCTCGATCGGCGGCAATATCGCCACCAACGCCGGCGGTATCCGGGTGATCCGCTACGGCAACACCCGCGAATGGGTGGCCGGGCTGAAAGTGGTCACCGGCGGCGGCGAGCTGCTCGAACTCAATAACGCGCTGGTGAAAAATTCCAGCGGCTACGACGTGCGCCATCTGATGATCGGCTCCGAGGGCACCCTGGGCATCGTCGTCGAAGCGACGCTGCGGCTGACCGACCCGCCGCAGCCCAGCAATGTGATGCTGCTGGCGCTGCCCTCGTTCGAGGTGCTGATGCAGGTATTCGCAGCGTTTCGTGCGCAGCTGCGCCTGGAGGCCTTTGAGTTCTTTACCGACCGTGCGCTGGAACACGTGCTCGCGCATGGCGCGCAGGCGCCGTTCGCCGAGGTTCACCCGTATTACGTGGTCACCGAGTTCGCCGCCGGGGACGAAGTGCAGGAAGCGGCGGCGATGGCGGCGTTCGAGACCTGCATGGAACAGGGCTGGGTCAGCGACGGGGTGATCAGTCAGAGCGATGCGCAGGCCGCGCAGCTGTGGCGGCTGCGCGAGGGCATCACCGAGGCCGTGGCGCGCTATACCCCGTACAAGAACGATGTGTCGGTGCGCATCTCGGCAATGCCGGCGTTTCTGGCCGAAACACAGGCCTTGCTCAGCCAGGCGTACCCGCACTTCGATGTGGTGTGGTTCGGCCACATCGGCGATGGCAACCTGCACATCAACGTGCTCAAGCCCGACGACACCAGTCAGGCCGATTTTGTCGCCGCCTGCGATCAGGTCACCAAGGTGCTGGCGCATGCGCTGCAGCGTTTTGGCGGCAGCATCTCTGCCGAGCACGGCATCGGCCTGGTCAAGAAGCCGTATCTGTGGAGTACCCGTTCAACTGCGGAGATCGCGCTGATGCGCGGCATCAAACATGTGCTCGATCCTCATCTTTTGCTGAATCCCGGCAAGCTGTTCGACATGGACGACGCGCCCGGCGTCACGCACGCCGGTTAGTCTTTCGGCACCTCACATGGAATCGACATGCCAATGATGCGCTCTCTGATGTTTTGTGCGTTGACCCTGCTGCCGCTGGCTGCAGCCGCCTCCAGTCTCGCCGGCACGTCGGCCGGCGCATCGTCGGCCGGCTCGTCCAATAGCAGCAGTTCCGGCGACGACAAGGTGGTGGCCGACGCGCGCGAAGATGCGGCCGGCTTCGTTGCCAGCGATGGCGCCATCCGCGGCGCGCGCCTGGAAGCGGCGTTGCTGCAGCTGCGTAGCCGCAGCGATGCGGCACGTCTGTCCAGCGACCTGGAATTGGCTCAGTCCATTCTGGCGCAGTGAGTCGTCGCCGCCGGTGCGGTTGGCTGTGGCTGGCCGCAGCATTCGTACCGGCGGCGTACGGCCAGTCACAGCGCGCTCCGGCGCTGCAAATTACCGTCGTGCCCGCGGACCTGAGTCCGGAGCAACGCGATGCCAGCCAGGCGCTGGTCCAGCAGGTCGTGCAGCGCCTGCCGCAGGGCTGGGCGCAACGCCCTGCAGCGCCCATCCAGCTGCAATGGCGCCGCGATCTGCCTGCACGCGTGCATGGCCGCGCCATCGGCAACCACATCCTTCTCGATCGCGCCTTGCTGCAGTCGTGGAGTGCGCAGCCGGCACGTGAGCGCGCCGATGTGACCGCACCGGCCACGCGCGCCGCCATGGCGGCGTTGATCCACGAGTTGGCGCATGTACGCGACCGTGGCGCGGGCAGTGCGTTGTCACGTGACCCCCGCTTGCGCGATCTGGCCGGCTGGCAGGTGCGGCCATGGCGGGTTGGACGCGGCGCAAACCACTTCAGCGACCGCAGCCCCGACGCTTACGAGCGGCATAGCCCAGCAGAGTTCGTCGCGGTCAATCTCGAACATTATGTGCTGGACCCGGACTATGCCTGCCGGCGTCCCGCGTTGGCGGCGTGGTTGTCCGAACAGGTGGGCCCGCCGCAGAACGTCGCATCGTGCGCGCCGACGCTGCCCTACCTGCAGGCCAACAACGATGCCGGGGCGATGTCGCTGCTGAGTCTGGATCCTTCGCGCGTGTATGCGGTGGACTACCTGCTGGCCGAAGGTAACCAGCAGCCGATGAGCCGTTGGGGCCACAGCATGTTGCGGCTGGTGATCTGCGCGCCCGGTCGCGTGCCCGGGCCGGATTGCCGGCTGGATCTGCAGTACCACCGCGTGCTCTCGTTCCGCGCGTTTGTGGGCGATGTGCAGATTTCCAGCTGGCGCGGGCTGACCGGGTCGTATCCGTCGCGGCTGTTCGTGTTGTCGCTGAACCAGGTCATCGACGAGTACACCAAGGTGGAACTGCGCGCGCTCTCGTCGGTGCCGCTGGCGCTGACGCCCGAGGAGATCGCCGCGCTGCTCACGCGTGCAGCGCAGGTGCACTGGAGCTACGACGGGCGCTATTACTTCGTCGGCAACAACTGCGCGGTGGAGACTTACAAGCTGCTGCACGACGGCGTGCCGCGTCTGGGGGCCGCCGATCTGGCGTCGATCACGCCGCGCGGCGTGCGCCAGCGCCTGCAGCGCGCCGGTATCGCCGATATCGGGGTGTTGGATGACCACGCCCAGGCAATCCGCCGCGGCTATTACTTCGAGTCGGCGGCCACGCATTATCAGGCCATGTTCGAGGTGATCCGGCGCGGCATCCCGGTGCCGCAGACCAGCGTGGCGCATTGGCTCGATGCACGACCCGCCGCACGCGCGCAGTGGTTCGACCAGGGCGGCCTGCGCGAAACCGCAGCGGCGCTGTTGCTGGAGCAGGCGGCACTGCGTCGGCAGGAGTTGCTGGCGCGCGATGCACTCAAGCGGTTGCTGCGCCCTGGCGTGGCCGACCGCGCAAGGGTGCAGGACCAGCTGCACGCAGTATTCGCGCAGCAGGCGCAGTTCAGTCGCCCGGCGACGCTGCTGGCCAGCTCCGGTTATGGGCTGCCGCAGACGGACGAACAGCGGCAGCTGGCAGAGCGCGTTGCGCAGGACAGCGGCGTATTGGTCGATGGCTGGAAGCAGCTGCAGCGCTTGGGCCGCCAGCACTTGCCGGCCAACTTGCGCAGTGGATTGGAGCAGGGTGAAGCGAACGTGGCACGTTTGCGTACGCGCTTGCGTGAGCTGGCGCGCGGTCATGCGGCTGCCGACAACGTGCAGTCGGACATGCGCACGCCTCTGCAGGTGCAATAGCGAACCAGGCTACGCAAAGGGGGCGTAGCAGAGCCCCCCTCCCGTCGGGAGAGGGGTTGGGGTGAGGAGGACAATGTCCCGAGGGGAGAAGGGATGCTTCAGCCGGCTGGTTGCAGATCCGCTTGCTCTGCATACTGGCGCAGCCATTCGCTGATGCGCGCGTCGTTGCGGTACTGCTGCATCAGCTTTGCAAGCCGTGCCGGTGCCGGTGCGCAGAATTGCGCCACGGCGACTTCGATTTCATGGCGGCGGTCGGCGTCATACGGTTCCTCGCCGGCGAAGTGCTCGCACGTGTCGTAGTCGTCCACCAGCGCACGCACGTCATCGGGCATGCCGCACAGGCCGGCCGGGTGCTGCAGCCATTCTTCCTCCACCTTGGGGTCGGTGCAGGTTGCCGGTGCCGACGCGGGCATCGGTACCGGTTCCGCGGTGCAGGCAGCCAGCAGCCCCAGCGACAGGGCTGCGATCAGGCGCCGCATCAGTCGGCGCGGCCAGCAAATTCGCCCGTGGTGGTGTTGACCAGTACGCGCTCACCGTTGCTGATGTACTCGGGCACCATGATTTCCATGCCGGTGTTGAGCTTGGCCGGCTTGGGGCGCTTGGTGGCGGTGCCGCCCTTCAATTCCGGCGGGGTTTCCACCACTTCCAGGGTCACCGTCTGCGGCAACTGCACGGCCACCGGCTGGTCGTCGATCACCTGCACGTAGATGCCGGTCAGGCCATCGGTGATGTAGCCGGCATCGGTGCCGATCACGTCCGCATCCAGCGTGTACGGGGTGAAGTCTTCGTCGTCCATGAACACGAAGGCTTCGCCATCCTTGTACGAGAACGTGGACAGGCGGCGCAGCAGCTCGACGTCGGGCAGGTTGTCGTCGGCATCGAAGCTGGCGTCCAGCTTGGCGCCGCCGGGCACGCTGTACATGATGAAGCGGAAGCGCACATTGCCGCCGCGCCCCTGCGGCGAGCTGCGCTCGATATCGCGGATCTGGTAAATGCCGCCGTTGTATTCGACGACGTTGCCTTTCTTGATGTCGTTAGCTTTCATGGGTCAAGTCAGAGATTGGGGA
>NZ_JSZE01000104.1 GCF_000802365.1 Xanthomonas cannabis pv. cannabis
GTCGGTGGTGACATAGGTATTGCAGCGCGCCGGGACGCTGGCCGACGCGGTGAAGGGGAATGCATTGCTGGCGGTCTTGGCGCCGCTGCCGCCGGTGGTGCAATTGGCCGGAACAGGCGGGACGCCAATGATGCTTTCGTTGTAGGCGTAGCGCAGCACGGTATCGGCACCGCCAAAGTTGCTGGTGTGATTGCCGGTCGACAGGATTTGGTTGGCGGGAATGCGCCCGTACAGCGTGATGCTGGTCGTCTGCGAGCCGCCGGTGATCACCGGAACGCCGTACGACAGCGTCAGCAGGCCCGGCGACGGGCTTGCCGACCCGGTGGCTCCCCAGACCTGGGTGCGTGCGGCGTCCTTGTAGATCTGGAAGTCCAGGCTGTCGCTTGTGGCGTTGAGCATGCGGCGCGGGGCATACAGCCCATTGCTTGCGCTGCCCGGTCCCAGATCCAGGCACAGGCTCACCTGCGCGTACCCCAGAACGCTGAGCGCGGCGGTCGCACACGTGACGTTGAGCGTGGCGACCGCATCGGTCGTGCCATTGGCCGCGACATTGCCGAAGGCCATGGGCGTCCCCAGCGTGACCGTGCAGGTGGTGTCGGCGCGCGCGTGCTGGCTCGGTGCCAGCCACAGGCTGCAGAGCGCCAATGCAAGCAGGAGTGGCCAGCGCATCGTTGGCGTCATGGCGCGGGCTCTGTCGTGCAGCGCAGCGGGCCAATCCGCGGAATGCCGCCGGCCTCGGCCGGGTACGCGAACTGCGCCACGCAACGGCCCTGCGGCAGATCGACCAGGATGCGGTTGTCGGCCTGCAGATTGTCCAGATAGGTTTCGCCGTCGTAGCCGACCACCACCCGTTCGGCGTTCCCCTCGCGCTGCGCCACGCTGCCCACCGGCAATGCAGCGCCATTGGCATCGTGCAGGACGATCACCGCAGCGCGCACGCGGGTGATGCCGAAGCGCACGGCCACACCGGATTGCTGGCGCGGGGTCACAGTGGTGTCGACGCGGTCCACGCGCAGCTCCGCGGGCAGGTTCAAGGTGTCGATCGACAACTGATTGCGCTGCCACGACTGCAGCGGCGTCACCAGCAAGGTGCCGCGTGCATCGGTGACGCCGATCAGGCGGTTTTCCAGCCGGACCGGAATGCCGGCCTGGCCGTCGGTGGAGACCACCGCAAACGCATCCTGGACGTCGCGCGCCGCAAAGCTGCGTCCATCCATCCACACCAGGCTGCCGCTGGCGCTGGCATAGCCAAAGGTAGCGCCATCCTGGCTGGCCGCGCCGAAGTTGTAGCGGCCGACCCGGTTCAGCCAGCCCAGTTCGGCCAGCCCGCCACTGGCGTCGTCGCCGGCGCGTGCCTGCAGCCGCCAGCCAATGCCGCCCAGGTCGCCGTCGCCGGGCAGCGGCTGGCTGACATCGGCGACAAAGCCGGTGCGGTTGCCATTGCGCTGCATCGAGGCACTGGCCTGGCGCAACTGGCCGAAGGTGGTCGACAGCGACAGATACAGGCTGCGATCGCTGCGCTCGTCCAGATTCTGGTTGCCGGACAGGTTGGCGGCCCAGTTGCGCCCGAAGCTGCGCGACCAGAACACGCTGGCATAGCGCGAGGTGTCGCCTTGCGGGTAGCTCAGGCGCACGTAGCTGGTGCCCAGCGAACCGATCGGGTCGACATTGACGCCGAACGCGGCACGGTCGCTGACGCGCGCCGGCAGGCTGCCCTGCAGCGCCCCCAGGTCGCGGTAGTCGCCGTGGGTACGCTGGGTGCCCAGGTTGACGTTGAAGCGCCGGTTGTTCCAGGCGTAGCCCAGCACGTACTGTCCGCCGCGCACCTCATGCATCCGGCTGTGGGCGTAGGCAGCGTTGACCACCCCGCCTGCACCCAGCAACCACACTCCGCCCGCGCCGGCATTGATCACGCTGCCGCCGGCTTCGGCATGCGCCTCGACGGTGAAATCGTCGCGCACTCCCTTGCGCAAGGTGGCGCTGGCGATCGGCTGCGAGGCATAGGAAAACGAGCGCACCCCATAGTCGCGACGCAGGTGGCCGATGCCGGCCGACCATTCGGAAATGCCGCGCGCCAGCAGTTGCGGCGTGCCGTAAAACGCGAAATTCAGCTGGCGCACGCGACCGAAGGCGTCGGTCACCACGATCTGCGCCTGGCCGGTGCCGCTGATGCCCGGTTGCGCGGCCAGCTGGAACGGGCCGGCCGGTACCTGGCCGCTGTATTGACGCAGGCCATCGACGTAGAGCTCCACCGTGGAAGGCACCGCTGCTTCGCCCAGAAAACTGGGCGTCGGCGTCAGCACGCGATACGGCTGCAGCGCGTAATTGCGGCCGATCTGCACGCCCCCCAGCCGCAGCGAGCGGCTCCAGTCGACGAAGCCGCTGTAGAAGTCGCCCACCGTCAGGCTGGTGGCGCTATCGGGGAAATCCATTTGCCAGGCGCTGTCCAGACGCACCGCTTCACTGCGCCAGCGTTCGTCCTGCGGGCGGTCGTAGGCCAGAAACACCGCCGTGGTGTCGAACATGCCGCGGCCGATGCCGAAGCCACGCAGTTCGGTCGCCAGCGACACGTTGCTGGCACCGGTGGTGCGCGTGGCATACAGGTCGTAGTTGAGCAGGACGCCGGGCGATGCGGTGGCGCTGGGTGGGGCGGCTTCTTCGGGCTTGAGCACGGTGGTGGACAGCGCCAGCTGCGCCACCGGCACCTGCAGCGCGAGCCGCTGCAGGGCGGCGTCGTAGCGCACTTCCACGTCGGGCAGGCGATCCAGATCGACCGACTGACCCGGCACGCGGTCGGCCAGGATGAAGCCAAGCTTGCGCAACGTATCCACCGAGGCCCGCAAATGGCCGTCGACCAGCTCGAACGGCGTCAGACCGCGCTCGGCCTGATTCAGGGTGACCTCCAGATACAGCGTCTGCGGCTGCCCGGTGGCGGGTTGTGCGGTCTGGTCGGGCAAGGCGTCGATCTCGGCGAGGTCGCCGGCCGTCGCATCTGCCCACCCGGTGGCGGCCGCCAGCAGCGTCATCGCCAGCCGGGCCACATCACGGCGCTGTCGGCGCGGCCAACAGGATACGTTCGTCAGCCTCACCATTGATCCTTGCGATGATGGCACCGCGGGCGAACTGGGCCAGCGGTGCGCCCAGCGACCAGCGCATGGTCTGCCCCGGCAGCACATAGCCGACCAGCCCGTTCAAGGCGGTCTTGGTGGCGCCGTCGACCCGGTGCTGCAGATCGGCGATCTGTGCATGCCCGCTGCCGGTATTGCTGATCTGGATCTGCGCAGTGCCGTCGCTGCCGGCCACCACCTGCGCGCTCAGGGTCGGGGTGGGCGCGGCCTTGCCGGGCGGCAGCACGAAGATTGGTACCGAGTAGCGCAGCACGAACTGCATGCCCTTGCGGTCGGCATCGGCGCTGGGCAGTTCGTCGACGATGATGCGGTAGCAGGCTTCCTGGCTGCCGGGTGCGGGACCGGCACGGATCACCCGGATCAACTGGCGCTCGCCGGCGGCCAGGGTGCGCATCGGCGGGCTGATCAGCAGCTCCTGGGTCGGCGCGAGCTGGTCCTGGCCCTCGCGCTGGGTCCAGCGGTAGGCGCGGGTCTGCACCTGTACCGGCGCGCCGCCACTATTGCTCAGCCACAGTCCATCGGCGTTCTGTTCGGCGCTCAGGGTCAGCGAGGTCGGGGCCAGCTGCAGGCTGGCCGCCTGCGCGGCGGGCAGCGTCCAGGCACTGCCCAACAGGCCCAGGGCCAGTCCAGTCAGGACCAGCCGTGTGCGCACAGGAAACCGCAGGGGAGGCAAGGGCATGCGTGGTCTCAATAGACGATCGTCGCGGTGATCGTGTCCAGGTAACTACCGGTGGCGGCATTGGCGACCGACGGATTGGTCACGCGGCCGTAGACCGGATAGACCTGGTTGAGGCCGGTGGCGGTCCGGCTCAGGGTATTGGTGCCGGTGGTGCTGCCCCACACCGAGCTGCGCGCCAGGTCCTGGTAGAGCTGGTAGGAAATGAAGTTGTTGGTGGTCACCAGCGGGTCGGCGTTCTTCATCCGGCGGGTGGTCACGTCATTGGCGGTGCCGGCGTTGCTGCCTGCGCTCAGCGCGATGTTGTAGGGGGTCAGTGCGGTGCACTGGGCGGTCACGCTGCCGTTGGCGTCGACATTGGCGGTCGAGGTGGACAGCACCGAGCCGAAGTCGACGTCCGTGGCAGAGGCGGCAGTGATCGTGCAGGCCTTGGTCACGGCGATCTTGACGTTGAAGGTGGTGGTGTCTGCAGCAGTCGCCATACCGATGGTCGAGAGCAGGCCGAAGGACAGCAGGACAGGGCGGACAGTACGCATGGACATTTCCTTGACCGGTCGGGTCAGCAGTGACGCGACAACATGTCGCCCTCCCTGCAATGCATCAGCTGTGCCAAACATAACGGCGATTGCGCTGGCTATCCAGCTGTTTTCGAAGGCCGATCTGGCGAATATGCGATGTCCTGCGGATGACTCCGTTCACGCCAACTTTGACGCGCCTGGGACTGCGTCACACATGAATGGGCAGGCCGCGGCGACTTTCTGTTGCCCCGTCCGTTTGCGCGACGCCGATGCGTCTTGAAAAAAGCCGGGCATGGGTCGTTCAGATTCAGCCCGGATCGGCGATAATGCGGGCCATGAGCGTCAATCTGAAAACCAAAGAAGAAATCGAACTGATGCGTATCGCCGGCCGTCTGGCCGCCGAGGTGCTCGATATCGTGGGCCCGCACGTCAAGCCGGGCGTCACCACGGCCGAGCTGGACCGCATCTGCCATGACCATATCGTCAATGTGCAGGGAACCATTCCTGCCAATGTCGGCTACCGCGGCTTCCCGAAGAGCGTGTGCACCTCGGTCAACAACGTGATCTGTCACGGCATCCCGAGCGCAGCCAAGGTCCTGAAGGATGGTGACATCGTCAATATCGATGTCACCGTCATCAAGGATGGCTGGCATGGCGACACCAGCCGCATGTATTACGTGGGCACTCCCTCGGTGATGGCCAAGCGCCTGGTGGACACCACTTACGAAGCCATGTGGCGCGGCATCCGCGCGGCCAAGCCGGGTGCGACGCTGGGCGATGTGGGCCATGCGATCCAGAAGTTCGCCGAGGCCGAGCGCTTCAGCGTGGTGCGCGACTATTGCGGCCATGGCATCGGCAAGGTCTACCACGACGAACCGCAGGTGATGCATTACGGCCGTCCGGGCGAAGGGCTGGTGCTCAAGCCGGGCATGACCTTCACCATCGAGCCGATGATCAACGAAGGCACCTACCACCATAAGACCTTGCCCGACGGCTGGACCGTGGTCACCAAGGACCGCAAGCTGTCCGCGCAGTGGGAGCACATGGTGGCGGTGACCGAGGACGGCGTGGATGTGCTGACGCTGTCGGCCAACTCTCCCGCGCCGGTATGACGGCCACGCCGGCGGATCGACCCGACCCGGGCGTCGCCGGCGACGCGGACTGGGCCGCGCGGGCCCGTCCGCTGTTGGTGCACGCCGACATGCGGCTGTGCAAACGCTTCGATCAGGGCGAGCCGATCGAGCGGCTGGTGGCGCTGCGCGCACGCGCAGTCGATCAACTGATGCGCAATGCCTGGACGCGCTGCATTCCAGCCGACAGTGGCCTGTCGCTGCACGCGGTCGGCGGCTATGGGCGCGGTGAGTTGTTCCCGCGCTCGGACGTGGATGTACTGGTGCTGGGCGACACCGCTGCGCAGCAGGGCCACGAGCAGGCGCTGGCGCGGCTGTTCGCGCTGTTGTGGGATGTGGGCCTGCCGATCAGTCATGCGGTGCGCTCGCCTGCGCAGTGCACGGCCGCAGCGGCCGATCAGACCGTGCTCACCGCGCTGATCGAATCGCGCGCGCTGGTGGCCGATGGCGCGGCGCGCGCGGCGCTGGCAGCGGCCATCGCGCCGCAACAGGTATGGCCGCCGCGCGACTTCTTCCAGGCCAAGCGCGAGGAGCTGCTGGCACGGCACGAGCGCTTCGGCGATACCGCCGACAACCTCGAACCCGACATCAAGGATGGCCCGGGCGGTCTGCGCGACCTGCAGACCCTGGGCTGGATGGCGTTGCGCGCGTTCGGAGTGAAGGATCTGGACGCGCTGGTCGGGCTGGGGCATGTGGGCCTGGACGAAGCGGCGGCGTTGCGGCGCGAGCGCGAGGAACTGGCGCGGCTGCGCTTTGGCCTGCATATCGTCGCCAACCGGCCCGAGGAACGCCTGCGTTTCGATTACCAGAAGACCCTGGCGCACCGGCTGGGATTTGCCGACGACCCGGAAAGCCTGGGCGTCGAAAAGATGATGCAGCGCTTCTACCGCAGCGCGGCGCTGATCCGCCGCATCAGCGACCGGCTGCTGCAGCGTTTCGAAGAGCAGTTCGATGGCGAAGCGGTGCCGGAGCCGATCGGCGACGGGTTCAGCCTGCGCCGTGGCTATCTTGCCGCCGATGCGCAGACCTGGCCGGACGGCGACGTGCTGCAGATCTTTGCGCTGTTTGCGCAATGGGCGGCGCATCGCGAGGTGCGCGGGCTGCATTCGTTGACCGCGCGTGCGCTGGCCGAGGTCCTGCACGAGCTGCCGGCCTACGAGGTGGCCGACGCGACGGCACGCGAGCGTTTCATGGCGCTGCTGCGCGGCCCGCGCGCGGTGGAAACGCTCAATCGCATGGCGCGGCTGGGCGTGCTCGGGCAGTGGATTCCGGCGTTTGCCAGCGTCTCCGGGCGCATGCAGTTCGACCTGTTCCATGTCTACACGGTGGATCAGCACACCTTGATGGTGCTGCGGAACATCGCGCTGTTTGCGGCCGGCCGTGCCGATGAGCGTTTTTCGATCACCCATGAAGTCTGGCCGCGCCTGCGCAAGCCCGAGCTGCTGCTGCTGGCCGGCCTGTTCCATGACATTGCCAAGGGCCGTGGCGGCGATCATTCCGAACTGGGCGCGGTCGACGCACGTGCGTTCTGCCTGGCGCATCGCCTGAGCGAAGGCGATACCGAGCTGGTGACCTGGCTGGTGGAGCAACACCTGCGCATGTCGGTCACCGCGCAAAAGCAGGACATCTCCGACCCGGAGGTGATCCATCGTTTCGCCACGCTGGTGGGTACGCGTGAGCGGCTGGATTATCTGTACCTGTTGACCTGCGCCGACATCGCCGGCACCAGCCCCAAGCTGTGGAATGCGTGGAAGGACCGGCTGCTGGCAGACCTGTACTTCGCGGCGCGCCGTGCCTTGCGCGAAGGCCTGGAGCATCCGCCACCGCGCGAGGAGCGTCTGCGCGAAGCGCGCGACTCCGCGCGCGCGCTGATGCAGGCGCAAGGGCACGACGACCCCACCATCGACCGCCAGTTTGCCGGCATGCCGGACGAAAACTTCCTGCGCTTCCGCCCCGAGCAACTGGCCTGGCAGGCCGCATCGCTGATCGAGGTGGAGATCGGCCAGACCCTGGTCAAGGCGCGCCGTGCGGTGCCGGACAACGACGCGCTGGAAGTGTTCGTGTATTCGCCCGACCGCGATGGCCTGTTTGCGGCGATCGTGGCCACGCTGGACCGCAAGGGCTATGGCATCCACCGCGCACGCGTGCTGGACGCACCGCACGATGCGATCTTCGACGTGTTCGAAGTGCTGCCGCAGGAGAGTTTTGCCGACGGCGACCCGCAGCGGCTTGCTGCGGTGCTGCGCCAGGTGCTTGCCGGCGATCTGCAGAAAGTGCGCCCATCGCGGCGCGCAGTGCCGCGCCAGCTGCGGCATTTCCGTTTTGCCCCGCGCGTGGAATTCAGCGAAAGCGCCGGCGGCCGGCGCACCCGCATCAGTCTGGTCGCCCCCGATCGCCCCGGCCTGCTGGCCGATGTCGCGCATGTCCTGCGCATCCAGCACCTGCGCGTGCACGACGCGCGTATCGCCACGTTTGGCGAGCGTGCCGAAGATCAGTTCCAGATCACCGACGAGCACGATCGCCCGTTGTCCGAATCCGCCCGGCAGGCGCTGCGCGATGCGCTGTGCGCCTGTCTCGATCCCGCCTAGTCCGTCCGGAGACCCCCATGGCCACCCCCAAGAAGACCACGCGCAAGCCCGGCGCCGCCACCACCGCCAGCAAGCGTGCAGCCACGCCTGCCGGCAAACCCGCCAAGGCCGCTGCGGCGGCCAGCGCCAAGCCGCCGGCAAGCGCCGCCGCCAGGCGCGATGCCAAGACGGCCGTTACTAAGAAAGCGCCGGCAAAGAAAGTTGCCAGTGCTGCGCGTGTGGCCAAGCAGGCCACCCGCGTGGTCTCGGCACCGGCCGCCAGGAAGGCCGCAGCAGCCAAGAAGTTGCCGATCGCCGAGCAGGCCGTACAGCGCGCAACGGCGCATGTGAGCAAGGACGAATTGAAGCTCGGTATCGAAAGCGCCTTCGAGCGCCGCGCCAGCCTGACGGTGGACGAGATCGAGGGCTCCACGCGTGCGATCGTCACGCGAGTGATCGACGGACTGGAAAGCGGCGAATTCCGCGTTGCGGAGCCGGACGGGCAGGGCGGCTGGACGGTCAACGAGTGGTTGAAGAAAGCCGTGCTGCTGTATTTCCGCGTCAACGAGATGGCGGTGATCGATGCGCAGCCGGCGCCGTTCTGGGACAAGGTGGAATCACGTTTTGCCGATTTCCACGAAGCCGACTTCCGCAAGGCCGGCGTGCGCGTGGTGCCGGGTGCGGTGGCGCGCCGCGGAAGCTATTTCGGCAAGGACGTGGTGCTGATGCCGAGCTTCACCAACATCGGCGCCTACGTGGGCGAAGGCACCATGGTCGATACCTGGGCCACGGTGGGGTCGTGCGCGCAGATCGGCGCGCACTGCCATCTGTCCGGCGGCGCCGGCATCGGCGGCGTGCTCGAACCGCTGCAGGCCAGCCCCACCATCATCGAAGATCACTGCTTCATCGGTGCGCGTTCGGAAGTGGTGGAAGGCGTGGTCATCGGCCATCACAGCGTGATCGGCATGGGC
The DNA here is from genome assembly GCF_000802365.1 of Xanthomonas cannabis pv. cannabis. Lineage (GTDB taxonomy): Bacteria > Pseudomonadota > Gammaproteobacteria > Xanthomonadales > Xanthomonadaceae > Xanthomonas > Xanthomonas cannabis. The sequence goes on from NZ_JSZE01000104.1 coordinate 8,991, forward strand.
GTGTTCATCAGCCAGAGCACGCGCATCTACAACCGGGCCACCGGCGAGATTTCCTACGGCTACGTGCCGCCGTACAGCGTGGTGGTGTCCGGTCAGCTGCCGTCCAAGGACGGCTCGCATTCGTTGTACTGCGCGGTGATCGTCAAGCAGGTGGATGCGAAAACGCGCAGCAAGACCAGCGTGAACGAATTGCTGCGCGGGCTGGCGGATTGATCCATCGTGCATCGGGACGAGGCTTGCGAGTTGCTCGGGCGCTGGCCGCGTGCCTTCCTTCTCCCACCGGGAGAAGGTGGCGCAAAGCGCCGGATGAGGGGACGAGCGAAGCCTGATGCGCGTTCTGTGCAAGGCTTCGCCCGTAGCCTCACCCCAACCCCTCTCCCGGTGGGAGAGGGGCTTTGCAAGATGCTCGCGCTAAAGGAGGCAAGATGCTCGTGCTGTGGGAGAGTACTTGTGCCTTCCTTCTCCCACCGGGAGAAGGTGGCGCAAAGCGCCGGATGAGGGTACGGGCGAAGCCTGATGCGCGTGCTGTACGAGGCTTCGCCCGTAGCCTCACCCCCAGCCCCTCTCCCGGTGGAGAGGGGCGTTATAGGCCGATTTTCCGGGATACAGATGACGACGCTCTACGGATTGAAGAACTGCGACACCTGCAAGAAGGCCACCAAATGGCTGGACCGCTTCGATGTCGCCTATACGTTTGTGGATTACCGGGACAACACGCCGTCGCCGGAGACGCTGCTTGAGTGGGCCGGCAAGGCGGGTGGATTCGAGGCCTTGATCAACAAGTCGTCCACCACTTGGCGGCAGTTGCCCGACAACAAGAAGGCGCCCGGTTCGGATGCGGAGTGGAAGCTGCTGCTGCGCGAGTACCCGCAGTTGATCCGCCGCCCGCTGGTGGTGACCGACGACGGCGAGCTGAGTCAGGGCTTCTCCGATAACGGCTTCAAGAAGCGGTTCGGCATCGGCTGAGCGACTGCGGTTCCGATAGCGATGCCGGAGCGCGCTGTAGCTGGTGTCGTTACTGCCATTGGTTCGCCGAGCGCCTGTTCGTTCATCCGTCCATCCGCTCGGCAAGCCGGTCGAGGTAGCGTTGGCAATGGCTCCCGGCAGCAAGGCAATCCGACTGCGACCGCGATCGAACCACGCCGATCGATGCAAACCCGCTCCATTCCATCAACGCCGCTGATGCGGCTCCACTGCGGTGACGTTTCATGAGCGATGTGCTGGACCTGACCTGTGACCTCATTGCACGTGCCTCGGTAACGCCGGTGGATGCCGGATGTCAGGCAGCGATCGCGCAGCGCCTGGGCGCGGCCGGATTCGCCTGCGAGCACTTGCGCCTGGGCGAGGTCGACAACCTGTGGGCCACGCACGGCAGCGGCGCGCCGGTGCTGGTGCTGCTCGGCCATACCGATGTGGTGCCGCCGGGACCGCGCGAGGCGTGGACCAGCGATCCGTTCGCCCCGCAGATCCGCGACGGCGTGCTGTACGGCCGTGGCGCCGCGGACATGAAAGGCAGCGTCGCGGCATTTGCAATTGCCGCAGAGCAGTTCGTTGCCGCCCATCCGGGGCATCCCGGCACGCTGGCAGTGTTGCTGACGTCCGATGAAGAGGGCGATGCCATCGACGGCGTGCGCCATGTCGCACGGCTGTTCGCCGAGCGCGGCCAGCAGATCGATTGGTGCATCACCGGCGAACCGTCGTCCACCGAGCGGCTGGGCGATCTACTGCGTGTGGGCCGGCGCGGCAGCCTTTCCGGCATGCTGACGGTGAAGGGCGTGCAAGGGCATGTGGCGTATCCGCACAAAGCACGCAACCCGATCCACCAGGCCGCACCGGCGCTGGCCGAACTGGTGGCGCGGCAGTGGGACGAGGGCTTCGAGAGTTTTCCGCCGACCAGCCTGCAACTCTCCAACATCCACGCCGGCACCGGTGCCAACAACGTGATCCCCGGCGAGCTGCAAGTGGCCTTCAACCTGCGCTACACCCCGCACTGGGATGCGCCGCGGCTGGAAGCGCAGATCACTGCATTGCTGGATCGGCATGCGCTGGATTACACGCTGCAGTGGCATCGCAGCGGCGAACCGTTCTACACCCCGGAAGGCCGCCTGCGCAGCGTCGCGCGCGCGGTGCTGGGCGAGTTCGCCGGTGCGCCGCCGGAAGAGAGCACCGGCGGCGGCACCTCCGACGCGCGTTTCATCGCGCCGCTGGGGGCGCAATGCATCGAAGTCGGCCCGGTCAATGCCAGCATCCACCAAGTCGACGAGCATGTGCGCGTGGCCGATCTGGAAGCACTGCCGGCGCTGTATCGCACCCTGATCGAGCGTTTGCTGACCTGACTTGTGGAATGATCCAGTCAGGCGCCGGCCGGTGGATTGCGAAGCCAGCGCCACCGAGTGCATCGACCAGCGCCTCAGCGATTTTGCTCCGAGCAGCATGCATCGCCGTGCCGTCGGAACCGCATTGCTACATGGCATGACCGAGCAGGTAGCGCCGGCTACTCGAACGTCCAGAAGGGTGGTTTGATCGCCTCGCGCCAATATGCTTCGTCGGCCATGTAAAACGTTTGTGCGGAGGCCTTGGCAAACCAGACTGCCGCCGCATCCACATCGCGCGTCACCCCGCTACTGCCGCGCCCGAGCAACAGGCCGGTGAAATACTGACCATACACATTGCCCTGGTCCGCCGCACGCTGGTACCAACGCAGTGCCTCGGCTCCATCGCTGGCCACACCCAATCCCTTTTCATAGAGCGCGCCAAGATCGACCTGCGCCTCGGCATCGCCCTGTGCGCGCGCCGCTGGATGTCGCGCACCAACGGGTGCACCTCGCCGTTACGCGGCGCCACCGCATCGGGAAGACCGGAAGAGCCGGACCAATATCGGTGGTAGACGGTGGCGCGCAGATCCCAGCGCAATGCAGCGGCGGCGTTTCCGCGGTCACGGTGGAACTTGGCGAGTTCGACGATGGCGTAGGGGTCAGCGTGCATGGCGGCCGCCAGGTACCAGCGCTCGGCTTTGGGCGGCGATGCGCGCAGTGCAGCGCGCTGGTCGATATGCGGGCTATCGGAGTGGGACAGTGTCCCGCTCGCCCAGATCCGTCCCAGCGCCAGTTCGGCGCGGGTGTTGCGGAACGTCCACGGGGTGGTCGCGGCGGCGCGCTCGTACCAGTGGATGGCACGCGGATCGTTGCGTGCCTCCAGGCGTTCGGCCGCATTCCACGCGCTGTCGAAACTTCCGTCAGATGCCTGTTGTTCCAGCTGTTGCAGGTAGGCGGGATCGGTGCGCGGTGGGTTGCTGCTGCAGGCCTGCAGTAACAAGGCAAGCAACAGGGCCAGGGGCGGCATGCGTCCGATGCGTGGGGTCATTCCAATACTGCCGAGTGCGGGGCGGTCATTATCCTCGCAATGCGCTCGTGCGACCGCGCGGCGTGCTGCGCCGCTGGCTTGGTTGCCATCGCAACAGTTGCGCCACCGGCGAAAGCGGGATACGGTCAGGCCATGACATCGCCCCTGTCCAACGTCAATAACGCCAACCGCAACACGCTGCGCGCGAATAATCGTGTGCGGCCGATGCGGGTCTGCGACTAGGCGAAGTTCACCCAAACGCCCAGGAATCAGAGAACCCGCATCGGCCGATGCGGGTTTTTTTATGGGTGTCGTTTCGTGCAGCACGCGTGTCCACCGGCCACCAATCCCGCAGTTCATCAGGAGTTTTCCATGTGTTCCATCTTCGGTATTTTCGGGCTGCAACCCGGTGACGATCTGCAGGCGCTACGCCGGCAGGCTCTGGAATGTTCGCAGCGTCAGCGCCATCGTGGCCCGGACTGGAGCGGCGTGTATGTCGATGGTGGTGCGATCCTGGTGCACGAGCGCCTGGCCATCGTCGACCCGGCCGGTGGCGCACAGCCGTTGCTTTCCGAAGATGGGCAACTGGTGTTGGCGGTGAATGGCGAAATCTACAACCATCGCGAAATCAAGCAGGAACTGCAGCAGGCCTACGCGTTCCAGACCGGCTCCGATTGCGAAGTGATCAATGCGCTGTATCGCGAAGATGCGCCGGCGTCCTATCTCAATCGCCTCAACGGCATCTTTGCCTTTGCGTTGTGGGACAAGGCCGCCGGCCGCGTGATCATTGCGCGCGATCCGATCGGGGTGGTGCCGCTGTACTGGGGCCACGACCGCGAGGGCCGCCTGCGGGTGGCGTCGGAACTGAAGTCGCTGGTAGACGAGTGCGCCGACGCCGCGCAATTTCCGCCGGGGCACTGGTACGACAGCGCCACCGGCGAGCTGAGCCGTTACTACGAGCGTGCCTGGCGCGAATACGCCGAAGTGGAAGGCGTGCAGGTGCAGCTGCAGGAATTGCGCGAAGCCTTCGAGCGTGCCGTGCACCGCCAGCTGATGACCGATGTGCCGTACGGCGTGCTGCTGTCCGGCGGACTGGACTCGTCATTGGTCGCAGCCGTGGCTGCGCGTTATGCACGCCATCGCATCGAAGAAAACGACACCACCGAAGCATGGTGGCCGCGGCTGCACTCGTTTGCGATCGGCTTGAAGGGGTCGCCCGATCTTGCCGCCGCAGAAGTCGCGGCGGCGGCGCTGGGCACCGTGCACCACGGCTTCGAATACACCTTCGAAGAAGGGCTGGATGCGTTGCCGGAAGTGATTCGCCATATCGAGACCTACGACGTCACCACCATCCGGGCATCGACACCGATGTTCCTGCTGGCGCGGCGGATCAAGGCGATGGGCGTCAAGATGGTGCTGTCGGGCGAAGGCAGCGACGAAATCTTCGGTGGCTACCTGTATTTCCACAAGGCGCCCAATGCGCGCGAGTTCCACGAAGAACTGGTGCGCAAGCTCGATGCGCTGAACAACTACGATTGCCTGCGTGCCAACAAGTCGATGATGGCCTGGGGCGTGGAGCCGCGGGTGCCGTTCCTGGACCGCGAGTTCCTGGATGTGGCCATGCGCATGGACGCCAGTTTCAAGATGATCGACAAGACCAGCACGGGCGCCACGCGCATGGAAAAGGGCGTGTTGCGCGAGGCCTTTGCCGGCTATCTGCCCGACTCGATCCTGTGGCGGCAGAAGGAGCAATTCAGCGACGGCGTCGGCTACGGCTGGATCGACGGGCTCAAGGCGCACGCCGCCTCGCACGTCAGCGACCGCGAGCTGGCTGCGGCCGGCAAGCGCTTCCCGGTCAATCCGCCGCAGACCAAGGAGGCGTATTTCTATCGCAGTGTGTTCGAGCAGTTCTTCCCGAGCCAGGCGGCGGCGGAGACGGTGCCCGGCGGCAAGTCCATTGCCTGCTCGTCGCCCACCGCGATTGCCTGGGATGCGAGTTTTGCCGCGATGGCCGACCCATCCGGCCGGGCGATCGCAGGCGTGCACGCACAGGCGCTGGCCTCCTGAGGCAGTGGGCTTGCAACGGCCGGCACGCGCCAACGCGCGGCCGGCCGCCTTGTCTTATTGCTCGTGGCGCACGCAATAACCGTAGCGCTGCGGCTCGATATCCACGCCCGCTACATCAGCCTGGTTGTTGCGCCACAGGTTGGGCTTGAAGTCGGCCGCCGTGCAATTGGCCGCGCGGTCCACGCCGATGGTGTAGGTGAACGGCGTATTGGAGAAGCGGTTGTTCTCGAACACGTTGTCCTGGCTCATGCTGTTGTCCCAGCAAAGGATTTCCGGCGTGCGATAGCGGATGGCACAGGCCAGGAATACGCCGGCGACCTTGTTGCCGTCGAACTGGTTGTTGCTGAAGCGGTTGCGCCGCGCATCGGACAGGTAGATGCCCTGGCTGCCATTGCGCTCGAAACGGTTGTTGCGGATCTCGCTGTCTTCCAGATGCTCGGTGGTCAGGCCTGCAGCCACGTTGTCGTGGATGTAGTTGTTGACCATGGTCACCTTGGCGGTGCGGTTGAACGACACGCCGTCCCAGATGGCGCCGGAGACATCGTTGTTTTCGATGGTGATCTCGCGGGTGTCGTACTCGCTCAGCAGGCAGGCACTACGGCATTTATTGACCTGCAGACCGGCGAGCCGGATGCCCTGGCCGGAGCGCACCACCACCGCGCTGTTGCTCAGGTACGGGCGCTCGGGCATGAACTCCTTGTCGCCGGTGCTGGCCACGATCTGCATGTCTTCGATGCTGACGTTGCGGATCACCCCGGTGGGCTGCTGGTTTTCGTAGTCGCCTACTACCAGCACAGGCTGTTGCACGCCGTCGGCCATGCGCAGCACCGTCCCCGGACCCTTGCCGCGCAGGGTCAGGTTGCCACGATGGATCGACACCAGGCCGTTGAGCGGAAATTCGCCTTTTTCCAGGCACAGTACGGCCGGCGTGTCTCCCAGCGGCAATTTGTCGATGGCTTTTTGCAGATCCTGCCCCGGCTTCACCTTGGCGGTGCAACTGGCCACAGGCGCGGCAGGCGGGCCCGGAGTGGTTGGTGGCGCGGCCGAACAGGCGGCCGAGAACAGCAGGGGCAACAGTGCGGAAACGGAGCGGGCAAGCTGAGGCATGCGGATTCCGGTCAGTGAGGGGGAGGAGGGCGATGTGCGGTAGCTCTCTACCGATCGCGACGGCCTCTAGTGTGTCCCACCGAACGTTAAGTTCCAGCCCATGCATGCCCGCGCGATTCGGCGCAGGTTCATTGCGCGGCCATCGCTACCGCCGCAACCGTGCGTCATTGCACAGTTGCCATCGCCGCACGCAGACGCGTGGCAGCGATGGCGATGGCGATGGCGCGGGCTGAATCACAGGATCCGCACTACGCGCTCCGCACGCATGCAGCAGTGCGCACCACTGCGTGCGGCGATCAGAAGCTGTAGGCCAGTTGTGCGTAGATGCGTCGCGGCTCGCCCGGGAAGTGGCCGCCGCGTGCATTGAAACCGCTCACCGCGTACACCTTGTCGAACAGGTTCTTGACGTTGATCTGCAGCTTCCATGCGTCCCACTGCGTCTGCCAGCTGATGTCGTAGATGGCGTACGGTTTGACCCGCTGGCCTTCGAGGCTGACCCGCTCGCCCACGTAGTCGGCGCCGAAGGCGACCGCCGAGCGCCATGCCGGCAGGTCGTAGCGGGTCCATAGCCCGAAGGTGTTGCGTGGTGCGTTGGCGAAGCGATCGCCGGAGGCATTGGTGATGCCATTGGTCCCCGCGTCCAGCACGCGTGCATCGTTGTACGCATAGGTCAGGTTGAGCACCCAGCGCTCGGTGAGGTCGGCCAGCAGGTCCACCTCCAGCCCCTCGCTGCGCACCAGTCCGAGCGCAGACAGCTGATTGACCCCATCGACGACAGCCCCGTTGGCCTGCACGATGTTGCTGCGTTCGATGCGATACAGCGCGGTGTTGAGGGTCAGCCCACCATCGTTGAGCGCGGTTTTCAGGCCAAGCTCCCACTGCGTGCTGCGTTCCGGATCGAATGGCCCGCCCACGCTGGCATCCTGATTGGCCGCATCCTGCGGCAGGAAACCGCTGGCATAACTGGCGTAGGCATTGACGCCATCGCGCAGCACCACGGTGCTGCCCACGCGCCAGCTGAGGTCGTTGCCGGTGACGCGCGAATCGTCCAGCAGGTTGTCGTCCTTGAAGCCGTCCCAGCGCACGCCGGCCATCGCATGCCAGCGCGGCGTCAGCGTGAGTTCGTCCTGCAGGTACGCGCCATAACGCTGGCTGCGCGTGCTGGTGGCGCGCCAGGGCAGCGTGTCCAGCCCGTAGTCGTAGAAGCCGCTGCGCCCGTACACCGGGTTGAACAGATCGATACCCGGCACCGGCCCGCGCACGCGCCCGGTATCGGCGGTGTTGGCGGTCTGTGCACGGAAATCGGCATCCAGACGGTAGTAATCGGCGCCCATCAGCAGCTTGTGCTCGATCGCGCCGGTGCTGGTGCGGAACACCGCGTTGACGTTGCTGGAAATCGCATCGTTGTCGCGGTACTGGTTGCGCAACTGGCGCGTCATCCACTCGGCCGTACCGTCGCGATCGCGGTCGATCAGACCCATCGGCTCGTGATAGATCTGATGTTCGTCGTTCTTGAACCAGCGCACCGCCATGTCCACGTCCCACGCGCTGGATGGCGCAAACCGGTACTGCGCGAACGCCACCTTGGCGCGCATGTCGAGAAAGTCGGTGGGCTCGTTGTGGTTCCAACGGCGGTCGGTAAGGAAGTTGCCGTCGTCATCCACTGGCACCCCGCGCAGGCGGTTGCCGCCCAGGTTCTGGGTGATGTCGGTGTACTGCAGGGTGAGCTCGCCGGTGTCGCCGATATCGAACGCTACCGACGCATCGCCGATCTGGCTTTGACTGTCGGTGTTCCAGCGAAAGCCGTCCTCGCCATCGGCATAGGCGCCGACGCGGTAGCGGATGCGGCCGTCGGCGCGCGCGGGGCCGGTGGCTTCGAACGAGGCCGCGCCGAAGGACTGATTGCCCACCTGCAACTCGACCCGGCGCTGTGCCTGATGCGCCGGCTTGCGGGTGACATAGTTGATGACACCGCCCGGCTCGCCGCCGCCATACAGCGCACCCGCCGGACCCTTGAGCACTTCCACGCGTTCGATGTTGAACAGCTGTGGCACCGAGAAGCCGGCGTACGGGTCGCCGCGCAGTCCGTCGTAGAGCACGTTTTCCTGGCGGAAACCGCGCAAGGTCACGCCGGCGTAACTGAAGAAACTGATGCCGCTGATGCTGCGATACAGATCGGTAATCTGGCGCGCGGCCTGGTCGTCGATCAACTCGCGCGGCAGGACCTGCACCGATTGCGGCACCAGTGCCAGCGGTGTGTCGGTCCGCGTGGCCACGGCGGCGTCGTCGGATTTGTAGAGGGTCTGCGCGCGGCCGACGACATTCACGCCATCCAGCTCGGTCAAGGCCGGAGGGGCGCCGTGTTGAGCCAAAGCAGGCAGGGCAGGTAGAGCGAGCGCAGCGGAGAGCGCGGTGACAAGGAGCGTGGGGCGCATTGGTCACTAATGGGAATGGTTATCAAATGCATCTTAGCACGATGTGATTGGCCAATTGCAGAGGTCGCTGCGGAGGAGCGAAGCGTGTGGGCGTGGTTGTGTGATTTGCTTGTGTGCGTGTGCGGATGCGTGCGCGGATGCAGTCACGCGAGCTGCGAGCTGCGAGCTGCGAGCTGCGAAGGCAGAAGGCAGAAGACAGAAGACGCCCCGCCGGGGGAGCGGCTTCAGAACATGGCGGCCATGCCCGCATTCCCTTCTCCCACCGGGAGAAGGTGCCCGAAGGGCGGATGAGGGTGCGGTGCCGCGGGATGGTGCCGGTTGCGGGACTCGCCTCGGCTCTGGCTGATCCATAGGGATGAAGCCCGTACCCTCACCCCAACCCCTCTCCCGACGGGAGAGGGGCTTCCGCATGGCGGCGATGCTCGATGGTTCTTTTTTTTTTCCGTAGCCGCTAAGCAGCAGCGTTGCGGGCGCTTTTACTGCGGACGCAATTGCAGCGTGTAGCGCGTGGCAGTGGGCAGAAAAGGTGTGGGTCGTCCATGCACCCAATCGTCGTGGCCCGCGCCCCAGTACGGTGACAGCGGGTGGCCGCTCTGGCCGCCCGGCATGTGCACGATGCCGTCCTGCTCGTGCCCGGGAGACACCACCATGCGCTCGGAGGCACCGAACGCCGGGCCTTGCACGCGTGGCATGTCGCGGTCGCCCGGCAGTTGGTCCGGTGGCATGCACAGCCAGTGGCTGGCCAGCGCCGGCAACGCGCGGGCGATCGGATGGCAGATGGCAGCGGTGTTGCGCTCGCCCCAGGTACGCTTGCCCAGTGGTTCGCCGGGCGCTGCCTGTGCGGCCAGCTCACGCTGCGCGCTACGGGCAGCGTCGCCAAGCAACTGGTCCCAGCTCGCGTAGCGTGGTGGCAGCAGATGTGCCGGGCGTTGTTGAAGAAGCGGCCACACGACGCCTTCCAGTTGCGCGCGACGTGGCGGCAGAAAGTCATCGCCAAGCGCAGCTTTCCCGGGGGCAAGCAGGCCGGCTTGCACCGCAGCGATGGTATTGCTGCGGAACTCGCGCACGATGCGATAGCTGGCCGCATCGGTGGAGGCATGCCCACTCCACCGCCGCGTTGCCACTTCGACTTGCTGCAAGGCCGGGTCGTTGCTGTGCGCGACCACGCCGCGCAGCACCTGCCACCAACGTGTCAGCAACACCGCGCGATCGTCCAGCTGGATCGCCAGCAGATCGCGCTCGGTGAAGCGCTGCCTGGCGAACAGGGCGTCGCGGATTTGTTGGGCACGTGCGCCCAGGTCGTAGCCGGCATTGCCCAGCGTGGCCAGTTGCTGCGCGTCGACAACCCGGCTGTTGGCGGTCCAGAGCCGATGCGAGGGCGGGTCGATTAGCGTGGGTGCTGCGTCGCTGCGCAGCGACCACGGTGTACAAGCGGCCGGCGGCGTGGTGGCCGGCGTTGGCGCGGCGGTCTGTGGCGAGGCTGCAAGGTCGGCGATGCCGGTCGGGCTGCAGCCGGGGGTGCGTGCAGGGCGCGCGCCGATCAGTCGCCAGCCGATGCGCCCGCTGCGGTCGGCGGCCACCAGGTTCTGCGCGGGAATGCCGGAGCGGTCCGCTACCGCAAAGGCGTCCTGCAGGTCACGTGCGCGGCTCATCTGCGCAAAGTCCAGGCGGATGGCGCCGGGCAACTGCGCGGCCCAGCGCAGCGCCAGCACGCTGCCATCTGCATTTTCGTGCAGGATCGGCCCCCATGCCGCTTCGCGCACCTCAAAGCGCACCGGTGTCGCGCCGGCGATGCGGATCGTTTCGACATGCGTGGTCAGTGCCTGCGGGTGATCCGGCGTCGCCGGTGCGAGACGCGCGAAGTCGGCGGTGTCGATATAGCTGTTGGTGAAGGCCCAGGCCACGTGGCCATTGCTGCCGACCACCACCGCCGGCAGGCCGGGCAGGGTGAAGCCGCTGACATCCACCTTGCCATCGGCTGCGGCCGTGTCGGGGTAGCGCAGCCGTGCACGGAACCAGATGTTGGGCGCGCGCAGGCCCAGGTGCATGTCGTCGGCCACGATGGCGCGGCCGTCGGCGGTCAGGCGGCCATCCACCGCAAAATTATTGCTGCCCGGCGTGGGCTGCTCGGCCTGCGGTGCGGCGGGTGGATGCGGCAGGCGGCGCAGATCCAGCGTTCCCGCATCCGGCAGCACCGCATCGCCCTGTGCCGGGCCGAACAGCGGCGCATCCCAGCTGGAACCCTGGTGATCGAGCAAGGCCGCCAGTGCCGGTGGCACCACCGCGCGCAGACGCGCGGCGGCCAGTTCGGTCTGGTTGTCGCTGTCCTGCAGGTCGGCGTACATCGCCATGCCGGTCAGGATCGAATCTTCCAGGGTCCAGGCACGCGGCGTCTGGCGCAGCAGCAGGTACGGCCAGGGGCGCACCGGCAGCGCGGCCAGCCCCGCGTTCACACCGTCGGTATATGCCTGCAGCGCGGCACGCTCGCTGCCGGCTGCAATCTGCAGGCTGGCCTGCACGCGTGCGCGCAGCCGGTGGACGCGGTTGCGCTTGTCCAGGTCCACCGCCTTGGCGCCGAACAACTCCGACAGCTCGCCGGCGGGCGCACGGCGCATCAGGTCCATCTCGAAATAGCGCTCCTGAGCATGCACGTAGCCGAGTGCGCGCATCGCATCGATCTGGCTGGCCGCATCCAGCG
>NZ_JSZE01000105.1 GCF_000802365.1 Xanthomonas cannabis pv. cannabis
CGCTGGAGCTGGGCAGCAATGCGGATTACGACCTGAGCGCACTGGCGGCGCGCCAGGATGTCATCGTGGTGGCGCCCAACTACCGGCTGGGCGTGTTCGGCTTTCTCGCGCACCCTGGCCTGCGTGGCGAGGGCGAAGGCGCGTATGCACTGCTCGACCAGCAGGCCGCGCTGCGCTGGGTACAACGCAATATCGCCGGGTTCGGCGGAGATGCGCACAACGTCAGCGTGTTCGGTGAATCCGCCGGCGCATGGAGCATCTGTTACCAGCTCGCCTCGCCAACGGCCGAAGGGCTATTCCAGCGTGCCATCCTGCAAAGCGGCAGCTGCCTGGCCGCCGATTCCAGCGTGACCCGCGATGAAGCCGAACACGGCGGTGTGCGCATGGCGCAGGCGCTTGGCTGCACGCACACGGCGGACGTTGCAGCATGCCTGCGCGCGCTTCCTGCGGACACGCTGGCTGATGCGAAACCACAACGACGCGGGCTAACCGGCAGCGATGCATGGGCGCCGATGTCCGGTGGCGAGGTCTTGCCGCTGCCGCCAGCTGCCGCAATTGCCAGCGGCCAGCATGCGCAGGTGCCGGTGCTGATCGGCAACAATCGCGACGAAGGACGTCTGTTTGCGCAGCTGCTGTCCTACCTCGGCAAGCTCAGCCTGCGCAGCGGCTATGCAGCGCGCGTGCAGCGCATGCATGCCTCGCCCGGTCCGATCATGGCGCAGTACGCCGATGTCGCCACGCACTCGCGCTGGGAGGCGCTTGCCGACATCGTCACCGACGGCGGTTTCGCCTGTCCGACGCGCCGGCTGGGCCAGGCATTGCGCACGCATGCCCCGGTGTACGCCTACGAGTTCGATGACCCGCAGGCGCCGTACGGGCTGCTGCGCCTGCCGTTCTCGCCGGCGTTGGGCGCCTTCCACGCCTCCGAGCTGGTGTATCTGTTTCAGCGCCCCTGGGTGCTCAGCGGCGATCCGCGGTTCAGTCCGGCGCAACAGGCGTTCTCCGACACGTTGCAGGACTACTGGGGCGCGTTCGCCCGCACCGGCGACCCGAACGGTCACGGCCGCCCGCACTGGCCGCAATTCGATGGCCGGACACCGCTGACCTTGTCGCCCGCCCGGGTCGGCGCAACGCCGGACTTCGTGCAACGGCACCGCTGCGGGTTCTGGGATGCACAGGCGCGCGCTGCCACGGCGAACGTCCCATCGCCTTCGCAACAACATCAGCCCGGCGTAACGCACGCTGCTCAACTATAGGACCGTTGTGGCCGAGCTGCCGTGCGATGCCGGCAGGCGTCCGCAACCGTGCATGCACGTCGCCCGTCGCACGGGACACACGACCAACCGCCATCACCGCAGAGGAGCCATCCATGTCCATCGCCCCGTCACCTTCCTGTCCCCAGGTGCGCCTGCGTCACGGGCGCGAGGTACCGGCACTCGGGCTGGGCTCGTGGAATCTGGGCCAGGGCCGGCATCCGTCGCAGCAGGAGATCGATGCGCTGCAGGTCGGGCAGCAGTTGGGTATGCGGCTGATCGATACCGCCGAAATGTACGGCAATGGTCGCTCGGAGCAGCTGATCGGCCAGGCCATCGACAGCAGGCAGCCGCCGTATCTGGTGTCGAAGGTGTTGCCCAGCAATGCCAGCGCGCGCGGTATTGCGCGCGCCTGCGAGGCCAGCCTGCAGCGGCTGGGGGTGCGCACGCTGGACCTGTACCTGCTGCATTGGCGCGGCGGCAGCGCGCTGGCCGAAGTGGTCGATGCGTTCGAAGCCTTGCGCGATGCCGGCAAGATCCGCGACTGGGGCGTATCCAACTTCGATGTCGATGATATGGAAGAATTGTGGTCCCTCAATGGCGGGCAACGCTGCCTGGTCAACCAGGTGCTGTACCACGCCGGTAGCCGTGGCATCGAATTCGATCTGCTGCCGTGGTGCGCCGACCATCAGGTGACAGTGATGGCGTACTCGCCGTTGGGTAGCCGCGCCCTGCTCGGCCACCCAACCTTGCAGGCCATTGGTGCGCGACGCGGCGTGGCGGCCACTGCCGTCGCACTGGCGTGGGCGATTCGCAGCGGCAAGGTCATCGCCATTCCCGAGTCGGGTACGCCGGAGCATGTGCGTGCGAACGCCGCCGCCTGTGCGTTGCAGCTGGATGACGACGATCTTGCCGAGCTGGACCGCAGCTTCCCTGCGCCAACGCGCAAGCAGCCGTTGGATCTGCTGTAACGCCGCCTGCGCATGCGCGTCATTCGATGCATGCGCCCACTGGCGTGACGCGCGCAACAAAGCGCTGCGACGCGTTGCAGGGTTTTGGTTACATGTGAGTATTCGTTCTCAAGCGGACACATGCAGTTAACAGCGCCACTCGCACGCTCTGCGGCTCAGCCCGCAATCAGCTCGCCAGAGTGGAGTCCCATGGCCAAGTCCCCCAGTAAACCCGCGCAGGTTCCTGCCGTCGCCACCGCAAGCGCCACCGCCGATGTGTCGCGCGGCCGCGGCGACGAACTGCATCAAAAGGCCGGCGGCTCGCATCCGCAACTGACCACCAATCAAGGCATCCCGGTTGGCGACAACCAGAACTCGCTCCGCGCCACGCCGCGCGGGCCGACGTTGCTGGAAGACTTCATCCTGCGCGAAAAGATCACCCACTTCGATCACGAGCGGATTCCTGAGCGCATCGTGCATGCGCGCGGCAGTGCGGCGCATGGCTATTTCGAGCTGACCAAATCGTTGAGCCAGTACACCACGGCCAAGATCTTCACCGAGGTCGGCGAGAAAACCCCGCTGTTTACGCGCTTTTCCACCGTGGCAGGTGGCGCCGGCTCGGTGGACACGCCGCGCGACGTGCGTGGGTTCGCGGTGAAGTTCTACACCAAGGAAGGCAACTGGGATCTGGTCGGCAACAACATCCCGGTGTTCTTCATCCAGGATGCGATGAAGTTCCCGGACCTGATCCATGCGGTAAAGATGGAGCCGGACCGTGGCTTTCCGCAGGCCGCCAGCGCGCACGACACGTTCTGGGATTTTATCTCGCTCACGCCCGAATCCATGCACATGATCATGTGGGCAATGAGCGACCGCACCATTCCGCGTTCGCTGCGCATGATCGAAGGCTTCGGCATCCACAGTTTCCGCCTGCTCAATGAGGCCGGTGAAAGCACCTTCGTCAAGTTCCATTGGCGTCCCAAGCTTGGCCTGCAATCGACCATCTGGGACGAAGCGGTGAAGATCGCCGGCGCAGACCCGGACTTCCAGCGCCGCGACCTGTTCGAAGCGATCCAGAACGGCGACTTCCCGGAATGGGAATTAGGCGTGCAGCTGTTCACCGAGGCCGAGGCCGAGGCATTCCCGTTCGACCACCTGGATTCGACCAAGGTCATTCCGGAAGAACTGGTGCCGCTGCAGATCGTCGGGCGCATGGTGCTGGACCGCTGGCCGGACAACTTCTTTGCCGAGACCGAGCAGGTGGCGTATTGCCCGGCCAACATCGTGCCCGGCATCGACTTCAGCAACGATCCGCTGCTGCAGGGGCGCCTGTTCTCGTATCTGGACACCCAGCTCAGCCGCCTGGGCGGGCCGAATTTCCACCAGATTCCGATCAATGCACCCAAGTGCCCGTTCGCCAACAACCAACGCGATGGCCACATGCAGATGGGCGTGCCGAAGGGCCGCGTGGCCTATGAACCGAGCTCGCTGCAGGCCGACGCGCCACGCGAGGCGCTGCGTGGATTCCCCAGCCATGCCACACCAGCCGAAGACGGCGCCAAGGGCCGCGTGCGTGCGGAGAGCTTTGCCGATCATTACAGCCAGGCGCGCATGTTCTTCCGCAGCCAGACCGCACCGGAGCAGGCACACCTGGCATCGGCGCTGGTGTTTGAACTGTCCAAGGTCGAAACCGCGCACGTGCGCGAGGCCGTTGTCGGCCATCTGCGCCACATCGATGAAAGCCTGGCCAAGCGCGTGGCCGACGGCATGGGCATGACCACGCTACCACCCGCGCCGCCAGCGGCAGTTGCGCCCACCGACATGCCGTTGTCGCCGGCGTTGCAGCTGATCGGCAAGATGAAGGACACCCTGCAAGGCCGCACCGTCGGCATCCTGATCCACGACGGCTCGGATGCCGCGGCGATCAAGGCAGTGCGCAAGGCGGCGGAAGCGGCCGGCGCCACGGTCAAGATCGTGGCACCCAAACTGGGTGGCGCCAGGCTCAGCGATGGCAAGCAACTGGCGGCCGATGGCCAGCTGGCCGGCACCCCATCAATCATCTTCGATGCGGTGGCGGTGTTGCTGTCGTCGGAAGCGGCCAAGGCATTGACCAACGAATCGGCGGCGCTGGATTTCGTCAGCAACGCCTGGGCGCATCTGAAGGCGATTGCCTTCGACGACGGTGCGCAACTCCTGCTCAAGGCCGGCAACGTCGGCAAGGACGCGGGCATCGTCTCTGCCGCCGATACCAAGGCCTTCATCGCGGCCGCAAAGACCCGCCAGTGGGCACGCGAGCCGAAGGTGCGCATGCTGGCGTAATCACGGCTGGTTGGCAGATGCGCTTGGGCGCGAGCGGCTTTCCAGTAGCCGTTTCGCGCCCAAGTTGTTTCCGCAGGCAGCGATGAAGATCAGCACCGGAGGCGTTGAGCTCGCTGTTGTTGCATGGATCAAGGGCATCGCGCACTCGATCGACGCAGCATTTGGCTGAACCTGCAAGACGAGGACGCTGATGCTGACTGCAGGAACTACGTTGGCAGCGCAGAAGATAGCCGCGGAGTGCTACCTCTGCATTTTGCTGCAGGGCCCTTGCCCGCCCACCGTCGCAGGACACGCTGCAAGTACGTCCATGTAGCTCCGTGGCGGCATCCATGCCGCTAAGGGTCCCGCGACGGTGGGCGGGCAAGGACCAGTGGAGATGGTCGAATGCGCGGTGTGTAGTTGATGCGCAGCGCTTTGATAAGCGATCGGCACGTCGCGTGGCGTGGCTTCTTCGCTCTTCAACAAAACCATCAGCCAACTGTCCGGTGCTGTGCTTTCGTCCTTCAACGACGTCGCCAGCACACTGTCTGGTGCGGTGCCCTCGCCGATTGCGGGACCGTGTGGCGGCATGGATGCCGCCACCGAGCCTACAGGGACGTACTTGCGGCGTGTCCCGCAAGCGGTGAGGGCACCGCGCCCTCGACCGACTCAGCGTTTGACTGAACCAGCAAGACCAGAACGCCGATGCTGGTCGCCATAAGGTACGTTGACAGTGCGGAAGATCAGCTGCGGAGTGCCACCTCTGCATTTTGCTGCAGGGCCCTTGCCCGCCCACCATCGCAGGACACGCTGCAAGTACGTCCATGTAGCTCCGTGGCGGCATCCATACCGCCAAGGGTCCCGCGACGGTGGGCGGGCAAGGACCAGTGGAGATGGTCGGTGCGCGGTGTGTAGTTGATGCGCAGCTTTGATAAGCGATCGGCAAGGCGCGTGGCGTGGCTTCTTCGCTCTTCAACAAAACCATCAGCCAACTGTCCGGTGCGGTGCTTTCGTCCTTCAACGACGTCGCCAGCACACTGTCTGGTGCGGTGTCCTCACCGATTGCGGGACCGTGTGGCGGCATGGATGCCGCCACCGAGCCTCCACGGACGGATTCACGGCGTGTCCCGCGAGCGGTGAGGGCGCCGCGCCCTCGACCGACCCATCGTTTAGATGTTGAACATCGGAAGAGAGATGCTGGAACTAGCCACGCATACTCCACAGCGGAGCAGTCGTGTGGTCTGCAGCTCTACACCGCTTCGACAGCAAACCGTTGCGCATTCGCCAGCGCACGATACTCGCGCGGCGTCATGCCCACGGCTTGCTTGAATTGCCGCGCAAAGGCGCTTTGATCGCTGAAGCCGCAGGCGTGGCCGATTTCGGTCAGGCTCTTGTCGCCGTGCAGCAGATGCATGGCCATCTGCAGCCGCAACTTGGCCAATACCTGCTGCGGAGTGAGCTGGAACACCTTGCGGAACGAGCGTTGCAGCTTGGACATCGAAAACCCGGTGATTTCCACCAGCGCCTGCATGCGCACGTTCTGCGCGTAGTTGGCGTTGAGGTAGGCCAGTGCGAGCCGCAATTTTTCGTACTGCGACTCGTGCCCGTCCTGCGGACCGAGATCGCGTGAGATGCCGATGATGCCCTGCACCTTGCCATCCACCAGCAGCGGGCGTTTGCAGGTGAGACACCAACCCGGTTCGCGGTTGGCGAACAGGTGTAGCTCCAGCAGGTTGTCGATCACCTCGCCGGCCAGCACCTGCTCATCCTGATTAGCGTAGTTGGCACCCAGGCCGCTCGGGTATACCTCGGCCACGCGCTTGCCGATCAGCTCCTTGCGCGATTTCAGGCCAAGCCGCCGCAGCATGGTCTGGTTGACGTGGGTATAGCGGCCCTCGCGATCCTTGACGAAGAACAGCACGTCCGGCACGGCATCGAACAACGCTTCCAGATCGGCAGGATCGATGCTCTTCATGCAGGACGGTGGGCTCGTGAGCAGGAAAGACGCGGCGGCAAGGAAATGACGCAGCCATTTCGGCGAACAGCATCGCCGCGCCGCGTCATGATACGCCGCGCAGGCCGCACGGCTTGCAGGAGGTCAGCGCGGCTCTTCGGCCACGGTGGCCGTGGCTGCGGCGGGAGCGGCCTTGGCGGGGTCGAGCGAAGCACTGGTCGCGCCCAGACGATCGGCCGGCGTGCGCCGCGCCGCCCAGCTCTGCACCACGGCCGCACCCGATTGCGACCCCACCTGCACGCGCAGGCGCGCACCGGCAGCCGGTGCCACAAATTCGATTTCGCAGTCGCCCGCCGCCATGCAGCTGTCGGCTGCAAGCGGATCCACCGGCTGCCAGCCTTGTTCGGCAATTGCCTGCGAGAACGCGCGGTAGTTCATGCCCGACTTCAGTGTTGCCGGCAGCGGCACCAGCAACTCGCTGTCGGCCTCCGCTGCGGCCACGGGCGCCGCAGGTGCCGGCACACGCGCAGGTGCGCCAGCTGCCGCCCGCGGCGCGGCGCTCCAGGCAGGGCTGAAGATCAGGGCGAGGCCCAGCAGGGCGGGACGGGCGAACGTGCGCATACGGAAGATCCTTGCGATCCTGCAGGGACTGGGAAAGTTAAAGAAGCGCTATTTTGACACGTCGACATGACGCCGGGGCGATGATGCCCATGCGCGATCAGCCGCCGTTTCGTCGCGACACGGTTTGGCGCGCCGGCAAGCGCACTCGACAGCGCTCGTCTCGGCGTCACGTGCGTGGCCGCAAGCGAACCCGACAGCAAGGCGCCTGTAGCAGCGATCGCTGCATGCCGCGGACCGACCGCGGCGCACGCAACCGCATGTGTCGCGGCTGCGTGCGCACACTTGTCGCGCTGCTCTTTGTAAACCAACGTTGCAGCGTGCCCATCGATGCAGACCGGCACGCCGCATTGCGCAGCGTGCCGGCATTACCGGCTTATTGCCCGATGTGCTGCTTCAACCAGCCGTTGACGGTGTCGTGCCACAGGATGCTGTTGTCCGGCTTGAGCACCCAGTGGTTTTCGTCCGGGAAATACAGGAACTTGGAGTCGATGCCCTTTCGCTGCAGCGCAGTGAATGCGGCCAGACCCTGTTCGACCGGGATGCGGAAATCCTGCTGGCCGTGGATCACCAGCATCGGCACCTTCCACTTGTCCACGTGCAGCACCGGGTTGAACTTTTCGTAGCCGGCCGGGTTCTGCCACGGCGTTCCGCCGTTTTCCCATTCGCTGAACCATAGTTCCTCGGTGGCGTAGCCCATGGTGCGGTTGTCGAACACACCGTCGTGGTCGACCAGGCACTTCCACGGCTGGTTCCAGTTGCCTGCCATCCAGTAAACCATGTAGCCGCCATAGCTGGCGCCCAATGCGCAGGCCTTGTCACCGTTGAGAAAGCCGTACTGTTTCTGCGCAGCCGCCCAGCCCTTTTGCAGGTCTTCCAGCGGACGGTCGCCCCAATGCTGGCTGATCGCATCGGTGAATTCCTGGCCATAGCCGGTGGAGCCGTGGAAGTCGATCATCACCACCGCGTAGCCCTGGCCGGCGTAGGTCTGCGGATTCCAGCGGTTGCTCCAGCCATTGCCGAAGCTGCCCTGCGGCCCGCCGTGGATCAGGAACGCCACCGGGTAGGTCTTGCCTTCCTGATAGTTGTACGGCTTGACCACGTAGCCGTAGACGGTGTCGTTGTTCCAGCCCTTGAACTGGAACTGCGCGTAGTCGCCGAACTGCACGTCGGGCAGCTGCTCGCCGGCGCTCTGACTGATCGCACGCAGACCCTGGCCCTGCAGGTCGCTCACGAAGATTTGGTCGCCGCTCTTGAGCGAGTTGCGGGTAAACGCCAGCGTGGTTCCGGCCAGCGTTGGCGCGTGCACCGCGCCCTCGCCGGCCAGCTTGGTCGTGGTGCCGGTGGCGAGGTCGATCTTGAACAACGGGTGCTCGCCGAGCTCGTCGGCGCTGGTGTACAGGCTGGTACCGTCCTCGCTCAAGACGATCTCACCGGCGGAGCGATCCCACTTCGGCGCAATCTCGCGCGTCCTGCCGCTGGCCACGTCCATCGCCATCAGGCCGAAGCGATCGGCCTCGAACCCCGGGCGCTTCATGGCGCGGTAGTACAGCGTCTTGCCGTCGGTGCTGAACACCGGGCCGGCATCCCAGGCCGGATTGGCCGCGGTGAGATTGACCGGTGCAGACTTGCCGCTGGCATCCAGGCGATACAGATCGAAGTTGGTCTGCCACGGCTCGTCGTTGCCGGTGGGCCTGGCGCCGGCCTTGGCGTTCTTGCCCGCTTCCGGGCCATGCGGCTGCGGGATGCGCACGCTGGCCACCACGGTGCTGCCATCGGGCGACCAGGTGTAGTCGTCGTTGCCGCCAAACGGCTTGGAGGGCGCGTCGCCGGCCAGCGTGGCACTGATGGCCGACGCCCCGACCACGGCCTTGCCGCCTGCCGCTGGCAGGTCGGCCACGAACAAGGTATTGCGGCGGCCATCGTTCCAGGTGTCCCAATGCCGCACGAACAGCTGGTCGTACACCACGCCGCTGGCTTTGCTGTTCTTCAGCTCGCCCAGCCGCTTCTTGGTACAGCCCAGGTCCGAACCGCAATCCTGGAACACGCCCGAACTGAAGACGATGCGCTTGCCCTCGGGCGAGAGCTTGTAGCTGTCCACATCCACCGCAAAGGCGGTGAGTTGCTGCGGGGTACCGCCGGCCATCGGCTGCGCATAGAGCTGCTGGCTGCCGGATTTACTACTGAGGAAGTACACCGTCTTGCCATCGGGCGACAACGCCGGGCTGTTGACGTTCCAGCCTTCCGGGGTCAGCCGCTTGGGCGGCGCCAGATCGCGCGTGCGCAGATTGCGCACCCACAGGCTGGTGGCGGGCTTGCCATTGCTGGTCTTGGCCTGGCGTTTGGCGAACAGCACGCTGCCGCCATCGGGCGTGAGCGTGGGTGAGGACACCCGGTCCAGCGCCACCATGTCGCGCACATCGAAACCGCGCGCGGCGGCAAGGTCTGGCAAGGCGGCCAGCAAACACAAGGGCAATACGGCGTGACGCAGCTTCATCGGTAATTCCCGCAACGGCAAAACGCCGATGGTAGGCGTTGCTGCGGCGCACGCGCAAAGGCAGAACGTCATGCGGCGTGACGTGGTGCGGCACGCCGTCGCGCGCGTTGCCCATGCCACCTATGGGGGGCACGGGCGGCAGCGCATCAGAAGCGGTGCGACATGCCCACATACACCTGCGCATCCGGGGTGCGGTCGTTGAGGCCGAAGTTGGCGCCCACGTCCAGTTGCAACAGCGGGTTGAGCAGATACGCCGCGGCGATATCGGCCGAATACTGTTCGACCGTCTGTGCAGGATCGCGGTTGATCGAGGACCACAGCTCTACCGCCATCGATAACTTCGGCGTGATCGGACGCGCCAGATTGATCACATTGACGATGGCGACATGCTTGCCGCTGCCATCGCTGTCGGCCAACCAATCCAGTTCCGGACCAAACGTCAGCGAGAAGCTGCTGGGCAGCACGATGTTGACCGGCAGCGCCAGACCGCCTTCCCAGGTGTCGTTGCCCAGGCCGGTACGCGCAGTGGGCGCCTTGACGAACGGCAGCAGCGCCACGCTGGCGGTGTCGCTCTCGTACACACGCGCCTTCATGCGCAGATAGAGATCGCCGCCACCGCTCAGGCTGCTGCGCGCGCCGGTGGCGCGGTCGGTGGTCTTGACCTGCAGCTGTGGTGCCCAGTTGAGCTGCAGATCGATGCGGTCGCTGACGCCGTACTTGAGCGTGGGATTGGTAAACACCGAGGTTTCGATGCGTGTGCCAGGCTGGCTGTCGCGGGTGTAGCTGCCGATGTCGGTTTCCAGCTGCCAGGCACCGGTCGGCACGGTACAGGTGGAATTGGACTTGGTCGGCCGATCGGTGCATAGCGCCGCTTCGGTGGCGTCTTGCGCCTGCGCTTGAACGGCCAGCCCGCACAGCACGCCGGCCACGGCGATGGTCGGCAGCAAGATGCGGCGTGCGCGGGAAGAAGAACCGGAAATAACAGTCAGCATTGCAGTAACTCCATGGCAGAGCGCTGGGCCAAGACACAACAGGCCAGCAGTGAGTGAGGGGGAATGCGCGTGGAAAGGTGGATCGAGCGCACGCCGCCCAACGGCGCCGTCTGGTCGATCCCATCGAGCTGTCGCGCCCGCAAGACAAAAAGCGGCCGCAACCGTGCCTTGGAAGAAGCGCAGTGCGATTGGGCTAACGTTTTTGTCGGCAGCGGCGGCGGCGCGATGGCCTATGGCGCGGAGATCAGCGGGGTCGATCCAGGCTTGCGGCAGTGGTGGCGCATCATCCGTGCGGGAGACGGCACGATACGCAGCGGCGGCATAAAGGCGCTATGCATGAGCGCTGGACCCGGCATAAAGTCGGCGCAAAAACAGGCTGCAGACGACGAGGCGCCGTCAGGGACCGTCGATGGAGTCCGCAGCGGCGGTGCACGGGGATGATGCAGATGATGGCAGCGGCAATCCGCTGCGGGCAGGTCGCCTTGCGCGCCTGCAGGGACGGCGCATGCATCGCATGCGCCGTGTCCGTCGCAGGCTCAGGCGGCCTGTTCGCCGCGCTTGCCGACGCGGTACAGCAGCCAGCCAACCAGGGCGAGAATGGCCAGGCCGATCCATTGATTGAGCTGCAGGGCGGCCGGCAGTGCCAGCACATCGGCACGGCTGGACAGCACGATGGGCACCGCAATGGCGATGCCCATCAGCGCCTCGCCGGTAATCAGGCCGGCGGCGAACAGCACGCCCGGACGATGCACGCGGTCGCGGCCCTCTTCGTCGTCGGCGCGAATGTTGTGGAAGCGCTCCACCAGGTGCGCGATCAGGCCACCGATGAAGATCGGCACCATCAGTTCCAGCGGCAGGTAGATACCAATGGCCGCCGCCAGCACCGGCACGCGGAAGCGCTTGCCGGTGGCCTTCAGCCATTCGTCCAGCGCGATGATCGCCGCACCGACGCCGGCGCCGATTGCGATCATGGTCCACGGCAACTGGCCGCCGAACAGTCCCTTGGCTACCGAGGCCATCAAGGTGGCCTGGGGCGCGCCCAGCGAGTTGGGATGTTGCGGCGTGGCCGGGCCGATGCCGTACGCCTGGGCCAGCAGATTCAACACTGGCGCCATGATCAACGCACACGAGAACGCGCCGATACCCAGCATCAACTGCTGCTTCCACGGCGTGGCACCAACCAGATAGCCGGCCTTGAGGTCCTGCAGGTTGTCACCGCCCACCGCCGCCGCGCAGCACACCACCGCACCGATCATGATGGCCGCCACCGCGCCTAACGGCGCAGCGCCGATGCCCACCGGCACCAGGCCGCTCTTGCCCAGCAGCAGCACCAGCACCGCCGATGCGAACAGGATGGTGGAGATGGTGATGCCGGAAACCGGGTTGTTGGACGAGCCGATCAACCCGGCCAGGTAGCCGGACACCGACACGAACAGAAAGCCGGCCACGATCATGATGATGGTCATCGGGATCGACACATGCCACTGCTGCACGATGGCCTGGTACAGGCCCAGCAGCGGCAGCGTGCACAGCACCAGCGCCACCAGCATCCACTTCATCGGCAGGTCGCGCTCGGTCTCGGCGACCACGCCACCACTGCTCTTGCGCGCGGCCGCAAAGCCACTCTTGATGCCGGAAAACAGCGACTTGCGCAGCGAAAACAGCGTCCACACGCCGCCAATCAGCATCGCACCGACACCAAGGTAACGGATCTTCGCGCCCCAGATGCCGAATGCCGCATCGGCGGCCGGCGCACCGGCCAGGCTCTGCGCCAGCGCCGGATCGCTGCCCATGAAGAACTGCTGATACAGCGGGATGGCGATATGCCAGGACAGGATCGAGCCGGACAGCACCACGATGCCGACATTCAGGCCGACGATATAGCCCACGCCCAGCAGCGCCGGCGACAGGTTGGTACCGATATAGCCGACCAGGCGGCTGCTGCCCAGGTAGGTGGCCTGCGCCCAGGTATCGGGGATCACGCGCAGGCCGCTGGCCGCACCGAGCTTGACC
>NZ_JSZE01000106.1 GCF_000802365.1 Xanthomonas cannabis pv. cannabis
GGGGGCGGGCGGCGGTGGCGGGGCGGCAACCTGGGCGGCTGCGGCGCCGATGGTGCAGGCCAGGGCAATTGCAAGAACGGTCTTACGCATCATGGAGATGTCTCCAGCGCGGCGGAAAGGAGCCGCGTGCCGACAAGCAAAAGCAGCAATCATGCCAATCTTTAAATCTTTGTTTTTACAGGATTTGTTCAGTCAGATCGCGCAGTAGAGACGTCTGCATTTCATCCACCCTGTCCGCTTCGGGGACACCTGCCGGCTATCTGCGATCACTGCGCGCATGCGTTACAGGCCGTATTCCTCCAGCTTGCGATAGAGCAGTTGCCGGTGGATTCCGAGCCGCCGCGCGGCCTCGGCACGATTGCCCCGGCTCTGCGCCAGGGCGGACTGGATCATCTGTTTCTCCAGCCGTGCGACGGCCTCCGGCAGGGTTCCGGTCGGCTCCGGCGCAATGGCGGGCGGCGGCTCGCTGACCTCGGCCAGTGCCTCGTCCAGATCGGCCGCGTCGATGCTGGCTCCGCGCACCAGCACCTGGCTGCGTTGCATGACATTGCGCAATTCGCGCACGTTGCCGGGCCAGCTGTGCGCGAGCAGGCGCTCTTGCGCGGCAGGCGACAGGCGCTGCGCGCGCGCTGCGCTGGCGCCCAGGAAGTGTCTGGCCAGCAGCAGGATGTCCTGGCCACGCTCGCGCAACGGCGGCAGTTCGATCGGCACCACGTTGAGCCGGTAACGCAGATCGCTGCGAAAGCGTCCATCGGCCACGCAGGCCGCCAGGTCGCGATGGGTGGCGGCCAGCACGCGCACATCCACGTTCTGCGGGCCGCTGCCACCCAACGGCGTCACCTCGCTTTCCTGCAGAAACCGCAGCAGCTTGGCCTGCATCGGCAGTGGCATGTCGCCAATCTCGTCCAGGAACAGCGTGCCGCCGTCGGCCTCGCGAATCAGCCCCAGACGGTCGCTGCTGGCGCCGGAAAACGCACCCTTGCGATGGCCGAACAACTCGCTCTCCATCAGCTCCAGCGGAATGGCTGCGCAGTTGACCGCAACGAACGGCGCGTTGGCACGTGGGCTGGCGCGATGCAGGGCGCGTGCGGCCAGCTCCTTGCCGGTACCGGTTTCCCCGGTGATCAACACCGACAACTCGGACGCCGCCGCCAGCCCGATGCGCTTGTGCACCGTGCGCATCGCCGGGCTGTGTCCCACCAGCGCGTCGTCGTCCTCGTCTGGCGCGCGTGGCGTTTCCGTTGCTGCAGCCTGCGCGTCGGCGCGACTGAGCAGCGCACGTTGCACCACCTCGACGATGTCGGCGCGGCCCACCGGCTTGACCAGATGATCGAAAGCGCCCAGCGTCATCGCCTCGATGGTATTGCCGCTGGACACATGGGCGGTGAGCATCACCAGCGGCACCTGACGCGCCTGCGCATCGTCCTGGCGCGCACGCAGCACCGCGATGCCGTCCATGCCCGGCATGCGGAAATCCACGAACGCCATGTCGATCCCGCCTTCGCTCAGCCGCGCCAGCCCGTCCGGCCCGTTCTCGGCGCTGACCACCGTGTGCCCGAGCGAGCGCAAGGTGGCCTGCAGGGTCATGCGAAACGCGGCATCGTCGTCGATGATCAGGATGCGCGCCATGGCAGCTCCAGGATGAAATGGGTGAGCCCGTCGGCATGCGCGTAGCGCGCCTGCCCGCCATGCGCGCGCGCGATCTCGCGCACCAGCGCCAGCCCCAGGCCATTGCCGTCGCTACGGCCACTGACGAATGGTTCGAACAACTGCGCGGCGATCGGTTCGGCGATTGCAGCGCCGTGGTTGGAGACTTGCAGCTGCAGCGTCCCTTCCACCGCAGCCGCCTGCAGCGTGATCGCACTGCCTGGATCGGCGTGCTGCGCAGCATTGCGCAGCAGGTTGTGCACGGCGCGCCCCAGCTGCTGCGGATCCAGGGTCCAGCGCAACGGCGCGGCCGGAAGCAGCAGGCGGGGCGGCGGCGTGCCCGGCGGTAATGGGCCGTGTTCCAGCAGCGTCGCCAGCCAGTCCTGCACCACCACCGTCTCCAGGTGCAGGCGGATCGGCTGCACCATGCCGAGCAGGCTCTCGACCACCCCGTCCAGGCGCCGGATCTGCGCCAACATCACCTCCGCATGGGCCGCCGAGTCGGGGGTGGCCTCGCGCTGGGCGATTTCGTTCTCCACCGCCAGCCGCATCGTGGCGATGGGGTTGCGAATCTCATGCGCCACCGTGGCGGTCATCCGGCCCAGCGCGGCCAGGCGTTCGTGCCGCGACAGTTCGTCGGCCAACCTGCGCGTCTGCACCAGCGCCTGCGCCGTGCGTTGCGCATAGTCATTGACCGCCGCGCCCAGCCGATCCAGTTCCGGCGTACCGGTTGGCGGGATCTGCGGCGTCTCGGTGTCGGCGGCCAGCGCCTGCTCGATGCGCTGCAGGCGCTGGCGCCAGCGCCGCACCACCACGCCCAGCGCAATGGCCGACACCGCCACCATCGCGAAGATCAACAGCATGCCGACGACCAGCGGCCGCCACGCGTCGGCCTTGCTGGCCGGCACCCGCGTCATCGTCCATGCCGCACTGTGCGATGCCAACGGACAGGCGCTGATCAACAGGACCTCGCGGCTGCCGTCGCGGCGGTAGTGCACCGGCGTGTCCTCGCTCACGCTCTGCCGCGCGGTGTTGACGATGGTGGTCCATTCCGCAGCAGGAATGTCGGTCTTGTGGTCGCTCCCGTCGTAAGTGGGGTACGCGTAGGCAACGAAGCCCTTGTGCAGGTCCCACACGCCACCTTCCACACCTGGCGCATCGGCCAGCACCAGGTGCACCACCACCGCAGCCAGGCCCACGCCATCGTCGCCGGTACGCGCCGCCTCGCTCGCCCCGACATAGCGCTGCACGATGCGCGCGCATTGCCCGCTCAATTGCTGCCGCGCTTCCTCCAGCCGTACTCCTTCGGTCTGCCGGTACAAGCCGTACAGCATCGTGGCCACGCCCAGACAGGCGGCCACGATCACCACCCAGATCAGCAACAGTTGCCGTAGCAGCGAACGGGGCATGGACGAAGCGGCCTGAAGAGGGCGGCCAGTGTGCGCGAGTGCAACTGAATTAACGCAGGTTGGTCTTGACCAGTTCGATCACCTCATCGCCACGCCCGCTCATCACCGCCTTGAGCAGGTACAGCCCCATGCCCTTGGCCTGTTCGAGCTTGATTGCGGGCGGCACCGCCAGTTCCTGCGTGGCGATGCGCACATCCACCAGCGCCGGACCAGCATGCGCAAAGGCCTGTCGCAATGCACGTTCCAGCTGCGCCGATTCATCGACACGAATGCCTAGGATGCCCATCGCATTGCTCATCGCGGCAAAGTCCGGATTACGCAGCTCGGTGCCGGTATCCAGATACCCAGCCGCCTTCATCTCCATCGCCACAAATCCCAGCGACGCGTTGTTGAACACGACGATCTTCACCGGCAGATTCAACTGCGCTAACGAAATGAAGTCGCCCATCAGCATCGCAAAGCCGCCATCGCCGGACAGTGAGATCACCTGGCGCCCCGGGAATGCCGCCTGTGCGCCCAGCGCCTGCGGCATCGCGTTGGCCATCGAGCCGTGGTTGAAGGAACCCAGCAGGCGCCGCTTGCCGTTCATGCGCAGGTAGCGTGCCGCCCACACCGTCGGCGTGCCGACATCGCAGGTAAACACCGCATCCCGATCGGCAATCTGGCTGATCAGCCGGGTCACGAACTGCGGGTGCAGCGGCTCGCCCGGGTCAGCCGGCACCGCCAGATCGTCCAGGCCTTCGCGCGCCTTGCGGTAGTGCGCTAGCGATTTTTCAAGGAATCCGCGCTCTTCGCGGCGCTGCAGCTGCGGCAGCAACGCGGCGATGGTCTCGCCGACATCCGCCGCAATGCCCAGCTGCAACGGCGTACGCCGCCCGAGCGCGCTCGGGTCGCGGTCCACCTGCACGATGGTGGCGTCCTTCGGATAGAACTGCCGGTACGGAAAGTCCGTGCCCAGCATGAGCAAGGTGTCGCAATTGAGCATTGCGTGGTAGCCGGAACTGAAGCCGATCAAGCCGGTCATGCCCACATCGAACGGGTTGTCCCATTCCACGTATTCCTTGCCGCGCAGCGCGTGCACGATGGGCGCGCCCAGCGTATCGGCCAGTGCCACCACCGCATCGTGCGCACCGGCACAGCCGCTGCCGCACAACAAGGTGACCGCCTTGCTCTGCTGCAGCAACTCGGCCAGCTGTTGCACGTCTTGCGCAGCGGGCAGCACACGTGGCGCACGCAGCGCCGGCCATGCGCTGGACAGGTGTTTGTCCACTTCCAGCAAGGCGATATCGCCGGGAATCACCACCACGGCCACACCCTGCTGCAGGATGGCCGAGCGCATCGCCCGGTGCAGCACCTCCGGCAACTGCGCCGGGTTGGTCACCAGTTCCACGAAGTGGCTGCACTCGCGAAACAGCTCCTGCGGATGGGTTTCCTGAAAATAGTTCAGGCCGATCTCCGAGGACGGAATGTGCGCGGCGATCGCCAGCACCGGCTGGCGGCTGCGGTGACAGTCGAACAAGCCATTGATCAGGTGCAGATTGCCCGGCCCGCAGCTTCCCGCGCACACCGCCAGTTCACCGGTGACCGCCGCTTCGGCGCCTGCGGCAAATGCGGCAACTTCTTCATGGCGCACGTGCATCCACTCGATGGTCTGCATCTCGCGCAGCGCGTCGGTCAGGCCGTTGAGGCTGTCGCCGGTCACACCCCAGATCCGCTCCACCCCCGCGCTCTGCAGTGTCTCGGCCAGAAACCGCGCCAACGTCTTTTTCTTCGCCACGATGTAGCTCCGCACTCATCCAGGAACGTGCAATGCTCCCAGCGGCGATGTCAGTACAATGTGCTGGCATGCGAAAGCAGCGGGAATTGCGGGAATTTTGCATTTCTCCACACGCATCTCACATTTGCGCCGCATAACCTTCATGCCGTCACGCTTTACGCGTGCGCTACGCGCATCGCCTGAGCGCCACAAGAAAGCGCAGCTGAATCTGGCGCGATGATTCATTCACTGGTCAGTCCTGAATTCATGTCGCGTTCCATCGAATAACGGAGAATTTACATCTCGGCAGCGAACGGCATCCGCCTCAGCGCCGGCCCAAACCATAAGTACAGGTATCGATCATGAAGAACTCACTGCTGGCCCTCGGCCTCCTCGCAGCCCTGCCGTTTGCGGCCTCCGCTGCCGAAAATCTCTCCTACAACTTCGTCGAAGGCGACTACGTGCGCACGCCGACCGAAGGTCGCGACGCCGACGGTTGGGGCCTGAAGGCTTCCTACGCCGTTGCTCCGAACTTCCACGTGTTCGGCGACTACAGCAAGCAGAACGCTGACGACAACGACAACGTATTCGAAAGCTCGAACTCCGACTTCCAGCAGTGGGGCGTGGGCGTGGGTTACAACCACGAGATCGCCACCAGCACCGACTTCGTTGCGCGCGTTGCCTACCGCAAGCTGGACCTGGACACCCCGAACATCAGCTTCGACGGCTACAGCGTGGAAGCCGGTCTGCGTAACGCCTTCGGCGAGCACTTCGAAGTCTATGCCCTGGCTGGCTACGAAGACTTCTCCAAGAAGCGCGGCATCGACATCGGTGACAACTTCTATGGCCGCCTCGGCGCCCAGGTGAAGTTGAACCAGAACTGGGGCATCAACGGCGACATCCGTATGGATGGCGACGGCAACAAGGAATGGTCGGTCGGCCCGCGCTTCAGCTGGTAAGCCGCACGTTTGACTGCAGCGCGACTCTCTCCCGCGCTGCATCGGAAGCCCGGTCCCCCCGACCGGGCTTCTTTCTTTTGTGCGATCGGTGAAGCCAGCAGCAGTTGGCGTCAGATGCCGCATTCGGCATGGCGTTCGGGCAACGCACCACGTGCGTATCGTGATCGCAGCGCCATCGGCCCTCGTCGGTTACAGCAAAAAGCCCGGCGGTGCCGGGCTTTTGCATTCTGCGCAGCGCACACGGCCCGCTGGGTCCACTCAGGTAAACAAGGTGTGCGGGTACTCGGGCTTGCGCTCGCGTGCCAGCAGGCCTTTCAAACCGGCCTCCGGCGTGATTTCGCCGTGCAGGACGGCCCGCACCGCATTGGAGATCGGCAGTTCGATGCCATGCTGCTCGGCTTGCCGCATCACCTCGTCGGCGGTTTGCACCGACTCGACCACCTGGCCGATCTCGCGGATCGCATCGGTCAAGCTCTGCCCACGCCCCAACGCCAATCCGAGCCGCCGGTTGCGCGATAGATCGCCGGTGCAGGTGAGCACCAGATCGCCCAGGCCAGCCAAGCCCATCAAGGTCTCCGGACGCGCGCCGATCGCTGCAGCCAACCGCAACATCTCGTTCAAGCCGCGGGTGATCAGGCCGGCACGCGCATTGAGGCCGAGCTGCATGCCATCGGCCACACCGGTCGCCACGGCGAGCACGTTCTTCATTGCGCCGCCAAGCTCGGCGCCCACCATGTCATCGCCGGTATAGGCGCGGAAGGTGGGGCCATGCATGGCATCGGCCACGACCTGTGCAAACGCGGCATCGTCGCCGTGCACGGTGATGGCGGTCGGCAGGCCGAGCGTGACTTCCTTGGCGAAGGACGGCCCGGTCACCACGGCCAGCGGAACGGCCGGGCCGAGCAGATCGCGCGCCACTTCATGCAGAAACCGCCCGGACCCGGGCTCGAAGCCCTTGGTTGCCCACGCCACGCCGGCGTTGGCCGGACGCAGCGGTGCAATCAGCCGGATGGTCTCGGTGAAGGCATGCGAAGGCACCACCACCAGGATCCAGGCGGCATCGGTAATCGCCGCCTGCAGGTCGGTGGTGGCGCGCAGGCTGTCGGGCAGTGGAATGCCCGGCAGGTAACGCGCGTTCTCGTGGGTGCGGTCGATGGTGTCCACCATCGCCGCATCGCGTCCCCACAGCACGGTCGGATGACCGTGCCTGGCGAGCAGCGCAGCCAACGCCGTGCCCCAGGAGCCGGCGCCGATCACGGCGATTTTCCGGGTCGACTCGCTCATTGGCGCAGACAGTGCTTAGGCGTTGCCGGCCGGCTCGGAATCGGCCAGCGAGGTGCCTTCGCCCTGACGCTGACGCAGGGTTTCTGCGTACAGCGCTTCGAAGTTGATCGGCTGCAGGTAGAACGGCGGGAAGCCGCCGGCCTGGATCAGGTCGCTGACCAGGGTGCGCACGTACGGGAACAGGATGTTCGGGCACTGCGTGCCGAGCAGCACGTCGATCGCCTGCGGCTCCAGGCCGACCAGGCCGAACACGCCGGCCTGCTGCACTTCGGCCACGTAGGCGGTCTTGCCACCGGCGGTGCAGGTCAGGGTCACGGCCAGCACGACTTCGAAGGCGTTGTCGTTGAGGCGCTGCACCTTCTGGTTGAGGTTCAGCTGCAGCTCGGGCTGGTTGGCATCATTGAAGACAGCCGGTGCATTCGGCGATTCGAAGGACACGTCCTTGACGTAAATCTTTTCGATGGTGAAGGCGGGGCCAGCAGCGGCGTCGGCCGGCGCAGCGGCGCCGTTGAGGATTTCGTCGGACATTCCTAACTCCAGAAACGGTTCGGTGGATGCAGCGTTGAGTGATGCAGACGTGAAAGTGCAAGTCTCTCATGCCAGCAATGGGGGCTTGCGGGGGACCGCACAAGGCGGGTCAGCGGCCCTTGATCAGTGGCAGCTCGGCCATCTGCCAGGCAGCAATGCCACCTTCGAGCCAGTACACCTTCTCGAAGCCGGCTTTCTTCAGAGTCTTGGCCGCACCTGCAGAGGTGTTGCCGCTGCGGCAGACCACCACCACGGGAGACGCCTTGGCATTGGCCAGCAGCTTGCTGGCCGGGTCGAACTTGGCCAGCGCCACGTTGCGGCTGCCGGCGATATGGCCCTTTTCGAAATCGGCGGTGGGCGACAGGTCGATCACCAGCGCGTCTTCGCTGTTGATCAGGCGCGTCAGCTCGGCCGGCTTGAGTGCGCGGTACCCACGGAACAGGCGTGCGACCTCGGTGACGATCAGGGCGATGGTCAGGCCCACCAGGGCCAGCGACAACATGGGGTTGCGGCCGACAAAGGCCTGCAGCTCTTCGAAATTCACGGGGTCAGGGTCAGTCAAGCGGGCGGGAATTGTCGCACAGCTGGCGCACGCGACGGCCAGCGCGCATAGGGCCGGGCTATTGGCCCTTCCACAGGTCGGGCAGGCCGCTGGCCAGCCACCAGCGTTTGTGCTCGGCGTCCCAGCGCCACAGCTCGATGCTGCGCACCAACCGCTCGGCCTGGGTATTGCGGTTGATCACGCGCAGTTCGACCTCGCGGCGCAGGTCGCCATTGGCGTCTTCGCCCACACGCAGCTCGCGGTAACCGGAAATCTGCACCTGCTCGTAGCGCGAACGTTCCAGGTCGCTGAGCGGATGCGCCTGCGCATAGGTTGGTTCGACAAAACCCTGCGCAGCATCGAAATCGCTCCAGCGCACTGCCGCCGTGTAGGCGGCCTGGGTGGTTTCCAGCGCGCGCGCCTGGGCGCGGCTGCCCGCGCTGGCCACCCCGCTCAGCATCGCCAGCCCCAGCAGGACGAGTGCTCCAATGACTGCACGCATGCGTAATCCCCCTTCCATCGAGCCCGCATCCTACCGTTTTGGAAACGCCACGAAGCGCCCGCTCAACGTGGCCGCTGCCGCGCCGGACCCCAGCGCGATCTGCGCGCGCATGCCGATACGCGCCTTGCCGCGCTGCCGGAAGGTGGACAGAAACGCATCCCAACCGCCCAGCTCGGCCGGCTCGGCGTCGGCCACGAGTTCTTCATAGACCGGCGCGACGTAGCGCAGCTGGCTATCGGCGACATACACGTCGGCTTCGTGCCCGGCCAGTTGCAGTTGCAGCGTCAGCCACCCCCAGCTGGCCAGGGTCATCAGCGAGGCCAGGCTGCCGCCGAACGCGTTGGCCTTGTCGTTGACGTTGGCCTGCAGCGGTGCGCGCAGGCGCAGCGCGCCGTCGTGCAGCCCGTCGACGGCAATGCCCATCGACAGCACCGGCGGCATGGCGATGAACTGCTGCTGCAGCGACTGCAGGGCGGAGACGAGCGTGCACGAAGGAGTCATCGGAAAGGCAGGAAGACGGCGAAGGGCGGCATCATGCCGCAATGTCCGGCAAGCGTCTTGTGCTGTTCGATGACATGCGGTACCGCATGGTGAACGCGTGCAGCATTGCGGTGCGCGTCATGTCCGCCGATGCCGCATCGAACAGGAGCGCTTGCCCGCGCCAATCGCCGGTCGGACACCACTCCTGCACGCGCAGATGCGGCCCGCATGCGCGCTCCGTGCACATGCGCGACGGCTCCGCCATCGGCAATGCGCACGCGTGCTGCAGCGGCGTTTCAAGGTGCGAACCCCACCTTGCGATAGCCCTGCGCCACGCGCAACAGGGCCGTCGCCTTGGCCTTCCAATGCGCGCTGCGTTGCTTCTGCGCCTGGGTCAGCGGTGCGTCGATGGTGCTGGTGAACACGACCTGCTCCGGCGCTGCGTGGAAGAACTTGTCCTGGATGCAGGCCGCCGGCGACAGCTGGTAGGTGGATAGCTGCTGCGCCACCGGCGATTCGTTCCAGCCGAACAGGAAGATGTCGGCCATGGTGTGCCAGCGCGTCTGCGCCGCCAGCAGCAGGCGCGCCGCATCGCGGCTGATGATCAACGCACCGGCGCACACCGGCCAGCAATGCTGGTGAGGCGATGGACGCACCAGGCGCAGCTGGCGCCCGGCGACGTCGGCGACCTTGGCATCGAGCTTGATCCGGTTATAGGACGGCTCCAGCCGCACGATGCTGTTGCCCGGCGGGAGCCAGTCGGTGCTGCGCAACAGCGCCGGCAGCGCATCGGACAGATGCATGTCGTCTTCGAAGATGGCGGTGTAGGCATCGTCGGACTCGGCCGCGATACGCCACGCGGCGTGGTGGCTCAAAAAGCAGCCGATATTGGAGGCGGTCCATCTCCGGGGGCCGGCGCTGTAGGCATCGCCGGATCCCTCGAGCGGGCGCTCGCGCACGAAATCGGCGATCTGCTCCGGGCTCAAGGTGGCGCCATCGACGGCCGGAAGACGCTCGAACGGCAAGCCAAGCGCCTGGAACCGCGCGGACATCGCCTGCAGACGGTCGCCGCTGCGCTGCATGTTGATGAGGTAGGACTTGATCACGCGCCGCTCCAGCTCGATTGTCGTGGCGGATCGTGGCGCGATTGGGCGTATTTGCAAGAGGGGTGGAAATGCGCGTCAAGTCTCGGAGTGATCCGGGCCAGGCTGGGCCCGGGTACGTCCTGGAATGACAGGCCAGGGCGAACGAATCGCCGAGCGCGACATCGCCGTCGCACTGCACCCGCACGGCGGCCAGGCAGCTCTCGCATAATCGCCCCATGACCCGTCCTGCCCCTGCCACCGCTGCCTGGACCCTGATCTCGCTGCGGCCCAGCGGTGAACACGGCCCGCTGCGACGTGCCGCCGCGCGCCATGGCGCCCGCGTCCTTGCCCTGTCGCCGTGGCGCCTGACACCGAATGACACCGACCAGGCACGCACTGCCCTGCACCAGGCGCTGCGGGCACCGATCGTGGTGTTCACCAGCCCGGCCGCAGTCCAGGCAGCACATCGGCTTGCGCCCTTGCAGCGACCGCCGCAGGCACAGTGGGTCAGCGTGGGCGACGGCACCGCGCGCGCCCTGCATGCCTGCGGTATCGACGAGGTGGTGCGCCCGTCCCGCATGGACAGCGAAGGCCTGCTCGCCCTGCCGCTGTTCCAGCCGCCACTGTCATCGGTGGGGCTGGTCACCGCACCGGGCGGGCGCGGCATGCTTGCCCCCGCGCTGGAACAGCGTGGCGCGCGCATCCTGCGCGCCGATGTCTACCAACGCCTCGCGCTGCCCTTGCGCGCCGGGCAGGTAAAGGCACTGGCCGCCGCAATGCCGCGCAGCGTCCTGGCCCTGAGCAGTGCCGAGGCGCTGGCATTGGTGCTGCAGCAACTTCCGCATGCGTTGGTCCAGGCATGGCGGCAACAGCCAGTGGTGGCGTCCAGCGATCGCATGCTCGCGTCAGCGCAGGCCGCCGGTTTCACCCACGTAGCGCGTGCCGAGGGCCCACTGCCGGTGCAGTTGGCCGCTGCGGCAGCTGCAGTCGTGACATCGCCGCGACCTTGCTGAACTGCGAACTCAAGCACAGCTTGCGGGCGTTTGCCGGCGCACGCCATGCTGTGTGGGATGACTGCGGCGCCTGCGCCCGTTGTGACCGCCCGAGGATGTCCGAATGACCGAAGTCCCCGCTTCCCCGCGACGCTTTCCGCTGGCCTGGCTGCTGCTTGCAGTGGCGGTGGTCGCCGTGGGCGTGGCGCTGTTTCTGGGCTGGCGCGCATGGCAGAGCTATCAAACAGCGCAGCTGCAGGCGGCGCAGGCACAGCAGCAGCGCTGGGATGGCACGCAGCAGTTGCTGGAAACGCTGCGACGCGATCAACGTTTGGCCAACGAGCGGCTGCAGGATGCGGCAGCGACCAACCGGGTGCTGCGCGACGAAATGCTGGGCCTGAGCCAGCGTAGCGCCTTGCTCGAAGACACCGTGCAGAAGCTGGCCGACCCTAATCGTCACGGCGCACAGGCATTGCGGCTGGATGAAGTGGAGCTGCTGCTGCGGCTCGGCCAGCAACGGCTCAGCATCGCCGGCGATGCCGATGGCGCACGCCGCGCCTACGCGCTGGCCAATGGCGCGCTCAATGGCATCGACGATCCGGGCTATCTCAATCTGCGCCAGGCCCTGGTGCAGGAGCGCGATGCCCTGGACCGCCTCGGCGCCGGCCCGCAGGCGCAGGCGGGGCAGACGCTGGACCGCATCGCCGCCGATCTGCAGCACCTGCCCGAACAGTCCGCACAGGCCAGCGACGCGGCCA
This sequence comes from Xanthomonas cannabis pv. cannabis, assembly GCF_000802365.1. GTDB lineage: Bacteria > Pseudomonadota > Gammaproteobacteria > Xanthomonadales > Xanthomonadaceae > Xanthomonas > Xanthomonas cannabis. Next base: position 11,942 of record NZ_JSZE01000106.1, read on the forward strand.
GACCGTGGTGGCAGAAGGTGCTCGCACCGCTGGTGGATATTCGGCCCAACCGCGGCGATGCGCCGCTGACCCACAACGACCGCCATGCCGCCAGCGACGCGCTGCAGATCGAACTCAGCCTGGCCCGTGCGGCCGCAGAACGCGGCGATGCGGACGGCTTTGCACACGCGCTGCGCCGCGTGGACACCTGGACCACCCGGCTGTGGCCGGAGTCGCCGCAACGTGCGCAGGTGCTTGCGCGCCTGCGCACGTTGCAACAAGCGCCACTGCGTCCGCGCCTGCCGGAACTGGGCACCACCCTGCTGCAACTGCAGGCCATGCGTGAAGGGAGATCCACCCAATGAAAGTGTTGCGTACCGTCTTGATCCTGCTGGTGGCCGTGGCACTGGGCGTGCTTGGTGCGCAGTGGCTGTCGCACCAGAACAGTTACGACCTGGGCAATGTCGTGGTCAGCGTCGGTGGCAACGACTACCGCGCCGCGATGCCGCAGGCGGTGTTGATCCTGATCATCGCGCTGCTGGTGCTGTGGCTGTTGTGGACGTTGATCAGTCTGCCGTTCCGGGTGTGGGGCAAGTACCGCCGCAAGAAAGGCCGCGCGCGCCTGATCGAAGGGTTGCGCGCCGCCGACCATGGCCAGTGGCAACGCGCCGAACGTTTGCTGGTCACTGCCAGCGAGGACGAGGAAGTCAGCGGGATTGCGCTGGCAAGCGCAGTGCGTGTGGCCGATGCACGCGGTGATGAGGCCTCCGCCAATGCGCTTGCGCTGCAGTTGGCCGAGCGCGACCCCACCGCGCATGCGCTGTTGCAGGGCGAACGGCATCTGGCGCGGCAACGCCCGGTGGAAGCGATCAATGCACTCGATGCCGCCAATGCGCAGCCGCTGCCGGCGCGCGGGCTGTTGTTGCGCACGCATGCGCTGACCCAGATCGGCCGTGCCGATGAGGCCTACGGCCAACTCGGCGCCCTGCGTCAGCAGGCGGTGCTGGCACCGGAGGCCTATGGCGCGCTGGAAGCCACGCTGGCCGAACAGACCCTGTTGCAGGCCGGCGATGCCAATGCGCTGGCCGAGCGCTGGGAAGCCTTGCCCAAGCCGCTGCGCACCTATCCGGCCGTGGTCGGGGCCTATGCGCAACGGGCAGCGGTGCTGCACTGGGATGACGCCGCCGTGCATAGCCTGGAACAGGCACTGGATGCGCAGTGGGACGAGTCGCTGGTGCGCCTGTACGGCGTGCTGCCGCTGGAAAAATACGATTCGCGCCGGGCCAGTGCACAGCGCTGGCTCACCCAGTACCCGGATAGCCCGGGCTTGCTGTTGACGCTGGCACGCCTGGCAGGCCATCAGCAGCAGTGGTCGCAGGCTGAAGAATTCCTGCACCGTGCCATCGCCAACGGCGCCGGCGCCGATGCGTGGGAGGAGCTCGGGCATGGCTTTGCGGCTGCCGGAGACCTGCTCTCCGCCCAGCATTGCTACGCCAATGCCTTGCGCGCCGCACGTGGCGAGCCGGTACTGGACGGCATGCCGCAGCAATCGCTGCGCGGCCCGATCGTGTCGGTGGGGCCAACGCCTGCGGCCGACCCGTTTGCGCCCCCACCGGACGACCGGATGCTGTAACACGGGCTTCGGTCGTCGATCTGACGGCGCTGGGCCGTCGCGGCAGATAGACAGCGCTGCGCAGTATCAGCGTCCGCGCGACACCCACGGCGGCGGTGGCAGATCGTCCAGGAATGCATCGCAGGCGCCGAGATAGCGCGCCTGCGTGTGACCGACCCGTGTCGGCGACAACACGCGCGACCCCAGGCGAGCGACAAGCAACATCACGGCCATCACGCCGGCGCCGATCAGCCAGCGGGACGGGCTATCCAGCGATAGCCCGCACACCAGCAGCGCCAGCACGGAGGCCACCGCTATCGCGACATAACGGACGCGGCGACGCTCGTGTTGCTCGCACAGGATGAGCACGTGGGCGCTGCGCTTGCGCAGCGCGATCGCCAGGATCAGATACGGCAGCACGCCGAGCAACAGCGCGGCGTAGATCACCGGGTGATGCCAGTGAAAGATGTAGCGGCGCGGCGGTATGTCGGCCGGTGCATTGCACTTGACGCACCGCGGCGGCAAGGTGGCGCCCGGCGTGCAGACCAGCACATCGCCCTCGCGCCAGACATCGCCGTCTACCGGCGGCAGGTACAGGCTGGGCGACGGGCGCTTTGCATCGTTCGACATCCATGCATCCTTGCAGGTTGGGGATTCGGGATTCGGGATTCGCAAGAGCGGGTTTCGCCTTTGCGAATCCCCAATCCCGAATGCGCAATCCCGCGCTGCGCAGCAGCGTCAGCGCTCGACGATCGCCACCACGCCCATGCCGCCGGCAGTGCAGATCGAGATCAGCGCGCGTCCACCGCCGCGCTCTTCCAGTTGCTTGGCGGCGGTAGCCACCACCCGTGCGCCAGTGGCGGCGAACGGGTGGCCGGTGGCCAGCGACGAGCCCAGCGGATTGATCTTGTCCGGGTCGATGCGGCCCAGCGGCGCATCCAGGCCCAGCCGGTTGCGGCAGTAATCCTCGCTCTCCCAGGCGCGCAACGTGCACAGCACCTGCGCGGCGAAGGCTTCGTGGATTTCGTAGATATCGAAGTCCTGCAAGGTCAGGCCCTGGCGCGCCAGCATCTGCGGCACCGCGATGGTGGGCGCCATCAGCAGGCCTTCGCCGTGCACGAAATCCACCGCCGCCACCTGCGCGTCGCGCAGGTAGGCCATCGGCGTGTGGCCATGGGCCAACGCCCAGGCTTCGCTGGACAGCAGCACGGCGGCCGCACCATCGGTGAGCGGAGTGGAATTGGCCGCAGTGAGCGTGCCGCGGCCGGAAGTCTTGTCGAAGGCCGGGCGCAGGGTGGCGAGTTTTTCCAGCGAGGTGTCGGCGCGCAGGATGTTGTCGCGCGAGACGCCGCGGAACGGAGCAATCAGCGAATCGAAGAAACCGCGCTCATACGCTGCGGCCAGCTTGTGGTGCGAGGCCACCGCCCACTCGTCCTGCGAATCGCGCGAGATATTCCATTCCTTGGCCATGTCTTCGCAGTGGTCGCCCATGCTCTTGCCGGTACGCGGCTCGGCCACGCCGGGAAACTCGGGCTTGAGCTCGCTCAGCTTGAACCCGCGCAGCAGCGCCTTGAGCTTGTCGCCGGTGGCCTTGGCACGGTTGGCGGCAAGCAGCCGCGCGCGCAGCTTCTTGCCGTAGACGATCGGCACTTCCGAGGTGGTGTCCGAGCCGCCGCCGATGCCCGAATCGATCTGCCCCAGCGCAATCTTGTTGGCGATGGTGATCACCGAGTCCAGGCTGGTGCCGCAGGCGCGCTGCAGGGTGATGCCCGGGGTCAGCGGCGACAGGCCCGACGACAGCGCGGCCTCGCGGGCCAGGTTCCAGTCCGAGGAGTGCTTGATCACCGCCCCCATCGCCACTTCGCCCAATTGCTGCCCGTGCAGCCCGAAGCGCTCGACCAGCGCGCCCAACGTGCGCACCGACATGCCCAGGTTGCCGACATCCGCGTATGCGGTGTTCTGACGACAGAACGGGATACGAACGCCGCCCAGAATGGCGACGGGACGGGCTGCGGGCATCGGTTGACCTGGCATGGAGGACTCGGGGACATGGCCTGCACAGGGCCGGCAGGCATAATGGCCGCAGTGTAGCTTCGACCCCGTGATGGGCCAACCGCGAATCATGAGCAAGACCGAACACGGCGTGACCGCCATGGGTGTGCTGGCGCTGGAATTGACCGGCGGCACCGCCCCCGAGCGCGGCGCCCTGCCGCCCGAACAGGCCGGCATGCTGGCCGAGCGCATTGGCCGGGACCTGGCGCAATGGATCCCGGAGATCCGCGATCTGGAACTGAGCGTGGCGATGGCGCATTTCGACCCGGCCGAGGTCCTGCGGCCCGGCTGGCCGTTGCATCGCCGCCTGGAAGAACTGCATGCGCGGGCCCCCGGGCGCGATCAGGGCCCGCGCGTGCTGGCCTTCGGCGCCGATGCACAGGGCGAGATTCCGCTGCCCTTCCAGGCCGATGCGCAGCTCACCGGTGGCGGCCTGCGTGTGTTGCCGTTCCTGCTCTCCGGCGATCCGCAGATCGTGGCGACGGTGGCCGATGCGATGGAAGAAGTGCTGCTGGCCCAGGGCATGGCGCAGGCAGATACTGCGTTGCTGGCGCAGGAGAGCTTCGGTGCGCGCATCGAACACGCCCGCTATCTCACCGCGCACGACCTGACGGCGATGATTTCGATGCAGTACGACAACCAGGGCCTGGCGCCGCTGTGGCCGCTGATCGAAGCCGCCCTGCTTGCGCCCACCAGCGAAGAATGGCTGGAGCAGGCGCCGGAGCCGGTGCTGCGCTATGTCGGCGGCGAAGTGCGCATTGCGCTGTTCGATCCGGCCGGCTGGTGCGATTACTACGCACACGACCGCGAGCATTGCGAACGCCTGCGCGGCGTCTACGAGCAATTCCTCTCGCGCCAGCGGCAAATGGCGGCCGTGCTGGAAGCGCATGGGTTGCCGGTGCTGTACGTGCATGTCGAGCCGGGCCAGGATCCGCGCCAGGCGCTGGCGGCGTGACGCAGCCGCAGGTTTCTTCGCTGCCCGCGTTGCAGGGTGTGCTGGAAACCGGCGTTTATGTGGCCGACCTGGAGCGCGCGTGTGCGTTCTATGCCCGCGTGCTGGGGCTGCAGCCCATGCATCGCGATGCGCGCATGGCCGCCTATGCAATCGCACCAGGACAGGTGTTGCTGCTGTTCCTGCAGGGCAGCACGGCAACCACGGTCAGCCTGCCTGGTGGAACCATTCCGCCGCACGACGGTAGCGGGCGTACGCATTACGCCTTTGCGATCGCCACCGACGCGCTGGCCGGCTGGGAAGAACACCTGTGCGAGTGCGCGGTGCCGATCGAAGGCCGCACGCAATGGCCCGGAGGCGGACAGAGCATCTACTTCCGCGATCCCGATGCGCACCTGCTGGAACTGGCCACTCCGGGGCTCTGGGCCAATTATTGATCGTTGCTGTGGCGAAACAGCAGTCAGGTAGCCGTGCTGGCGCATGCGCTACGCGCATGCACGTCCATCGCTGCTCGCTGCACCGAGGATGACAGCATGGCGACGCCCACCGACGCCTCAGCCATTCACCCGGGCTCGATTCTCAATGGACGCAGCTGCAGTACGCAGCCGCGTCCATCGATGAGGATGTGTGGCCACTGGTGCGCCACACCTCCATTTATTTAGTCGCCGCCTGCGCGTTGTCGGTGGTGATCACGCCGCAGGCCAGGCGGCCGCCGGCATTGCCGGTGGGCTGGGTTTTGTAGTCGTCGGCATCGGCATGCACGATCACGGCGTGTCCGGCGATGTCGAACTGGTCCGCCTTACCGAGATTGACGTTGCTCGAGACCGGACCGTCGATGCTGGCATTACCCTGCGCGTCGGCTTTGATGTTGGGCATGTCGCCGCCGTGGTGCGGGTCGGCACTGACGTTGCCGTGGTCGGACTGGGCCGGGTTGAAATGGCCGCCGGCGCTGCTGCCGTCCGGGGCGCTGCAGTCGCCCTTTTCGTGGATGTGGAAGCCGTGCTCGGTGTTGGGCTTGAGGCCACTCAGCTGGCCAGTGACGCGCAGCGCGCCGTCGACCGTCTTGAAGGTCACCGTGCCTTTGACGTCATTGCCCTTGGTCGGCTTGAGCTCGGCGGTGGCCGTCGTGGTGGCCGCCGCTTCGGTGACCATGGAGGCGGCATGCTCGCCACCATGCGCCGCTTCAGCCGGCGTGCCGGCCTGCGGTGCGGGGGCGGGATCGGCCGGCGCGCGCTCCTCGCGCTTGCATGCGGTCAATGCCAGGGCGGTTGCCAGAAACAGCGTGGTGGGAAGAATGCGCATGGAAAACTCCTGTAGGGGCCGCGCAGGCGGCCATGGATGCCCCAACTCAGGGCTGCGAAGGGGGTGTGCGCCACTGGGTGACGCGAATGACGCCGCAGGCCAGACGTGCGCCGGCGTTGCCGCTGGGCTGGCTGCGATAGTCGTCGGGATCGGCATGCACGATGAGTGACTTGCCGACCACATCGCTGGGCGCGGCATCGCCTAGGGTGATGCCGGAAACGATCATGTCCAGGTGCGCAACGCCTTCGGCATCGGCGCGCAGGTTGTCCATGTCGCCGGCGTGGTGAGGATTGCTGCCAGCGCGCCCGTGTGGCGCACCCGCGGGATTGAAATGCGCACCCGCGCTGCTGGCATCGGCGGCGCTGCAATCGCCACGTTCGTGCACATGGAAGCCGGCCACGCCACCGGGGCGCAGGCCACCGACAGTCCCGGTCACGCGAATGCCCTGCAATGCAGGCACCAGCACGACGCGACCGCTGACCAGGCTGCCCGAGGCCGATGCCAGCACCGCTTCTGCCTGCTGGACCGGGCGGACAGGGACGACCCGCGCCGCCGGGGGTGGAGGTGGCGGAGGCGGTGGCGTGCTGCTGCAGGCGGCAAGCGCCAGCACGGTGAGGGCAACGATCGTGGGCGACCGGTAACGCATCGAGCTGTTCTCCTGATCAGGCTGGAAACCTATGCGGGCGCATGTTCACGTGTCATGAAATGCGCTTAGGCAGCCCAGGAGTTTACGGGGCTGATGTCGCGAGCCGGGAGATGTGCAAAAAGCGCCCCTCACCCCAACCCCTCTCCCGCAGGCGGGAGAGGGGCTCGACTGCGAAGTTTTCTGCCTGCCTTGCCTGCCTTGCCTGCCTGCCTGCCTGCCTTGCCTTGCCTGCCTTGCCTGCCTTGCCTTCTCCCGCGTGCGGGGGAAGGTGCCCGAAGGGCGGATGGGGGGCGTGTGCGCCGCCAGCTAATCGAGACAGTGGCGCGTGCGAGCAAACCGGCGAGCGCATGCACGCTTGCCGCCGTGATGCGCGTCAAGCTCGCCTGGTTCGCTGCCTGGCTCCAGCACCTGCGCACGCAGTACGGCTTTTCGCAGGTGCCCCTCACCCCGCCCCCTCTCCCGCAGGCGGGAAAGGGGCTCAACGCCGCGTGCGGGCTGATCAGCGGCGCTTGCGCCCCGGCCCGAGCTTGCGGGTCACGGTGTTGCGGCCCAGGCCCAGGCGGGCGGCGGCTTCGGCGCGGCGGCCCTGGGTGAGTTGCAGGGCGGCTTCCAGCAAGGTCTTGTCCAGGCGTTCGCGGGCTTCGGCATGCAGACCCTGGGCACCTTCGCTCAGGCGTTGCGCGGCCCAGCTGGACAGCATGTCGTCCCATTGGCCATCGCTGCGGCCGGCCCGCTGACGCCCGCGGGACAGGGCGGCGTCCACGTCGACCACGTCGATGATGTCGGCGGTGGCCAGGGCAGCCAGGCGCCAGCACACGTTTTCCAGTTCGCGTACGTTGCCGGGCCAGTCGTACTGGCGCAGGTCCTCCAGCGCGGCCGACGACAAGCGCTTGGGCAGCATGTCGAGCTTGCGTCCGGCCATGGCCAGGAAGTTTTCCGCCAGTTGCGCGATGTCGCCGCGACGCTCGCGCAGCGGCGGCAGCTGCAGGCGCACCACGTCCAGCCGGTGCAGCAGGTCGGCACGGAAGCGGCCCTGTTCGACCAGCGCCTCCAGATCCTGGTGGGTGGCGGCGATCACCCGCACGTCCACGCGGATCAACTCGCGCCCGCCGACGCGGAAGAATTCGTTCTCTGCCAGCACGCGCAGCAGGCGCGTCTGCAGCGGCAGCGGCATGTCGCCGATTTCGTCCAGGAACAAGGTACCGCCATCGGCTTGTTCGAAGCGGCCGATGTGGCGCTTGGTGGCACCGGTAAAGGCGCCGGTTTCGTGGCCGAACAACTCGCTTTCCAGCAGTTCGGCGGGAATGGCGGCGGTGTTGAGCGCCACGAACGGTTTGCGCGCGCGCGGCGATTCGTTGTGCAGCGCGCGTGCAACCAACTCCTTGCCCGTGCCGGTTTCGCCGTTGATCAGCACCGACAACGGGGCTTGCGCCAGCCGGCCGATGGCGCGGAACAGCGCGCGCATGGCCGGGGTGTCGCCGATCAACGCGGCCGAGCCCTCGGCCAGTGGCGTGCCGATGATCTCGTCGACACCGGCATCGGCGTCGGGCAAGGCGCGTGCGGCCAGCGCGACGGCGTCGTCCAGGTCGAACGGCTTGGAGAGGAATTCATGCGCGCCACCGCGGAAGGCGCCGGCGGTGCTGGCGACATCGGTGTACGCCGACATCACGATCACCGGCAGCTGCGGGTGCTTGGCCTTGAGCTTGTCCAGCAGGGTCAGGCCGTCCTCGCCGGGCATGCGCACGTCGGTGAACAACAGGTCCGGGGTGGGCCGCATCGCCAGCGCCTGCAATGCAGCGGCAGCGCTGTCGAAGCCATCCACGGCATAGCCGGCATCGCGCAGCGCGGTGGACAGCACGAATCGGACCGAACGGTCGTCGTCGACCACCCAGATATGGTGGGATGCGGCGGCGGCCTCAGCCATGCAGGTGCTCCTTGTCGTGATCGCCGGCCAGCTCGGGCAGCAGCAGGGTGAAAACGGTATGGCCCGGACGCGAGCGGTAGGTCAGCGTGCCGTGGTGTTCGCGCGAGACCTGCTGGGCCAGCGCCAGGCCCAGCCCGCTGCCTTCGGCACGGCCGCTGACCAGCGGCAGGAACAGGTGCTCGGCCAGCTCTTCGGGCACGCCGCCGCCGTCGTCGATGATCTCCAGGCGCAGTGACATCGCATGCACGCGGTCGCGGATGCGCTGGCCGTGTTCGACGCGGGTGCGCAGGGTTACGCGGGTGGCGCCGGCCTGGAAGGCGTTGCGCACCAGGTTCCACACCGCCTGGGTGAGCCGGTCCACATCGCCGAGGATGTCCGGAATGCTGGGGTCGTAGTCGCGCTGCACCTGCACCGACCAGCCGCCTTCGGCCTCGGCCAGGCGCAGCACGCGCTCGAGCACCACATGGATGTTGAGGCCCTCGTGCGGGCGCAGCGGCGAGGGTGAGAGCAGACGCTCGAGCAAGGTGTTGAGGCGTTCGATCTCGGTGCCGATCAACTCGATCAGCTCGCGCTCGTCCTCGTCGCGGCCGGCCGAGCGGCGGGCCAACAGCTGCGCTGCGCCCTTCAGGCCCGCCAGCGGGTTGCGCAGTTCGTGCGCCAGCCCCTTGAGCGCGGCGCTCAAGGCGTTGGGCAAGGCATGCGTGGGGTCCAGCGCGGGGAATTCGTCGACCGGATGGGTTTCCAGCAGCCAGCCGCCGTCATCCAGCCGCGACAGCCAGCCTTCGGCAAAGCGTGGTGCGTCGTTGGGCAGGCCCAGGGCCAGGCGATGCAGGCGCAGCACGTCGCGCTCGTCGTTGAGCAGGAAGCGCGCGAGCGCATCGCCCTGCACTTCCAGCGCGGCCAGCGGCTGGTCGACCAGGCGCCGGGCGCTGACGCCGAGCCAGCGCGCAAAGGCCGGGTTGACGCCCAGCACGCGGCCCTCGCGGTCGGCCCAGGCCACCGGCGTGCCCAGGCTGTCGAGCGACGGTGTGGGGGTCGTCATCAGCATTGCACCAATTTAGTGCAAGCGGCGCCGGCGTGCGCGTGTGGCGCGCCGAACGAAGCGTGCATCAGGACATCCGGGGTCCGACGGTGGTGGCGTGCACCGACCCGACGCGCATCCGCGCCGACAGTGACGGGCGGGGGGCTGGTCATGCAGGCACCTCGGTAGTGGATCCGCGCCAGCACGGGCCGCGGGAGAAACCGTCCCCGGCACGGCAGCGCCGGCCGGGTCGTTGCGCCACCCGCGGCCAGGGAGCCGCGGGTGGCCATGCTCAGGACTCGTAGGCGGCTTCGCCGTGCGAGGTGATGTCCAACCCCTCGCGCTCGGCGTCTTCGGTGACGCGCAGGCCGAACACCAGCTTGGCGACCACAAAGCCCACCACCGACACCACGCCGATCCACACCACGGTGATGCCCACGCCCAGGGCCTGGATGCCGACCTGATGCACGATGTCGTAATCGCCGCCCTTCTGGCCGCCCAGCGAGGCCGCAGAGAACACGCCGGTCAGGATCGCGCCGATGATGCCGCCCAGGCCATGCACGCCGAACACGTCCAGGCTGTCGTCGGCGCCGAGCAGGCGCTTCAGACCGGTGACGCCCCACACGCACAGCACGCCCGCCGCCAGGCCGATGACGATGGCGCCGAACGGACCCACGGTGCCGCAGGCCGGGGTGATGCCGACCAGGCCGGCCACCATGCCCGACGCCACACCCAGGGCGGAGGACTTGCCCTTGATGATCTTCTCGGTCAACGACCAGCCCAGGATGGCCGCGGCAGTGGCCAGCAAGGTGTTGAGGAAGGCCAGCGCCGCACCGGCATTGGCCTCCAGGTTGGAGCCGGCGTTGAAGCCGAACCAGCCCACCCACAGCAGCGAGGCACCGACGAAGGTCAGGGTCACGTTGTGCGGCTTGATCGCCTCACGTCCGAGCCCGGCGCGCTTGCCGACGAAGTAGGCGCCCACCAGGCCGGCAATACCGGCATTGATGTGCACCACGGTGCCGCCGGCAAAATCCAGCGCGCCCAGGCCAAACAGGTACCCACCGGTGGCCCAGACCATGTGCGCCAGCGGCAGGTAGCCGAAGGTGAACCAGATCACCGAGAACAGCAGCACCGCGGCGAACTTGGCGCGTTCGGCAAAGGCGCCGACGATCAGCGCACCGGTGATGCCGGCGAAGGTGGCCTGGAAGGCGACGAACACGTATTCCGGCAGGCTCACGCCCTTGGTGAAGGTGGCCGACAGGGTCTCGATGGTGACGCCCTTGAGCAGCGCCTTGTCCAGGTTGCCGATCCACGCGCCTTCACCGGAGAACGCCAGGCTGTAGCCGTAGATCACCCATAGGATGGTCAGCAGCGAGAACACCGTGGCCACCTGGATCAACACCGAGAGCACGTTCTTTGCCCGCACCATGCCGCCATAGAACAGCGCCAGGCCCGGCACCACCATCAGCAGCACCAGCAGGGTGGACGTCAGCATCCAGGCGACATCGCCCTTGTCCACCACCGGCGCGGCCTCGGCCGCAGCCACCGGCGCGGCGGCCGGCTGCGCGGACGGCAGCGGTTCTGTGGTGACCGGCTCGGTCGGGAGCGGGGTGACCTGCGGGGTGGACTGCGCCTGCGCGCTGCCCATGCCGCCCACCACCAGCGCGCTGAACAGCATCAGCATGCACACGCTGTAGAACCGGGCTTTCCACCCGGCAAAAAGAGCTGTCTTCATACGAACTCCGGAGGTGGTGGACTCAGAGGGCATCGGCGCCGATTTCGCCGGTGCGGATACGCACCACCTGCTCGATCGCGGTGACGAAGATCTTGCCGTCGCCGATCTTGCCGGTGCCGGCCGCGTTCTGGATCGCTTCGACCACGGCATCGAGCCGGTCGTCGGTCACCACCGTCTCGATCTTGATCTTGGGCAGGAAGTCCACGACGTACTCGGCGCCGCGATACAGCTCGGTGTGGCCTTTCTGCCGCCCGAAGCCCTTGACCTCGGTAACGGTGATACCCGACACGCCAGCGGCAGACAGGGCCTCGCGGACCTCGTCGAGCTTGAACGGCCGGATGATGGCGGTGATCAATTTCATGCGCATACCCCGAAAGGTGGAAGGAACCGGCCGGCATTGCGCCGCCCGGCGGTGTCAGTCACCTGGATGCCAACCCCGGCATCCAATCGTTCGCAGATCGCGCAGACCCCGGCCGATGCGATGCATCTGCCGCGTGGGAGAGGTCAGGCCCGCGCGCCGCGAACTGTGTGCTCTCTCGTTCCCCTCACTCCACGGCCGGTGCCGTGGAGCGTCAAACATGTGCGGCGATGGCGGAGGTGGGAGGGGGGGCCTCCGCCATCACCGCGGTGGAACTCAGTTGCCGTAGTACAGCTGGTATTCCAGCGGATGCGTTGCCGCACGGAACTTGGTCACTTCCTGCATCTTCAGCGCGATGTAGCCGTCGATGAAGTCGTCGCTCATCACGCCGCCGGCCTTGAGGAACTCGCGGTCCTTGTCCAGCGCTTCCAGGGCCTGATCCAGGCTGGAGCACACCTGCGGGATCAGCTTCTCTTCTTCCGGCGGCAGGTCATACAGGTCCTTGTCGCTCGGTGCACCCGGGTCGATCTGGTTCTTGATGCCGTCCAGGCCGGCCATCATCAGCGCGGTAAAGGTCAGGTAGCCGGACTGCAACGGATCGGGGAAGCGCATTTCGATGCGGCGTGCCTTGGGGTTGGTGACCCACGGAATGCGGCACGAGGCCGAACGGTTACGCGCCGAATAGGCCAGCATCACCGGCGCTTCGAAGCCCGGTACCAGACGCTTGTAGCTGTTGGTGCCGGAGTTGGAGAACGCATTGATGGCGCGGGCGTGCTTGAAGATGCCGCCGATGTACCACAGCGCCATCTGCGACAGGCCGCCGTAGCCGTCGCCGGCGAACAGGTTGGTGCCGCCCTTGGTCAACGACTGGTGCACGTGCATGCCCGAGCCGTTGTCGCCGACGATCGGCTTGGGCATGAAGGTCGCGGTCTTGCCGTTGCGGTAGGCGACGTTCTTGATGATGTACTTCATGGTCAGCAGTTCGTCGGCCTTCTGCACCAGCGAGCTGAACTTGGTGCCGATCTCGCACTGGCCGGCGGTCGCCACCTCGTGATGGTGCACTTCGGTCTCGATGCCGACCTGTTCCAGCGTCTTGATCATTTCCGCGCGCAGGTCGTGCAGGGTGTCGGTCGGCGGTACCGGGAAGTAGCCGCCCTTCACGCCCGGGCGGTAGCCGCTGTTGCCGCCGTCGTACTTGGCGCCGGTGTTCCAGGCGGCCTCTTCCGAGCCCACCTGGAAGAAGGTGTGGCCCATGTCGTTGGCAAAGCGCACCGAATCGAAGATGAAGAATTCCGGTTCCGGGCCGAAGAACGCCTGGTCGGCGGTGCCGGAGGACTTGAGGTAGGCCTCGGCGCGCTTGGCGATGCCGCGCGGGTCGCGCTCATAGCTCTGCATGGTGGCCGGGTCGAGGATGTCGCAGGTCAGCACGATGGTCGGATCGGCGAAGAACGGATCCAGATACGCGGTGCCGGCGTCGGGCAGCAACACCATGTCCGACTCGTTGATGCCCTTCCAACCCGCGATCGAACTGCCGTCGAACATCTTGCCTTCTTCAAACAGCGCCGGCTCGATGATGTTGGCCGGAAAGGTGATGTGCTGCTGTACACCACGCATATCGACGAAGCGCAGGTCGACAAACTCGACCTTGTTGTCCTTGATCAGCTTTTCAACATTTTCCACGGACATCGGAAGAAACCTCGGATTGGAGTGAAGTGGCTCGTGGACGGAAATACAGCAGGGACCATGCCAAATCGCGGATTTTCACAAGTCGTTGATTTTGCTTGCATCACTTGAGACCGCCACAGCGGCGCTAGCACCAGCAAGGTGCTGACGGCATCCATGCTGCACCAATATGGTGCATGCCGCAATGCACTATCCTGACGCCTCCCCCAACCCTCCCCTCCAGTCCGATGTCCGATCTGATTTCCGCCCTGCTGTTGGGCATTCTCGAAGGCCTCACCGAATTCCTGCCGATCTCCAGCACCGGCCACCTGTTGATCGCCGAACAATGGCTCGGACGCCGTTCTGACTTCTTCAATATCGTCATCCAGGCCGGCGCCATCCTGGCCATCTGCCTGGCGCTGCGACAGAAGCTGTGGACCCTGGCCACCGGCCTGGGCGAGCGCGCCAACCGCGACTACGTGCTCAAGATCGGCGTGGCCTTCCTGGTCACGGCGGTGGTGGGGCTGATCGTGCGCAAGGCCGGCTGGCAGCTGCCGGAAACCGTGCACCCGGTGGCCTGGGCATTGTTGATCGGCGGTGTCTGGATGCTGGTGGCCGAGCACTTTGCCGGCAAGTTGCCCGAGCGCGACGTGGTGACCTGGAAGGTGGCGATTGCCGTCGGCCTGGCGCAGGTGGTGGCCGGCGTGTTTCCCGGCACCTCGCGCTCGGCCTCGGCGATCTTCCTGGCGATGTTGCTGGGCCTGAGCAAGCGCTCGGCGGCGGCGGATTTCGTGTTCATGGTGGGCATCCCGACCATGTTCGCGGCCAGCGGCTATGCACTGCTGGAGATGTACAAGGAAGGCGGCGTCGGCAGCGAGAACTGGACCGATGTGGCAGTGGCCTTCGTGGCGGCCACCCTCACCGGCTTTGTGGTGGTGAAGTGGCTGCTGGGCTACATCAAGAAGCACCGCTTCACGGTGTTTGCGGTGTACCGCATCGTGCTCGGCGCCGCCCTGCTGCTGTGGTTGCCGGTCGCGGCCTGACCCGCCACGGCCGTTGCGCTGCCTGTCGCTGCTTGAGCAGCGAGGCAGGGCAACTGCACGGGCAGTGACGCCGGTCATTGCCCTGGCGGCACGCCGGCGGTATCACTGAGGCCTTGCCCACCGGGAGCCGCCCATGCGTGCCGTGTTCTTCGCCCCAGCCCTGCTGGCGGCGGGCGTGACGGCCTGCGGTTCGGGTGCGCTGCCCGATGCGCAGGATCCTGGTGGTACCGGGCCTGGCGGTACCGGGCCCGGCGCGACCGCCGCCGCTGCGCCGTTGGCCGATAACGCCCCCTTGCGCGCGGCATTGCAGGCCAGGCACTGGCAACTGCTGCAGGCCAGCGACGCCCATGGCACCGCGTTACGCAGCCTGTTCGTTGCCGGTAGCGCACCGCTGCAACTGGACTTCAGCGACCAGCGCATCCACGTCAGCCAGACCTGCAATGCCCTGGGCGCCAGCTACAGCGTGGCCGGGACGCAGCTGCAGATCGGCCGGGTGGTCTCGAGCAAACGCCTGTGTGCGCAGCCGCGCAAGATGGCGCAGGAACGTGCTGCCAGCGACCTGTTGTCCGGCCGTTTTGCGGTGACGATGGACAGTGCGCAGGCCACGCCGCAGCTGGCCCTGACCCGCAGCGATGGCACCCGCCTGCTGTTCGGCAGCACGCCCACGGCCGCCACCCGCTACGGCGGGCCCGGACAGACACTGTTGCTCGAGGTGGCCGCCGACACCGTGCCATGCCCCGCAAACCCGTCGCGCGCATGTCTGCAGTTGCGCGAGCAGACGGCGGACGGCCAGCCCGCGACCGACCCCTGGCGCCCCTTCGATGGCCGGATCGAGGGCTTCGACCACGAAGCGGGCATCCGCACCTTGCTGCGCGTCACCCGGTATCCCGGCGCAGATGGTGCCCCGGTGTATGTGCTGGATCAGATGATCGAGGCCAGTGGGTAGGTTCGGGATTCGGGATTCGGGATTCGGGATTCGGGATTCGGAGGTCGGAGGTCGGAGGTCGGAGGTCGGGAATCTATGACTCTCGACTTCATTGCAGACCGTTATGTGGCCGGC
>NZ_JSZE01000107.1 GCF_000802365.1 Xanthomonas cannabis pv. cannabis
TGCTGCCCGCCGGCACCTTGCCGATCAGCAGCGCACCTTGCGAGGCGCTTTGCGGAAACACGACATCAGTCGCGGCGGTCGCGCTCTGCGCATCGGCAGTACCTGCCACCAGCGCGACCGGCGCCAGGATCAACCAGGCGCCCAACAGACTTGCGCGCATCAGCGGTCGAAGGTCAGGCGCTGGCCGGCGGCGCTACCGACCAGCTGCTCGCCATCCCACACCTGCTGGCCGTTGACCCAGGTCGCGGCGATGCGCGAGCGGAAGGTGGTGCCTTCGAACGGCGACCAGCCGCACTTGGACAACACCTGCTCACGCTTCACGGTGAACGGGGTGTTGTCGATCATCACCAGGTCGGCGAAATAGCCCTCGCGCAGGAAGCCGCGCTGTTCCACATCGAACAGCTGTGCCGGTGCATGCGCGAACTTCTGCACGATGCGGGTGATCGGCAGCTTGCCTTCGTGCACCAGCTCCAGTGCGGCGACCAGTGCGTACTGCACCAGCGGCAGGCCCGAGGGCGCCTGTGCGTACGGCTTCTGCTTCTCTTCCCAGGTGTGCGGGGCGTGGTCGGTGGCAAGCACGTCGATCACGTCTTCGGCCAGCGCCTGGATCAAGGCCAGACGGTCCTCGGGGTCCTTGATCGCCGGGTTGCACTTGATCAGGTTGCCCAGGCGCGCGTAGTCGCTGCGGTCGAAACGCAGGAAGTGGATGCAGGTCTCGGCGGTGATGCGCTTGCGCAGCTTGCCGTCGGCGTCCACCAGCGGGCCGGCTTCGAACAGCGACAGCTCATCGGCGGTGGAGATGTGCAGCACGTGCAGGCGTGTGTTGTGCCTGCGCGCCAACGCCACCGCCAGCTGCGAGGACTTCAGGCAGGCTTCGCGCGAGCGGATGTCCGGGTGCATGTCCGGCGTCAGCGCGTCGCCGTACTTCTCCTTGTACTGCGCCATCGTCGCATCGATGGTCGGCGTGTCTTCGCAGTGGGTGATGATGGGGGTTGGCGCATCCCGGAAGATGGCGTCCAGGGTTTCGGGGTTGTCGACCAGCATGTTGCCGGTGGAGGCGCCCATGAACACCTTGATGCCCGGCGCCGTCTTGGGGTCCAGCGACTGGATGTGGGCCAGGTTGTCGTTGCTGGCGCCCATGTAGAAACCGTAGTTGGCCCAGGCGCGCCCGGCTGCGGCGTCGTACTTGGCCTGCAGCGCGGCCGCATCCAGGGTCGGCGGGTTGGTATTGGGCATGTCCATGAAGCTGGTCAGGCCGCCGGCCACGGCCGCACCGGATTCGGTGGCGATGTCGCCCTTGTGGGTCAGGCCCGGCTCACGGAAATGCACTTGGTCGTCGATCATGCCCGGCAGCACCCAGCGCCCGGCCGCGTCCACCACGGTATCGCCGTCGGCGGGTGTGATGCTGCTGTCGATCCTGGCGATGCGACCGCCCTCGATCAGCAGGTCGGCATCGAACTCCTTGCCTTCGTTGACCAGGCGGGCATTGATGATGAGGGTTCGGCTCATGGATGAGGTCCTTTGCAGCGGCAGGAAGAAGATGGCGTGGCGGCGCCGGGCGCATCGGGCACCGGATCGAACCCGCCTGGATGGAAAGGGTGGCAGCGGCCCAGCCGGCGTGCAGCCAGCCAGCAACCGCGCAGCGGGCCGAAGCGGCCGATGGCAGTCATCGCATACTCCGAGCAGCTGGGCGCAAACCGGCAGCGCGGCCCGAGCAGGGGGCTGATGAACAGCTTGTAGAAGCGCAACAGCGCGATGAGCAGGCGTGAGATCACTTGCCAATCATATGCGAGTTGCATTAATAGGTGGTTGCCGGGGGTCTGCGGGGTACGCTATAAAGACCCGCTTTCCCGGGCCCCGGGGGAACCAAGGAAGAGCGTTTCGTGGCTGCTAAAAAACCTGCAAAAAAGGCCGTAGAGGCCGCCAAGAAGTCCGCCAAACCCGTTGCGAAGAAGGCAGCGGCGCCCGCCGCTGCAAAACCGGCCGCCAAGAAGGCGGCGCCGGCCCCCAAGCAACCGGTTGCCAAGAAGGCAGCTGCGACCAAGACCGCTGCCAAGCCGGCGCCGGTCTCCAAGCCCGCGACCAAGCCCGCGAAACCTGTCGCCAAGACGGCTGCCAAGCCGGCGGCCAGCAAGGCAGCTCCGGCTGCCGCCAAGCCGGCCGCAAAGCCGGCGGCGTCCAAGTCCGTACCGAAGCCGGCCACCAAGCCGGCTGCGGCCAAGTCAGTCCCGGTCAAGGCTGAAAAGCCCGCGCCCGCACCGGCCCCCAAGGCCGTCCCTGCGAAGCCGGCAAAGCCTGCGACCCCGTCACCTAAGAATCCCGTGCCCGTTTCGAAATCTTCCGCTAAAACGCCAACCAAAACCGAAGCCCCCGCCAAGCCCGCCGCGACCCGTCCGGTCGGCAAGGTGGCTGTGGCCGTGACCGCCAAGCCGTCCAGTCAGACGCCCAAGACCAAGTACAAGGTGGTCGACTACAAGACCGACGACGCCACCGGGCGCCCGATCCTCCCGCAGGGCTACAAGCCGTCTGCGGACGAGGAGTACATGAGCAAGCTGCAGCAGGAATACTTCCGTCAGCGCCTGCAGAGCTGGCGCAACGAGATGGTCGAGGAATCCAAGCAGACCATCGAAAACCTGCGCGAAGAAGTGCGCGACATCGGCGACGAAGCCGAGCGTGCCACGCGCGAGACCGAGAACTCGCTGGAACTGCGCGCGCGTGACCGCGCACGCAAGCTGATCTCCAAGATCGACAGCACCCTCAAGCGTCTGGAAGACGGCGACTACGGGTACTGCGTTGATACTGGCGAAGAAATCGGTCTGGACCGCCTGGAAGCGCGTCTCACCGCCGAGCGCACCATCGACGCCCAGGAGCGTTGGGAGCATCTGCAGAAGCAACAGGGCGACTGATCCGGCGCCTCGACGCTCACGAAAGACCCCGCCAGCGCGGGGTTTTTTTATGGTCGCCGCGCGCGGTGTGCAGGCGTATGGTGAGCCGCAGCGGCAGGGCCGACATAGCTGCCACCCCGGTGCGCGGCGCGCAGGAGGCAGACATGCAGCGAGCAGCGATCTTGTTGGGCATCGCCTGCGCGCTGGCCTGCGCCGCGACGCGGGCAACACAAGCAGCGGCCAATCAGGCCGAGCAGCGTGCGCTACCGACGGCGGTGGCTGACGCCGCGCTCGAGGCACACTACATCGACCCCTCGATGGCGCAGCGCATGCGCAACGCGCTGCGGCTGGATGCGGCGCGCGGCAACTACGCGGCGATCGCCGAGCCAGCTGCACTGGCACAACGGACGATCTGCATGCGGTCCCGCATGACGGACAGTCGTGGTATCGCGCCGTCGCATCGGGCGCCGCGTGATGTTGACGACTCCCATGGCAGGGCATGCAGCGGGCGCGTGTGCTGGCATGCGGCGCAAGGATGCTTCAATGCGACAGGCAGCACCGACCGCATCCGCGGCCGCTGCTGCCTGTGCATCCGGCTATTGGAGCTCGCGCAAATCCAGCTTGCGCAGGCGCGGCGCCTTCCAGGCCGTGGTCGCCACCACGCCCAGGGTGACGCAGCCGCCGATCACCACCGCCGGCACCAGCCCGACCAGGCGCGCCATCACGCCGTCGTAGAACGCACCCAGCTCGTTGGACGAGCCGATGAAGATGCCGTTGATCGACGACACCCGGCCGCGCATGGCATCGGGCGTGGCCAGCTGCAGGATGGTCTGCCGCACCACCACCGACACCCCGTCGCACATCCCGTACACCAGCAGGATCGCCGCCGACAGCCAGAAATGACGCGATAGCCCGAAGGCGATGGTGCACAGCCCGAACCCGGCCACCGAGAGCATCAGCACACGCCCGGCGTTGCGCTGCAACGGGTGGCGCGCCAGCCAGACGCCCACCACGATCGAGCCCAGTGCCGGGGCACCGCGCAGGATGCCCAGGCCTTCCGGGCCGTAGTGCAGGATGTCGTGGATGAAGGCCGGCAGCATCGACACCGCGCCACCCAACAGGACCGAGAACATGTCCAGCGCCATCGCGCCCAGCATGATCTGGTTGGACAGCACGAACTGCGCGCCTTCGGCGATGCTGCGGAAGATCGGCGCGCGCGGGCCCTCGTTGACCGGCTCGCTCACGCGCAACAGCGCCAGCGCCAGGATCGCCACCATCGCCACGCTGGCAGCCACGCCATAGGCCAGGCCCTTGCCGCCCCAGCCGACCAGCACGCCGCCCAGCGCCGGGCCGATCACCATGCCGGCCTGGAAGGTGACGCTGCCGATGCTGGCGCCGCGCGCGAACGCCTCGCGCGGCAGTGCACGGGCGAATAGGGCGTTGTAGACCGGCGACAGGAACGAGCGCGCCGCGCCGGTCAGCGCAATGGCGGCATAGATCGGCCACACGCCTTGCACCGGCAACCAGCCTTGCGTGATCGCCAGCAGCAGGAGTGCAGTGGCGACCAGGCCCAGCACCGCCACCATGCCCAGCCGGCGACGCGGCAGGTGATCGACCAGGTAGCCGGCAAACGGGGCGATGCAGAAGAACGGCAGGATCTCCGCCAGGCCGATCAGGCCCAGCGAGAGCGGATTGCGGGTGATCTCGTAGATGTGCCAGCCGACCGTGACCGCCACGATCTGGTACGACAGCATCGCCGCCACCCGGTACAGCAGCACCAGGCCAAACCCTGGGTGGGCGAACAGCGTGCGCAACGAATCGGTGGGCGAGGGCGCGGGCGTGCTCACTGCTGCGCGCGCGCGGTGTCGCGGATGAAGGCCAGCATGGCGGCCACGCCGTTGCTGCGGGTCGGCGACAGGTGCTTGGCCAAACCAATGCCGGCGATGTAGTCCGGTTCGGTGGCCAGAATCTCCTGCGCGCTACGCCCGGAATACACGCGCAATGCCAGATAGATCAGCCCCGAAACGATGGCCGAATCGCTGACAGCATGGAAGTCCAGCCGCTCGGCATTGCCTTCGGGCACGATCCACACCATCGACTGGCAGCCGTGCAGGCGGTGTTCTTCGGTCTTCCACTGTTCGGGGAAGGTGGGCAGTTTGCGGCCCAGGTCGATCAGGTACTGGTAGCGCTCGGACCAGTCGCCGAAGAAGGAGAACTCATCGGCAATGGCCGTCTGTGCCTCGACGGCAGTGGGTTCGAGCGGAAAGGGGGAGTTGGTCATCAGGACATCCAGAAGCGTTGGTCAAAGCCCCTTTCGCGCTGGGGCGAGAAGGCGTGGTTTGCATGCCACCGGCGCGCGGGCCTTGGAGTAACCGCGCTGCCAGCGCGGGCCGGGTCGCAGAGCAGGGCCGGAGTGAGGTGCGCGCCAAGCATGGCGTGTTGATGCATGTGGCTTCGCCCTTACCCTCATCCGGCGCTGCGCGCCACCTTCTCCCGGCGGGAGAAGGGACAGGCGTGTGCGTCGGAGAGATGGGGATGCACGTGCGGTTTCAAAATAAGTACGTCAGAGGAGTGCGCCGGGGAATAGGGCATTGCCATGAACTAGCCCCTCTCCCGCCGGGAGAGGGGTTGGGGTGAGGGTACGTGCGCAGCCACATGCATCAAGGTCTCTCATGAGGCTTCGCCCGCACCCTCATCCGGCGCTGCGCGCCACCTTCTCCCGATGGGAGAAGGGAGGCTCATGCGCGCTTCCAGCGTACGCCCTGCGGGGTGTCTTCGAGCACGATGCCTTCGTCTGCCAGTTGCGTGCGGATGGCGTCGGCGCGGGCGAAATCCCTGGCTTTCTTCGCGGCGCTGCGTTCTTCCACCAGCGCGGTGATGCGTGCATCGTCGCCGGCGTCGGTGCCGCGCGAGAACCAGGCGGCCGGGTCCTGTTGCAACAGGCCCAGTGCCAGTCCGGCGCCGAGCAGCTCGGCCTTGGCGCGTTGCAATGCTGCAAGCGTGTCCAGGCTCGGGGCGTTCGTCGGGTTGCCGGCCGAAGCGACCTCGAGCAGCGCCCGGTTGGCTTCCTTCGCCAGCTTCGCCAACACTGCCAGCGCTAGTGGCGTGTTGAGATCGTCGTTGAGTGCGTCTTCGATCGGCTCGGGAATCGTTGGCTCCGCTTCAACCGCCTGCAGGCCCCGCAAGGTGCCGTACAAGCCGTCCAGCCGCTTGACCTGATCCTCGATCAACGCCTCCGACCAATCCAGCGGCTGCCGGTAATGCGCACTCAGCAGCGCAAGGCGCAATGCCTCCGGCGGATGCCTGGCGATCAGGTCGTGCACGGTTTCGATGTTGCCCAGCGACTTGCTCATCTTGGCGCCGCTGAAATTGAGCATGCCGTTGTGCAGCCAGAAGCGTGCGAAGGTGGCGCCGCCGTGCGCGCACTCGCTCTGCGCAATCTCGTTTTCGTGGTGCGGGAACTGCAGGTCCACGCCGCCGGCGTGGATGTCGATGGTCGGGCCCAGGTGCGCGGCGGCCATCGCCGAGCATTCGATATGCCAGCCGGGGCGGCCACGGCCCCAGGGCGAATCCCAGCCGGGCAGGTCGTCGCTGGACGGCTTCCACAGCACGAAGTCGCCGGGGTCGCGCTTGTAGGGCGCCACGTCCACGCGCGCGCCGGCCAGCATTTCGTCCGGGTCGCGGCGCGACAGCCTGCCATAGCCCTCGAAGCTGGCGACCGCAAACAGGACGTGGCCTTCGGCGGCGTAGGCATGCTCACTGGCGATCAACTGCTCGATCATCGCCACGATCTGCGGGATGTGTGCGGTGGCCTCCGGTTCGATGTCCGGTGGCACCACGCCGAGCGCGGCCATGTCCTGCCGGTAGATCGCGGCGAAGCGGTCGGTGATGGTCGAGATCGGCACGCCCTGCGCCTGCGCGGCGGCGTTGATCTTGTCGTCCACGTCGGTGATGTTGCGTGCGTAGCGCAGCGCGCCATAGCGGCGCCGCAGCAGTGCGGCCAGGACATCGAACACCACAGGGCCGCGGGCGTTGCCGATGTGCGCGTAGTTGTAGACGGTGGGACCGCACACATACAGGGTGGGGCTGGACGGATCGAGCGGCGCGAACGGCTCGACCCGCCGCGTCAGGTTGTTGTGCAGGCGCAGGCTCATCGGCATCTGAAAAAGGGTAACCGCGCGATTCTAGCCCGTTGCGGCAGGATGGCGAACCGGCACCGTGACACCGGTAACCGGATGGGCTGCGTTCAGCCCCGGAGATCGCAAGCTCCATACACTTACGTATTGCCCGGCTGCGCTTTCCTGGTACTGATGCGACCTTCTCCGTTCTTCATGCTGCTGTGTGTCCTGGCCTGGCAGGCAACCTCGGTGCACGCGGCAGAGCCGGACCCCAAGAACCGGGTCGTGGTGATCGAGAACGTGAAGCTGGATTACGCGCAGGTGCTCAACGTGGAGCCGGTCTACCAGACCTTGCGCGCCACCCGCATCGAAGAACAATGCGAGTCCGAGCAGGCGGCCCAGCCGGCGGCCACGTCGGCCGAGGACGAGGGGCGCATCAACCGCATGGTCGACTCGGTCAAGGAAATGTTCTCGCGGCGTCCCGAGCCGGCGGCGCCTGCAGCGGTGCCGCCGACCAGTACGCGCCGCAATTGCAAGGTGGTGGAAGTGCCGCGCGAGTTCCGGCGCCCGATCGCCTTCGACGTGGATTACGTCTACAAGGGCACCAAATACCGCTCGCGGTTACCGGAAGATCCGGGCAACCGGCTGCGCATCCGGGTCTCGGTGACCCCGTACATTCCCGATGCCATCGTCGCGCCGCCGCGATGAGACGCACAGCGGTTGCGCCGTGCCCGCATGCATGCGAGGATTCGCGCCCTATGCAAGCAAACCCCTTTCAGCACGACACCAGCGCCGCCCGGATGGCCTCCGGCATGACCTCGCGTGCCCGCCGACCGGAATCCCACATTTTCGCTGGGTAACCGGGGCGTTTTGCTGTCCGTCGTTGAGAACCCAGCCCGCAGGCTGGGTTTTTTCGTTTTGGCGTCACGAAAGTTTCAACCGCAAGAAACGCGCATGTCGCGCACCCCGTCGCTCCTGGCGGACCACGCAGCAGCAGCACGCAGCAAAGGATCGATCGATGTCACTGAAGCACTTCTTGAACACCCAGGACTGGAGCCGCGCCGAACTGGACGCGCTGTTGACCCAGGCCGCGCTGTTCAAACGCAACAAGCTGGGAAGCGAGCTGAGGGGCAAGTCGATCGCGCTGGTGTTCTTCAACCCGTCGATGCGCACCCGCACCAGTTTCGAGCTGGGCGCGTTCCAGCTGGGTGGGCATGCGGTGGTGCTGCAGCCGGGCAAGGATGCGTGGCCGATCGAATTCAACCTGGGCACGGTGATGGACGGCGACACCGAGGAGCACATCGCCGAAGTGGCGCGCGTGCTGGGGCGCTATGTGGACCTGATCGGCGTGCGCGCGTTTCCGAAGTTCGTCGACTGGTCCAAGGACCGCGAGGACCAGGTGCTCAAGAGCTTTGCCAAGTATTCGCCGGTGCCGGTGATCAACATGGAGACCATCACCCACCCATGCCAGGAGCTGGCGCATGCGCTGGCGCTGCAGGAACACTTCGGTACGCAGGATCTGCGCGGCAAGAAGTACGTGCTGACCTGGACCTACCACCCCAAGCCGCTCAACACCGCGGTAGCCAATTCCGCGCTGACGATCGCCACCCGCATGGGCATGGACGTGACCCTGCTGTGCCCGACGCCGGACTACATCCTGGACCAGCGCTACATGGACTGGGCGGCGCAGAACGTGGCCGAAAGCGGCGGTTCGCTGCAGGTGAGTCATGACATCGACAGCGCCTATGCCGGCGCCGATGTGGTGTATGCCAAGAGCTGGGGCGCGCTGCCGTTCTTCGGCAACTGGGAGCCGGAAAAGCCGATCCGCGACCAGTACCAGCATTTCATCGTCGACGAACGCAAGATGGCGCTGACCAACAACGGCGTGTTCTCGCATTGCCTGCCGCTGCGTCGCAACGTCAAGGCCACCGACGCGGTGATGGATTCGCCCAACTGCATCGCCATCGATGAAGCCGAAAATCGCCTGCATGTGCAGAAGGCGATCATGGCTGCCCTGGTGGGCCAGGGCAGCCGGGATTCGTGATTGGGGATTAGGGATTCGCAACGGCGAACTCCGCTCCCGACCTAACTTAGTCAACTTCTAAAGAGACCCCCATGTCGCAACAGACCGCTTCCACCAATCCCGAATCCCCAATCTCCAATCCCGGCAGCAAAGATATCGTCCTCGCTTTCTCCGGTGGTCTCGACACCAGCTTCTGCATTCCGTATCTGCAGGAACGCGGCTATGCGGTGCACACCGTGTTCGCCGACACCGGCGGGGTGGATGCCGAAGAGCGTGAATTCATCGAGAAGCGTGCCGCCGAACTGGGCGCCGCCAGCCATGTCACCGTCGATGGCGGTCCGGCGATCTGGGAAGGCTTCGTCAAGCCGTTCGTGTGGGCAGGCGAGGGCTACCAGGGCCAGTATCCGTTGCTGGTGTCGGACCGTTACCTGATCGTGGATGCCGCGCTCAAGCGCGCCGAAGAACTGGGCACGCGCATCATTGCGCACGGCTGCACCGGCATGGGCAACGATCAGGTGCGTTTCGACCTGGCAGTGAAGGCACTGGGCGATTACCAGATCGTGGCGCCGATCCGTGAAATCCAGAAGGAACATACGCAGACGCGTGCGTATGAGCAGAAGTACCTGGAAGCGCGTGGCTTCGGCGTGCGTGCCAAGCAGCAGGCCTACACCATCAACGAGAACCTGCTGGGCCTGACCATGTCCGGCGGCGAGATCGACCGTTGGGAAGCGCCGGGCGAGGGTGCACGTGGCTGGTGCGCGCCGCGCAGCGCGTGGCCGACCGAGGCACTGACGGTGACGCTGAAGTTCGTCGAGGGCGAGGCCGTCGAGCTCGATGGCAAGCCGTTGCCGGGTGCGAAGATCCTGGCCAAGCTCAACACCTTGTTCGCGCAATACGGCGTGGGCCGCGGCGTCTACACCGGCGACACCGTGATCGGCCTGAAGGGCCGCATCGTGTTCGAGGCGCCGGGTCTGATTTCGCTGCTCACCGCGCACCGTGCGCTGGAAGATGCAGTGCTGACCAAGCAGCAGAACCGCTTCAAGCCGGACGTGGCGCGCAAGTGGGTGGAGCTGGTGTACGAAGGTTTCTACCACGACCCGCTCAAGACCGACATCGAGGCGTTCCTGAAGTCTTCGCAGGCCAAGGTCAACGGCGAAGTCACGCTGGAAACCCGCGGCGGCCGCGTCGATGCGGTGGCGGTGCGTTCGCCGCACCTGCTCAACACCAAGGGCGCGACGTATGCGCAATCGGCCGACTGGGGTGTGGAAGAAGCCGAAGGCTTCATCAAGTTGTTCGGGATGAGCTCCACGCTGTACGCGCAGGTGAATCGCTAAAGGTCTCGCCCGAACGCAAGCAAAGCCCCTCTCCCTCCGGGAGAGGGGTTGGGGTGAGGGTACGGGGCGAAGCCTCGTGCGATTCACCAGTGCGAGAGCTTCGCCCGCACCCTCATCCGCCCCTTCGGGGCACCTTCTCCCGGAGGGAGAAGGGTTGGCGTCAATGTGATTTAGGAGTCGTTTGCGCACCTCGGTGCTTTGCACGTTTTCAACCAGCCACCGCTTCGGAGCCTTGATCTAATTGACATGACCGATCTACTCGCATCCACCCTCACGCATCTGCAACAGCTGGTGTCCTTCGACACACGCAATCCGCCGCGTGCGATCACCACCGGTGGCATCTTCGATTACCTGCGTGCGCAGCTACCGGGGTTCGAGGTCGAGGTGATCGACCATGGCGACGGGGCCGTCAGTCTGTACGCGGTACGCGGGACGCCGAAGTACCTGTTCAATGTGCATCTGGACACCGTGCCGGATTCGCCGCACTGGAGTGCCGACCCGCACGTGATGCGGCGCACCGACGACCGCGTGATCGGTCTGGGTGTCTGCGACATCAAGGGTGCGGCTGCGGCGCTGGTGGCCGCGGCCAATGCCGGCGACGGCGATGCGGCGTTTCTGTTCTCGTCCGACGAAGAAGCCAACGACCCGCGCTGTATCGCGGCGTTTCTGGCCGCCCACCCCGTGGTCCCGGGTCCCGGGTCCCGGGTCCCGGTATTCGAAGCGGTGCTGGTGGCCGAGCCGACCATGAGCGAAGCGGTGCTGGCACACCGTGGCATCAGCTCGGTGCTGATGCGGTTTGCCGGCCGCGCCGGACATGCATCAGGCAAGCAGGACCCTTCTGCAAGCGCCTTGCACCAGGCGATGCGCTGGGGCGGCAAGGCGCTGGATCATGTCGAGTCGCTGGCGCATGCACGCTTCGGCGGATTGACCGGATTGCGCTTCAACATCGGCCGTGTCGATGGCGGCATCAAGGCCAACATGATTGCGCCCGCGGCCGAGCTGCGGTTCGGCTTCCGCCCGTTGCCATCGATGGACGTGGATCGCCTGCTGGCGACCTTCACCGGGTTTGCCGATCCGGTAGCAGCGCATTTCGAGGAAACCTTTCGCGGCCCGAGCCTGCCCTCAGGCGACATCGCGCGTGCAGAAGAACGTCGCCTGGCCGCGCGCGACGTGGCCGATGCGCTGGACCTGCCGATCGGCAATGCGGTGGACTTCTGGACCGAGGCCTCGCTGTTTTCGGCAGGCGGTTACACCGCGCTGGTCTACGGCCCGGGCGATATCGCGCAGGCGCACACCGCCGATGAGTTCGTCACCCTGGAGCAACTGCAGCGTTACGCCGAGTCGGTGCACCGCATCATCAACGGTTCCCTGTAACCGCCTTCCGCGCCTGGCGCATCCCTTCCTCTTTCGATCACGGCAATGTCCCTCTCCGCACAGCCCCACAAACAGACCCGCCAGACCATCGTGCGCCTGCTTTCGAGCATGGCCAGCGCCAAGGAAATCAGCCAGTACCTCAAGCGTTTTTCGCAGCTGGATGCCAAGCGCTTTGCAGTGGTCAAGGTGGGCGGCGCCGTGCTGCGCGACGACCTGGACGCATTGACCTCGTCGCTGTCGTTCCTGCAGGAAGTCGGGCTGACGCCGATCGTGCTGCATGGTGCGGGCCCGCAGCTGGATGCCGAGTTGTCAGCGGCAGGCATCGAAAAACAGACCGTCAACGGCCTGCGGGTGACCTCGCCGGAAGCGCTGGCGATCGTGCGCAAGGTGTTCCAGGCGTCCAATCTCAAGCTGGTGGAGGCGCTGCAGCAGAACGGCGCGCGTGCGACGTCGATCACCGGTGGCGTGTTCGAGGCGCAGTATCTGGATCGCGACACGTATGGCCTGGTCGGCGAGGTCAAGGCGGTCAATCTGGCGCCTATCGAAGCCAGCCTGCAGGCTGGCTCCATCCCGGTGATCACCAGCCTGGGCGAAACGCCCAGCGGGCAGATCCTCAACGTCAACGCGGATTTCGCTGCCAACGAACTGGTGCAGGAGCTGCAGCCGTACAAGATCATCTTCCTCACCGGCACCGGTGGCCTGCTGGATGCCGATGGCAAGCTGATCGATTCGATCAACCTGTCCACCGAGTTCGATCATCTGATGCAGCAGCCGTGGATCAATGGCGGCATGCGGGTGAAGATCGAGCAGATCAAGGACTTGCTCGACCGCCTGCCGCTGGAATCGTCGGTGTCGATCACCCGGCCGGCGGACCTGGCCAAGGAGCTGTTCACGCACAAGGGCTCGGGCACGCTGGTGCGGCGTGGCGAGCGCGTGCTACGCGCCAGCTCGTGGGACGAACTGGATTTGCCGCGGCTGACCTCGCTGATTGAATCCAGCTTTGGCCGCACGTTGGTACCGGACTATTTCAGCACGACCAAGCTGCTGCGTGCCTATGTGAGCGAAAACTATCGCGCTGCGGTGATCCTGACCGACGAAGGCCAGTTCGGTGCCGGCCGGCTGACCTACCTGGACAAGTTCGCCGTGCTCGACGATGCGCAAGGCGAGGGCCTGGGCCGCGCGGTGTGGAACGTGATGCGCGAAGAAACGCCGCAGCTGTTCTGGCGCTCGCGTCACAACAACCAGGTCAACATCTTCTATTACGCCGAATCCGACGGCTGCATCAAACAGGAAAAATGGAAGGTGTTCTGGTACGGGCTGGAAAATTTCGAGCAGATCCAGCACTGCGTGGCGCATTGCGCGACGCGTCAGCCGACCTTGCTGGGCTGAGTGCGATGACATCCGTAGCGTTGCCATCGTCGTGGAGCCAGCTGCCTGTCCTGCGTGGGCAGCATGCCACGCTTGAGCCCTTGCAGACAGCCCATGCCGACGGCATGCGTGTTGCGCTGGGCGACGGGTCATTGTCGCAGCTGTGGTACACCGGCGTGCCGGCACCGGCCCAGGTGGACGCCTACATCGCGGCTGCCCTGGCGGCGCGCGCCGATGGCACGGCGCTGCCGTACGTGGTGCGCGATGCAGCCGGCGAGATCGTGGGCTGCACGCGCTACTACGCCCTGGATGCCAGCGTGCCACGTCTGTCCATCGGCTACACCTGGTACGCGCCACGCGTGCAGCGTAGCGGCGTCAACACCGAAGCCAAGCTGATGTTGCTGCAGCATGCGTTCGAGACGTTGGGCTGCCTGAGCGTGGTGTTCGAGACCAGCTGGTTCAATCACACCTCGCGCGCGGCGATCGCGCGGCTGGGCGCAAAGCAGGACGGCGTGCTGCGCAATCACACCCGCCACGCCGACGGCACGCCGCGCGATACCGTGGTGTTCTCCATCATCGATACGGAATGGGCCGGGGTGAAACGCCACCTGCAGTTCCGCCTGGAAGCAAACGCATGACTGCTCAAACAACGACAACGATCGGGATTATCGGCGCCCGCGGGCACACCGGTTCGGAACTGATCAAGCTGGTGGCGGCGCATCCGCATCTGCAACTTGCGTTCGTGTCCTCGCGTGAACTGGCCGGCCAGCGCGTGGCCGAGCATAACCAGGCCTATGAGGGCGACTTGCGTTACGAAAGCCTGGATGCCGATGCGGTGGCTGCCAAGGCCGCCGACGTGGTGATCCTGGCGCTGCCCAACGGCAAGGCCGAGCCATTCGTCGCTGCAATCGAGGCGGCCAGGCCGCAGACGTTGTTGATCGATCTGTCCGCCGATTACCGCTTCGATCCGGCCTGGTACTACGGGCTGCCGGAGCTGACGCGCGCCAGGTACGCCGGGCAGAAGCGCATCAGCAACCCGGGCTGCTATGCCACCGCCATGCAGCTGACCATCGCGCCGTTGCTCGATCAACTGGCCGGTCCACCGCAGTGCTTCGGCGTGTCCGGCTATTCCGGTGCGGGCACCACGCCCTCGGACAAGAACAACCCCGCGTTGCTGGCGGACAACCTGATGCCGTATGCGCTCACCAACCATATGCACGAGCGCGAAGTGTCTGCGCAGCTCGGCGTGCCGGTGGAATTCATGCCGCATGTGGCGCCGCATTTCCGTGGCATCACCATGACCGTCAACCTGTGGTTGCAGCAGCCGCTGACGCGCGAGCAGATCCAGGCGCGCTATGCGCAGCGGTACGCCGACGAGCCGCTGATCGAGATGGTCGAAGAGGCGCCGTGGGTGAGCCGCATCGCCGGCAAGCACGGTGTGCAGATCGGCGGTGTCACGTTGGCACCCGGCAACAAGCGTGTGGTGGTGGTGGCAACGCTGGACAACCTGCTCAAGGGCGCCGCTACCCAGGCCATGCAGAACCTCAACCTGGCGCTGGGCTGGGACGAGCTGATGGCAATTCCACTGTAATCGTCGGGACCCGGGGCCGGGGACCCGGGACCTGGAGAAGCAAGGACAAATGCTCCTGCCTTTCCGGGTCCCGGGTCCCCCGGTCCCCGGTCCCGCAAAAGGACCCCCAATGACCAATCTGTTGTGGCAAAAACCCGGCGTGGCGGTGGACGCCAAGATCCAGAGCTTCCTGGCCGGCGACGACGTCATCCTGGACCGCGAGTTTTTCCTGCACGACATCGCTGCCAGCAAGGCGCATGCGCAGGGGCTGCAGCGCATCGGCATCCTGTCGCTGCAGGAGCTGGGCGGTCTGAGCGAACAGCTCGATCTGCTGGCCGACGACTTCCGCAGCGGCGCGTTCGTGCTCGATGAACAGTACGAGGATTGCCATTCGGCCATCGAAGCGCGCCTGACCGAGCGTCTGGGCGATGCCGGCCGCAAGATCCACACCGGGCGCAGCCGCAACGATCAGATCCTGGTCGCCACGCGGCTGTGGTTGAAGGACAAGCTGCAGCGTGTGGCGACGCTTAGCGCGGAGATCGCCAAGGTGGCGCTGGACCGGGCCCAGGCCGAGGCCGATTTGCCGGTGCCCGGTTACACGCACATCCAGCGTGCGGTGGTGTCGTCGGCCGGCATGTGGTGGGCGGGTTGGGCGGAAGCCTTCATCGACAACGCAGTGCGCGCCACCGACACCTTGCAGCTGGTGGACAGCAATCCGCTCGGCACCGCCGCCGGCTATGGCGTGAACCTGCCGCTGGATCGTGCGCATACCACCGCCGAGCTGGGGTTTGCGCGGCTGCAGGTCTCGCCAATCTACGCCCAGCTCTCGCGCGGCAAGTACGAGCTGGCGGCGCTCGAAGCGCTGGGCAGCGCCACGCTGGATCTGCGCCGGATTGCCTGGGATCTGTCGCTGTTCACCAGCGGCGAGTTCGCCTTCGTTGCATTGCCGGCGCAGTACACCACCGGCAGTTCGATCATGCCGAACAAGCGCAACCCGGACATGATCGAACTGATGCGTGCCACCCACGCCAGCGTGGCCGCCGCGCGCACCGAGATCGAACAGCTGCTGTCGCTGCCCTCGGGCTATCACCGCGACCTGCAGAGCAGCAAGGGTGCCATCGTGCATGGCTTCGGCCGTGGGCTGGCCGCGCTGGAGCTGCTGCCGGCGTTGCTGGCCAATCTGGAATGGCGGCCGGACAAGCTGCATGCGGCCATCGATTCGGGCATGTACGCCACCGATGTGGCGGTGGAAGCGGCCGTGGCCGGTGTGCCGTTCCGCGAGGCCTACAAGGCCGCAGCCGAATCGTCCGACACTGCAGGGCAGGGGCGCACGCCGGAAGGCAGCCTGGCCGCACGCGTCTCGCCGGGCGCCGCTGCGGACCTGCAACTGGATGTGCTGCGTGCCCGTTGGGAGGCGCTGCGCTGATGGCCATGATCAGCACCGACAGCGCAGAGCATTACCCCTGGGGCGAGGCCTGCGACGGCTGGCACCTGTTGCGCGACCCCAACCTGAGCGTGCTTGAAGAGCACATGCCGCCGGGTGCTGCGGAGTTGCGCCACCGGCACAGCCGTGCGCGCCATTTTTTCTATGTGTTGTCCGGCGAGGTGATGCTGCAGCTGGACGGCGAGCGGCATGTCCTGCGCGCCGGGCAGAGCCTGCACGTGCCACCGGGTTCCACCCATCAGATGCACAATCTTGCGGATGTGGAGGCGCGGTTCCTGGTGATTTCCACGCCGTTCGGCCGCAACGAGCCCACGCCCGCCGCCGATAGCGGGGCAGGCTGATGTCCACACGTTATCTGGTGCTGGCGATGCGCAATCCACAGTTTCCTGCCGATGTGGTGGCGCCGCATCGCGCATTTCTCGACGCACTGCGCGCGGCCGGGCAGCTCGAACTGACCGGTGGCTTCAGCGACGGCAGCGGCGGTGCGTATGTGCTGGTCAACGTGCAGGGCCTGGCGCAGGCGCAGCAGATCGTGGCGCGCGACCCGTTGGTGCTGCGCGGCGCATCGACGCTGACCGTCCACGAGTGGAACACGCACTGAGCCGCCGCCGACATGACCACGCCTGCACGCCCTTCGCCTTTCATCGAGCAGCCCCTGCCGCCGTGGCGGCGTGCGGTGCTCAAGGTCGGCAGCAGCCTGCTCGCTGCCGACGGCGGGGGCTTGTCGCCGCGCTTTGCGCTGGGGCTGGCGCAGTTCGTGTCGGCCAATCTGATCGCCGGGCGCGAACTGGTGATCGTGTCGTCGGGCGCCGTGGCTGCCGGCCGCGCGATCCTGCCGAAGGCCGCCGAGATCGGCGCGCCGATTGCCGCGCGGCAGGCGCTGGCGGCATTGGGCCAGGCGCAGTTGATCGCGTTGTGGCAGCGCTTTTTCGAGCGCCCGGTGGCGCAGGTGCTGCTCACCCATGACGACCTGCGCAACCGTCGCCGCTATCTCAATGCGCGCGCCACCCTGGGCGAATTGCTGCGACTGGGCGCGCTGCCGGTGATCAACGAAAACGACACAGTTTCCGTGGACGAGCTCAAGCTGGGCGACAACGACAACCTGGCCGCAATCGTGGCCGCGCTGGTCGATGCCGATGCCTTGTTCATTGCCACCGACATCGATGGCCTGTACAGCGCCGATCCGCGCAGCAATCCGCTGGCGCGGCCCCTGGACGACGTGCCCGAACTGACCCCGCAGGTGCTCGCCATGGCCGGAGGTAGCGGCAGCAGCGTGGGCACCGGCGGCATGCGCACCAAGCTGGAAGCTGCCGCAAAAGCCGGCGCGGCCGGCATCGAGACCTATCTGTTCAATGGCCGCAGTGGCGAGGTGGTGCGCGGCCTGGCGCAGGACCGCCTGCGTGGCACGCGTATCCATGCCGCGCGCACGCGCATCGCCGCGCGCAAGTACTGGCTGCGGCACGCGCCGGTGGAAGCGGGCGCGATCCTGATCGATGCTGGCGCTGCCACGGCGCTGAGCGAGAAGGGCGCCTCGCTGCTGCCGGGCGGCGTGGCCGGCGCGGAGGGCGATTTCAGGCGCGGCGACATGGTGGAGATCCGCCTGCGCGATCATGATGGCGAGCGTTGCCTGGCGCGCGGCGTCAGCCAGTATTCGGCGGTGGATATCCGCCGCATCGCACGCCGTCATTCGCGCGAGATCGACAGCGTGCTTGGGTATAGCTACGGCGAGAACGTGGTGCATCGCGATGACTTGGTGCTTTTGTAGCCGGGATTGGGGATTCGGGAGTGGGGATTCGCAAACGCCTGTGCATTGCGTTTTCCAACCACCGCCTCCGCGTCCGGGTGACTGATCCCCGTGTAGTGGTAAAACGAGACGGATTGTTTTTACCAATCCCCAATCCCGACTCCCAAATCCCGGCCCCCCAATGACCATCAAATCCCTCGCCCTGCAATGCCGTGACGCGGCGCAGGTGCTCTCGCAACTTTCTGCGCAGGCCAAGCAGGACCTGCTCGAGGCGATGGCTGCCGCGCTGGAAGCCGATGCTGCGTCGATTCTTGCCGCAAACGCGCGCGACCTCGAGGCCGCGCGTGCCAAGGGCACCGGCACGGCCATGCTCGACCGGCTGGCGCTGGACGACGCCCGCCTGGCTGGCATCGCTGCCGCACTGCGCGAGGTGGCGCAGCTGCCCGATCCGGTCGGCCAGGTCACCCGCGATGACACGCGCCCCAACGGCATCCGCGTGCAGAAGGTGCGCGTGCCGCTGGGGGTGATTGCGGTGATCTACGAAGCGCGCCCCAACGTGACCGCCGATGCCGCCGCGCTGTGCATCAAGGCCGGCAATGGTGTGATCCTGCGCGGCGGCTCCGAAGCGATCCACTCCAACACCGCCATCGCGCATGCCTTGCAGCGTGCCTTGCGCGCGGCCGATGTCCCTGAAGCGGCATTGACGCTGGTGCAGGATCTGCGCCGCGAGACCATGCTGGAGTTGCTGCAGCTCAGCGACATCATCGACCTGGCGATCCCGCGCGGCGGCGAAGGCCTGATCCGCTTCGTCGCCGAGCATGCGCGGGTGCCGGTGATCAAGCATTACAAGGGCGTGTGCCATCTGTTCGTGGATGCTTCGGCCAACGTGGAGCTTGCGGTGCGCCTGCTGATCGATGGCAAGGCAAGCCGCCCCTCGGCCTGCAACGCCCTGGAAACCCTGCTGGTGCACGCGGGGGTGGCAGAGCGCTTTCTGCCCGCCGCCGCCGCCGCACTGCGCGCGCGTCACGTGGAATTGCGTGGCGACGCGGCAACACGTGCGCTGCTGCCGGAGATCGCGCTGGCCACCGAAGACGACTATGCCGCCGAATATCTCGAGCTGATCCTGGCCATCCGCGTGGTACCGGACCTGGACACGGCGCTGGCCCATATCCGCCAGTACGGCTCGGACCATACCGAGGTGATCGCCACCCAGGACGCAGCCAACGCCGACAAGTTCGTACGGTCGCTGCGCTCGGCGGTGGTGATGGTCAATGCCTCTTCGCGGTTCTCCGATGGCGGCGAACTCGGCCTGGGCGCGGAGATCGGCATCTCCACCACGCGGCTGCATTCGTATGGGCCGATGGGTTTGGAGGCACTCACCGTGGAGCGGTTCGTGGTGCGCGGCGAGGGGCAGGTGCGGCACTGACGCCCTCAGCGGCGCCGTTGGCGTGGCGCGCGTCTGCGCCGGTTGGCATGTCCCTGCGCGCAGCGAGGGGTTACGCACTGCGGTTAGCCCCTCCGCAGAGGTGGCTGGCCTCAGGTACCGCGACACGAGGCCGCAGCGGAGCCGCAGAGCGTCACCGCAGATGCGGGCAGCGCGAGCGCTGCAACGGGCCGGCGTCACACCGGTTGGCGTGCGCGCCGCATGTTCCGGGTCCGGAGCTCGCCACCACCGTGGGACAGGCGGGCGGTCGACGGTCGCGCGGTCCGGCCGTCAGTCAGTCGGCGCCACAGAGACTCGGGCCGTCGCACGCCGCAACCACGACCTTTGACACTCCCCCGGCAGCCCGGCGCCTGCCTACAGTCGACGATTGCCCCCCGCACACTCCGGAGTTGTCGATGCGCCGCCTTGCCGCCTGCCTGCTCGCCACTGCCATTGCCGCCAGCACCGGCAGCGCCTTCGCCCAGACCGCGGCAATGACGCCGGACATCACCGGCAAGCCGTTCGTGGCCAGTGATGCCGCCAACGACTACATCAAGCGCGAGGTGATGATCCCGATGCGCGACGGGGTCAAGCTGCATACGGTGATCGTGCTGCCCAAGGGCGCGCGCAATGCGCCGATGGTGCTCACGCGCACCCCGTACAACGCCAGCGGACGCACCGAGCGCATGGCATCGCCGCATATGAAGGACCTGCTGGGGCAGGGCGATGACGTGTTCGTCGAAGGCGGCTACATCCGCGTGATCCAGGACGTGCGCGGCAAGTACGGCTCCGAAGGCGATTACGTGATGACCCGGCCGCTGCGCGGCGCGCTCAATCCCAGCGAGGTGGACCATGCCACCGATGCCTGGGACACCATCGACTGGCTGGTGAAAAACGTCACCGAGTCCAACGGTAAGGTCGGCATGATCGGTTCCTCGTACGAGGGCTTCACGGTGGTGATGGCGCTGACCAACCCGCATCCGGCGCTCAAGGTGGCGGTGCCGGAAAGCCCGATGATCGACGGCTGGATGGGCGACGACTGGTTCAACTACGGCGCGTTCCGCCAGGTGAACTTCGATTACTTCACCGGCCAGCTCACCCAGCGCGGCAAGGGCACCGGCATCGCGCGGCAGGGGCACGACGACTACAGCAACTTCCTGCGTGCCGGCTCGGCCGGCGACTTCGCCAGGGCCGCCGGCCTCGAGCAGTTGCCGTGGTGGCACAAGCTCACCGAACACGCCGCCTACGATGCGTTCTGGCAGGGGCAGGCGCTGGACAAGGTGATGGCGCGCACGCCACTGAAGGTGCCCACGATGTGGCTGCAAGGCCTGTGGGATCAGGAAGACATGTGGGGCGCGGTTCATAGCTACGCGGCGATGGAGCCGCGCGACAAGGGCAACACGCTGAACTACCTGGTGATGGGCCCGTGGCGGCACAGCCAGGTGAACTACGATGGCGGTTCGCTGGGTGCGCTGAACTTCAACGGCGATACCGCGCGGCAGTTCCGCTCCGAGGTGCTGCGCCCGTTCTTCGACCAGTACCTGGTCGACGGCGCACCCAAGGCCAGCACACCGCCAGTGTTCATCTACAACACCGGTGAGAACCACTGGGACCGCCTGCAAGCCTGGCCGCGCAGCTGCGCCAAGGGCTG
>NZ_JSZE01000108.1 GCF_000802365.1 Xanthomonas cannabis pv. cannabis
GCGCCCCCGACCAGGCTTAAAGATCGCCAAGCGCTTGCGATACGAACATTTCAGGCGTCTCAACCTGATTGCTCGCTATGGACAGATCAGGCAGAGAGCGGATCATCTGCGCCTTTGCTGCAGGGTCCTTGCCCGCCCACCATCGCGGGACACGCTGCAAGTACGTCCATGTAAGCTCCGTGGCGGCATCCATGCCGCCAAGGGTCCCGCGACGGTGGGCGGGCAAGGACCAGTGGAGATGGTCGGTCTGCATGGATTTCAACAGCGACTAGCAAACTGCGACGCGGTGTCTTTGCTTTTCAACAAAACCGCCAGGCTTTTCAACAAAACCGCCAGCCACTTTCTAGCGTGGTGTCCTCGCCGATTGCGGGACCGTGTGGCGGCATGGATGCCGCTATCGCGTCTGTATGGACGTACTGGCGGCGTGTCCCGCGAGCGGTGGGGGCACCGCGCCCTCGACCAGATTTGAAGACAGCCGTGCGATGGCGACACGCACGATGCAAGCGTCGCTACCTTGCTTGATCCGGGCAGCAAAGGCGCAGGGCCAGTCACAGTGGTCGGTGCGCAAAGCTTTCAAGCAGTCACGATGGTGGTGCGCAACCTGTCTGCGATTGCAGCCAGCGTATTGTTGTTGGTCGCTCCTTGTCCATTGGCCTCCAAGGCGTGCAATGACACACGGCGAGCACTCAGCGGCCGATCACCAGCTCCACTGGCGTGCCTGCCGGCAGTTCCACCGTCACCGGCATGCTCTCGACGTCATCTGCCTGGCGCATGGCGTTGCCGGTGCGCGATAGCCGCGCCAGCACCTGCACCTTGTCCAGCGACGAGAGCGGACGCGTCGGCATCGGGCTGTCGCCGTCGTCGAGGGTGAGGGTCAACGGAAGTTCGCTCAGTGCGTGTTTTTCCACTGCTACCGGCATCGGTGTGTCGGCCGCACGCGCGATCACGAACACGCTGGTGTCGTTGGGCAGGCCGGCCCGTTTTGCGAACTCCGCATCCAGCGTTACACGCACCTGGATGCGTTTGCCAGCGGCTGCATCGGCGGCGGACGCAGCCGGTGTCTGGATCGGCTCAAGATTGGCTTCCTGCCGCGCGGCGTTGATCTGTTCGAGCAGGCCGGGGCGGGTGCTGGCGTCGACCACCCGCAGCAGTGGTTCCCAGGTGGCGCTGGCTTGGGCGGGTTGGCCTGCCTGACGTTGCACCACGCCCAGGAACCAGCGTGCGCGTTGATGGTCAGGCGCTACCACCAACGCGTGTTCGAGCAGGCGCATGGCCTGCGGGTCCGGGCGGCCGCTGTCGTCGGCCAGCATGCGCGATTGCGCGGCGGCCACCAGCACATCTGGCTCGTCCGGGCGCAGGGCGACCGCGCGCGCGAAGGCATCGCGGGCCTCGGCAAACTTCTGCTGGCTGGACAGCGAGCGCCCCAGCAGCACCCAGCCTTCGGCCTGATCGGGATTGCGCGCCAGCGCCGTGCGCAACTGCGCAATGGCTTCGTCCAGGGTGTGCGGCGCGGCCGGCCGGTTGGCGGCCTGCTCAATCGCCGAGGGCGTGCCGACCAGCCAGTACAACGCCGCACTGGTGGCCAGCAACAGCACCGCGATGCCGGCCGCCAGGCCGCGCGTTTCACGCCAGAGCGGCCGCAGCGCCACGCCGAACGCGAGCAACGCGATCACGATCACCGCAATGACGAAGCCGGCCATCACCACTCCTGCTCGTCGGCGGGTAACGCGGGTGCGGCCGCACTGCGCCGACGCACCACCATCATCACCGCTACCCCGCCCAGCAGCAGCACCAGCAACGGGCCGAACCACAGCAGCCAGGTGCGCGATTCCACCTGAGGGCGGTACAACACGAACTCGCCATACCGGGCGACCAGAAACTGGCGGATCTGCGCATCGCTGCGGCCGTCGTGCATCAGCGCCAGCACCTCGCGACGCAGGTCCTGCGCAATCTGCGCGTTGGAATCGGCCAGCGACTGGTTCTGGCACTGCACACAGCGCAGCTCGGCGGTCAGCGCGTGGAAACGC
The DNA here is from genome assembly GCF_000802365.1 of Xanthomonas cannabis pv. cannabis. Classification (GTDB taxonomy): domain Bacteria; phylum Pseudomonadota; class Gammaproteobacteria; order Xanthomonadales; family Xanthomonadaceae; genus Xanthomonas; species Xanthomonas cannabis. The sequence goes on from NZ_JSZE01000108.1 coordinate 2,028, forward strand.
GCTTCTTCCGCCGCCGAACGGTAGTGCAGCGGCGATGGGTCGCCGACCGGCTGGGCCAGGGCCAGCCAGGGCAGCAACAGCAGCAACGTCAGCAGCCAGGCGCGCGTCATTGGTTGGCGTGCAGGTCCGGTGCGGCAGTGGGCGAGCGTTCGATCTTGCTCAGCGCCGGAATCAGCTGGGTGTCGATGATGGACTGGGTCAGCATGCCGCTGTACTTCCAGCGCACCACGCCGCGCCCGTCGACCAGAAATGTCTCCGGTGCAGCAGCGATGCCGAAGTCGATGGCGGTGCGGCCATCTTGATCGGCGACCACCAGCAGATACGGGTTGCCCAGTTGCTCCAGCCAGCGTAACGCATCGGCGCGCTCGTCCTTCCAGTTGTAGCCGATCACGCGCACGCGCTTGGTCAGCGCAAAGCGGCTCAGCACCGGATGTTCCTCGCGGCAGGCCGGGCACCAGCTGCCCCACACGTTGATGATGTACGGCGCACCGCGCAGCTCGCGCGCATGCACCACGATGCTGGGGTCGTGCAGCAGCGGCAGCGCGAACTCCGGTGCCGGTTTGCCGATCAGCGCGGAGGGCAGGGCATCGCGATCGTCGTGACCTGAGCGCACCACCGCATAGACCAGCAGTGCTGCAAGTGCGAGCAGCAGCACGATGGCGCCCACGAGGACGGCCGTGGGCAGGCGGGGCGAACGTGACTCAACCATCTTGGATCTCCGGAGAACGACGAAAACGCCGGTCGGCGGCTGTGACCAGGCCGCCGAGCGCCATCAGCAGCGCCCCCAGCCAGATCCAGCGCACGAACGGTTTGAGGTGGACGCGCACCGCCCAGGCCTGATTGCCCAGCGGTTCGCCAAGGGCGACATACAGGTCGCCGAACGGGCCGGGGCGGATCGCCGCCTCGGTGAGGGTTTGTCCGCCGCTGGCGTAGCGACGCTTTTCTGCATGCAGCATGCCGACCAGTGCGTCGTCCTTGAGCACCTGCAGGTTGGCGCGGTCGGACACGTAATTGGGTCCCCGCCGTTCTTCCAGGCTGTCGAAGTGCAGCGCATAGCGGCCGAGCTGCACCTGCTGGCCGGGCGCCAGCGCCACTTCGCGCTGCAGGCTCAGCGATTCAACCAGCAAGGCACCGGCCAGGAACACCGCCACGCCCAGATGCGCCAGCACCATGCCCAGCATTTCGGCGGTGTAGCGACGGCCCTTGGCCGCCCGCCGCGTCCACAGGAAGCGTGCGGTGCCCAGCATCACCCAGGCCGCACCGGCCACACCAATCGCGGCCTTGAACTGGCCTTGCGGCGCCATGAACCAGGCCAGCGCTCCGGCCGCCAGCGCCAGGGCCGCCCACGGCGCCAGCAGCGCCAGCGGCCGCGAGGCCTGTTCGCGCTGCCAGCGGGTGAGCGGGCCGAACGGCAGCAACGCCACCAGCGGCGCCATCAACACCACGAATAAGGTGCCGAAGTAGGGCGGGCCGACCGACAACTTGCCCAGGCCCAGCGCATCGGCCAGCAGCGGATACAGCGTGCCCAGCAACACCATCGCGCAGGCGCAGGCGAGCAGCAGATTGTTCAACAGCAACAAGGTTTCGCGCGAGCTGCCGGCAAATGCGCGGCGCGGGTCAGCGTCGGCCGACATCCGTGGCGCGCGCAATGCGTACAGCAGCAGCGAGCCACCGACCACCGCCAGCAGGAACACCAGGATGAACAGTCCGCGTGACGGGTCGGCGGCAAACGAATGCACGCTGGTCAACACGCCCGAGCGCACCAGGAAGGTGCCCAGCAGCGACAACGCGAAGGCGGCGATCGCCAGCAACAGCGTCCAGCTGGCGAAGCTGCCGCGTTTTTCGGTGACCGCCTGCGAATGCAGCAAGGCGGTGCCGACCAGCCACGGCATGAAACTGGCGTTTTCCACCGGGTCCCAGAACCACCAGCCGCCCCAGCCCAGTTCGTAATACGCCCACCAGCTGCCCAGCGCGATGCCCACGGTGAGCATCGACCACGCCACATTGGTCCACGGCCGCGTCCAGCGTAGCCAGCGTGCGTCCATGCGGCCTTCCAGCAATGCCGCAATGGCGAAGGCGAACGGCACCGCAAAGCCGACATAGCCGCAATACAGCATCGGCGGATGGATGATCAGGCCCGGATCCTGCAGCAGTGGATTGAGGTCGGCGCCTTCCAGCGGTACCGGCACCAGGCGCGCAAACGGGTTGGATGTGAACAGCAGGAAGGCCAGAAAGCCGACGCTGATCAGCGCCATCACCCCCAGCACGCGCGCCACGACCTGTGCCGGCAATTGCCGCGACCACAGCGCCACCGCGCCGGTCCACAGCGCCAGTACCAGGGTCCACAGCAGCAGCGAGCCTTCGTGCGCGCCCCAGACTGCCGAATAGCGGTACATGACCGGCAGCAAGCTGTTGGAATTTTCGGCGACATAGCGCACCGAAAAGTCCTGTACCAGAGACGCGTGCGTCAGCACCGCAAAGGCGGTGGCGATCAGGCCAAGCTGCACCAGCGCTGCCGGCCGCGCCACTGCCATCCAGCTGCGGCGGCCACGCTGGGCGCCAGCCAACGGCACGGCGGCCTGCACCAGCGCCACCAGCAGGGCCAGCACCAGCAGGAAGGTGCCGAGTTCAGGAAGCATGGGAGAGCCGGGACCCGCGACCCGGGACCCGCGACCCGGGAGGAGCAGGGCTTGGGGCGCAGCCGAGACGCATGCAAGGAGCTATCGCCGACCGGTCTCCTTCGGCGCCAAAGCGCCTTGTCCGGGTCCCGGGTCCCGGGTCCCCGGTCCCAACATTCCCCAAGCCCGGATCACCACGACGCATGCGCAAGAACACATCTGCACTGGCCGCAACGCGCCCTTCCCGGGTCCCCGGTCCCGGGTCCCGGGTCCCGACATGCCTTTCCCTCACTGCGGCCCCTCCACGCGATGCTTGCGGTGCGCACTGCCCATCTTGTCGGCCACTTCCTTGGGCATATAGGTTTCATCGTGCTTGGCCAGCACATCTTCGGCAACGAACACGCCCTGCTGCATGCGACCGGTGGCCACCACCGCCTGACCTTCGCGGAACAGGTCGGGCAGGATGCGGTCGTAGCGCACCGGCAGCTGCGCGTCGCCATCGGTGACGCGGAACTGCGCTTCCAGCGAACCGGAGGCTCTTTTGAAGGAGCCTTTCTCGACCATGCCGCCAAGCCGAAAACGGGAGTGCGCGCCGGCATCGCCACGCAGCACTTCCGAAGGCGTGTAGAGGTAGGCAACGTTGCGCTGCAGGGCCATGGCCACCAGCGTGGTCGCCAGCCCCCCGGCCAGCACCAGTGCGATCACCAGCCATAGACGGCGGCGACGTTGCGGGTTCATCGGCTCAGCTCTGCATCGCTGGGCAGTACGCGCTTGCGCTCACGCAGGCGGCGCGCCTGCGCAACCCTCAATGCACGGCGCACCTGCCAGCGGCCGGCGATCAGGTCCCACAGCAGCACCAGCGCGAACACCGCATAGGCAGCGATGACATAGGGCAGGTAGCTCATACCGTGCCCTCCGCATCGCGCACGATCCAGGCCTTGCCGGCCTCGCGGCGCAGGTTGTCGGCGCGCGCGCGGGTGAGCAGCGACCCGGCAAACCAGAACTTGGTGCCGATCACCATCAGCCACAACGGCAGCAGCATGCTGGCATCGATGGTCGATGGCCCGAACAGGCGAATGCTCTGGCCCTGGTGCAGCGAATTCCACCACACCACCGAATAACGAATCACCGGCAGCAGCACCACGCCGACGATCGCCAGCAACCCTGCCGCGCGTGCGGCCTGGCGACGGTCGTCGATGGCGTGGTACAGCCCGATCACCCCCAGATACAGGAACAACAGGATCAGTTCGGTGGTCAGGCGCGGGTCCCAGTCCCACCAGGCGCCCCACATCGGCTTGCCCCAGATGCTGCCGGTCAACAGCGTGATCACGGTGAACGCCGCGCCGACCGGCGCGCAGGCCATCGCCAGGATCTCGCACACCTTGATGCGCCAGATCAGCGCGATCGCCGCGTACACCGCCATCAGCCCAAACACGAACAGGCTCATCCACGCACTCGGCACATGGATATACAGGATGCGGAAACTGTCGCCCTGCTGGTAATCGGCCGGCACCGCAAACAAGGCCTGCCAGATGCCGGCGCCCAGCAGCAACGCGGCCAGCGCATGGCACCACGGCGCCCAGCGCGCAGTGAATCGGTCGAAGATCGGGGGCGAGGCGAGTTGGTGGAACCAGCGGGCGACGACGTTCATGCGGTGGCGATGGCTCTTGGCATGGCGATGGCTTCTTGCATGGAGACAGCTCTCGGTACGACACCGCCGTACGACCTACGGTGTCCCGTCAACGGCGCATCTGTAACGTCGATCAGCTCAGCGAAATCCGGATCGCCGCCGCCGCTGCCAGCGGTGCCAGCACGATGCCGATCACCAAGCCCGCACCCAGCAGCAGCAACGCACCCACCGCATCCTGCCCTTGTCCGCTTGCCGCCACGCTGCCGGCCCCGAACACCAGCACCGGCACATACAACGGCAGCGCCAGCAATGCCACGAGAATACCAGAGCGTTTCATGGTGACAGTCAGTGCAGCGACCACCGCGCCGAGCAGGCTCAAAAGCGGTGTGCCCAGCGCCAACGATGCCAGCAGCACCGGCAATTGGTCATGCGGCAGGTGCAGCAATTCGCCGAGCAGCGGCGTCACAGCAATCAGCGGTAACGCACTGGTTGCCCAATGCAGCAGCACGCGCACCGCAATCAACCAGGCCAGCGGCACCGGTGCCAGCAGCCACTGCTCCATCGAGCCGTCGTCGACATCGCTGCGGAACAGCGCGTCCAGCGACAACAGGCCGGCGAGCAGCACCGACAGCCATAGCACCGCCGGTGCCGCCTGCGCCAGCAGGTCCGGGCGTCCGCCCAGGCCCAGCGCGAACAGCACCACGATCAGCAGCGCGAACAGCGCCGGCTGCAGGGCGTCGCTGCGACGGCGCCATAGCAGCTGCAGATCGCGACGCAACAGCGCGCGGCCGGCCTGCAGCAACGAGGGTTGTGGCGAAGGCGTGCTCATGCTGCCGCCTCCAGGGTGAGCATGCGGGTGCGCACCGGTGGCGCCGCATAGGCGCCATGGGTGGTGACCAGCGCTGCACCGCCGCCGCGCAGGTGCGCGGAGATCATCCGGTTGACCAGGGTGATGCCGTCCAGATCCAGATTCGCGTACGGCTCGTCCAGCAGCCACAGCGGCGCCGGCGACAGCCACAGCCGCGCCAGCGCCAGGCGCTTGCGTTGCCCCGCCGACAATTGCCGCACCAGGGCATCTTCGTAGCCGGCCAGCCCCACGATAGCCAGCGCGCTGCCCGGCATCTGCTTGGCCCGACGGCCATGCAGGCCGCACAGAAAGTGCAGGTTCTCCAGGGTGCTGAGGTCGGCCTTCAGGCCGGGCAGGTGACCCAGGTAGGCCATGAAGCGGCTGCGGTCGCCGCGCCGCGCAGTCTTGCCGTCGATCTGGATCTGCCCGCGCTCCACATGCAGCAGCCCGGCCAGCACGCGCAACAGCGTGGTCTTGCCGGCGCCATTGTCGCCTTGCACCAACAGGGCTTCGCCGGCATCGACATGGAAATCCAGCGGGCCGAACACCGGCTCCTCGTTGCGGCTGAAGGCCAGGGCGTGCGCCGCCAGCAGCGGTGGCGCGGTGTGCAGCGGTTCGATCATCGGTGCAGCGGGCTCCCGTCGCAGGACGGCATGGGGAAGGACCGGGGCGAGGGCGCACCAGACCGGGCGCGCATTGTAGCGACGATGGTGGCACGCCGGGGACGTATGAGGCAGCGCCGGAGGCGCCGCGGTGGGTCGGGGAACGCTGTTTTGCAGCGTCCGAACGCACCCGCCTGGCGGCTTTGCGTACACTCGCGGTCCCCCGTTTCTTGTCCGGACAGGCACCATGCTCCTCACGACCAAGCTGCCCAAGGTGGGCACCACCATCTTTACCGTCATGTCGCAGCTGGCGGCCGAGCACGGCGCGGTCAACCTGGGTCAGGGCTTCCCGGATTTCGCGGTGCCGCAGCGCCTGGTCGATGAGCTGGACCAAGCCATGCGCGCCGGCCACAACCAGTACCCGCCGATGACCGGCGTGGCGGCGCTGCGTCAGGCCATCGCCGGCAAGGCGCAGCGCTGCTACGGCGCGCAGGTCGATGCCGATACCGAGATCACCGTGACCAGCGGCGCCACCGAGGCCATCTTCAACGCCATCCACGCGGTGGTGCGGGCCGGCGAGGAGGTCATCGTGCTGGACCCGGCCTACGACTGCTACGAGCCGGCGATCGATCTGGCCGGCGCGCGCGCGGTGCACGTGGCATTGCACCCGCAGACCTTCGCGGTCGACTGGGACGCCTTGCGCGCCGCGATCACGCCGAAGACGCGCCTGTTGATGATCAATTCGCCGCACAACCCCTCCGGCGCCATGCTCTCGGGCGACGACATGCGGGCGCTGACCGAGCTGCTACGCGGCACCGACATCTTCCTGCTCTCGGACGAGGTCTACGAGCACATCGTGTTCGACGGCTACCGCCACGAATCGGTGCTGCGCTGGCCGGAACTGCGCGAGCGCGCGTTCGTGGTTTCCAGTTTCGGCAAGACCTATCACTGCACCGGCTGGAAGATCGGCTACGCCATCGCACCGCCGGCGCTGACGGCCGAATTCCGCAAGGTGCACCAGTACAACACCTTCACCAGTTTCGGCCCGGCCCAGCACGCCTTTGCCGCGATGATCCGCGACGAACCCGAGCACGACGAACAACTTGGCGCCTTCTATCAGGCCAAGCGCGACCGTTTCCGCGAACAGTTGCTGACCACGCGCCTGAAGCCGCTGCCGGTGCCCGGCGGCTACTTCCAGCTGGTGGACTATTCGGCCATCAGCGATCTGCCCGACACCGAGTTCGTGAAATGGCTGACGGTGGAGAAGGGCGTCGCCGCGATCCCGCTATCGCCGTTCTACGAAAACGCACCGGCTGGGCAGCGTTTGGCAAGGCTGTGCTTCGCCAAGAACGATGCAACGTTGGACGCCGCAATCGAGCGTTTGCAGAAGCTCTGACGAGCTGGGATTCGGGAGTCGGGATTGGGGATTGGCAACGGCGGCGCGCCGCTTGTCGCTTCGAATCTATACGACACCGATAGCACCAAGCCGCCCGACACCCGCTGTTTCGAATCCCCAATCCCGAATCCCAAATCCCCGTCTCTCTATGAACGATCTGCGCATCTCCCTGATCCAAGGCGACACCCGCTGGCATGACCCGGCTGGCAATCGCGATTATTACGGCGCGTTGCTGGAGCCACTGACCGGGCAGACCGATCTGGTGATCCTGCCGGAGACCTTCACCAGCGGGTTTTCCAACGACGCCATCGACAAGGCCGAAGGCATGGACGGGCCGACCGTGGCCTGGGTGCGCGCGCAGGCGGCGCGGCTGGGTGCGGCGGTCACCGGTAGCGTGCAATTGCGCACCGATGCGGGGGTGTTCAATCGGCTGCTGTGGGCCACGCCCGATGGCGCGCTGCAGTACTACGACAAGCGTCACCTGTTCCGCTTCGGCAACGAGCATCTGCGCTATGCGGCAGGGCGCGATCGCCTCTGTGTCGAGTGGAAGGGCTGGCGGATCAATCCGCAGGTCTGCTACGACCTGCGCTTTCCGGTGTTCTGCCGCAACCGCTTCGATGTGGAACGCCCCGGACAGCTGGATTTCGATCTGCAACTGTTCGTCGCCAACTGGCCGTCCGCCCGCGCCTATGCGTGGAAGACGTTGCTGCGCGCCCGTGCGATCGAAAACCTGTGCTTCGTTGCCGCGGTCAACCGCATCGGTGTGGACGGCAACCAGTTGCACTACGCCGGCGACAGCGCGGTGATCGATTTCCTCGGCCAGCCGCAGGTCGAAATCCGCGAACGCGAACAGGTCGTCACCACCACCATCAGTGCAGCCGCACTGGCCGAGCACCGCGCCCGCTTCCCGGCGATGCTGGATGCCGATCGATTCGAGATTCGGGATGTGTAAGTCGGGATTGGTGCAAGCCAATCCAGCCCAGATGCCAGCACGCCGCTGTCACCAATCCCCAATCCCGAATCCCGAATCCCGAATCCCAGCTACTCAGCCAATTTGATCTCATAGATCGTCGGCCAACGCTTGCCGGTGACGAACACGCGGTCGTGGTCTGCGTCATAGGCGATGCCGTTGAGCACGTCGTTGCTGGGGTCGGTCAACGTGTCGGCATCGGGGACCAACGCTTTCAGGTCGATCCAGCCGATGACCTTGCCGCTGGCCGGGTCGATCCGTGCGATGCGGGTGGTCAGCCAGACATTGGCCCACAGCTCGCCCTTCACCCATTCCAGCTCGTTGAGATTGTCCAGCGGGCGGCCGCGCGCGGTGACCTGGATGCTGCCGACCTGCTTCAGGGTCTGCGGGTCCAGCCGGCGGATGCTGGCGGTGCCATCGCTCATGTACAGCTGGCGCGCGTCACTGGTCAGCGCCCAGCCTTCGCCCCGGTAGGAAAACTGCGAACGCGGCGCCAGCGTGGCCAGGTCGTAGACGAAGCCTTGCTGGTTGCGCCAGGTCAGCTGAATCACCCTGTCGTGCCAGGCCACGATGCCTTCGCCGTAGTAGGGCGCTGGCGTATCCACCTGCTGCAGTACCCGGCCGCTTTTCAGCTCGACCTTGCGCACGCTGGAATGGCCTAGCTCGCCGGTGCTCTCGTACAGGTGGCCATCCAGATAGAACAGGCCCTCGGTATAGGCGGCGGTGTCGTGCGGATAGCGGTTGACGACCGTGTAACCAGTAGTCGGAATCGCCTCGCCGCAATGCGCGAGCGAGGGCAGCAACAAGGCGACGAAGAACAGCGGGTTGGCAGTGCGTGACATGCGCCGATCATCCCACGCCGCGCCCGTGCCCGCAGCACCCACGCAGGGCCGGAACGCAGGTAATGATTGGCTGAACGCGAGTTGGAACGGCGCTACCACCTTGTCGCGGCTGCCACATCGGCGCTGCTAGTCTCGCGCCACGTCCATCACCGGCAACGCACACATGATCAAGTCACTGTCTCTTTTTGCCCTGCTTGGCACGGCAACGCTGGCCCCGCAGGCGCAGGCCGCCGGCAATATCGATTGCCAGCTGAAGTTCAATCTCTCCGGCTGGTCGGTGTTCTACAAGACCGCCAGCGGCACCGGCACCATCACCTGCGACAACGGCGCGGTCATCCCGGTCAAGATTTCCAGCAAGGGCGGCGGCCTGACGGTCGGCAAGTCCAAGATCACCGGCGGCCGTGGGTCGTTCTCCGGTGCCTATAGCCTCAACGACCTGTTCGGCACCTATGCCGCTGCCGAAGCGCATGCGGGCATCGTGAAGTCGAGCACCGCACAGGTGGTCACCAAGGGCGATATCTCGCTCGCGCTGGCAGGTACCGGCGAGGGTGTGGATCTGGGTGTCAATGTCGGCAACTTCGTGATCGAGCGCCGCAAGTAAGCGGCAGCATCGCGTCGCGCGCATCGACCGATGCGCGCGGCTCCTGCCTCGCGGCAAGCTTGCGCAAGACAGCGGCTGCTGGCGCGCCTGCCTGAGCGGACCCGGCGGACTCCTCTGCTCCAGTCGAAGGTCCATCGTGTTGGCCACCACAAAAGAAACGGCCCCGCGAGGGGCCGTTTTTTGTTGCGCGGATCAGCTGATGCTCAGCGACCGCGATTGCCGCCGCCTGGCGGACGACGGTTGCCGCCGCCCGGCGGACGGCCGCCCGGGCCACCACGCGGTGCGCCACCGGGACCACCCGGTCCGCGCGCGCCACCGCCCGGACCACCGGGGCCGCGATTGCCGGCTGCAGGGCCGCGATTCCCGCCCGGGCCCGCCGGACGGCCGCCACTCGGGCGTCCGGCAGGACGCGCAGCGCCA
>NZ_JSZE01000109.1 GCF_000802365.1 Xanthomonas cannabis pv. cannabis
CAGATTGGGATCGCCCATCGCGATGAAGTCGCCATTGAGCAGCGTGTCGCGACGGTTGTAGCGGAACGGTTTGCCGGAGCCGCCCGCCAGCAGCACGCCACCGGCGGCGTGCAGCACGCACTGGCCAGCCGCCGTGTCCCACTCGGAGGTGGGGCCGAAGCGCGGATAGACATCCAGGTCGCCTTCGGCGATGCGGCAGAACTTCAAGGACGACCCTTGCGCGACCACGTCGATCTCGCCCATGCGCTCCAGCGCGGCGGCGGTGCGCGCGTCGCGATGCGAGCGGCTGGCCGCCACCCGCAATGGCGTGGCGGCCGGGGTGCGGGTCTGCAGCATCTCGTCGCGATCGCCCTCGCGGCGGTAGGCATTCTCGCCGCGCGCGGCGTACCAGACCCGGCCATCGACCGGCGCCTGCACCACGCCGAGCACCGGCGCGCCCATGTGGATCAATGCGATGTTGACGCTGAACTCGCCGTTGCGTTTGACGAACTCACGCGTGCCGTCGAGCGGATCGACCAACCAATAGCTGGTCCAGTACTGACGTGTTTCCCAGGCCACATGCGCAGACTCTTCCGAGAGCACCGGCACATCGGGTGTGACCCGGCGTAGGCCGTCGACGATGACGCGGTTGGCAGCCAGGTCGGCCTGAGTCAGCGGGCTGGCATCGTCCTTGATCTCGACCGCGAAGTCCTGCGCGTAGACCTGCATGATGGCCTCGCCGGCCTCACGGGCGATGGCGATCACGGTTTCGCGCAATTCCATCGGGATGCGGATCACCGGTTGCGCTCCAGCCACTCGCGCGCGATGAACAATGCCGCCAGCGAGCGCCCCTCCGAGAAATCCTCGCGCAGCATCAACTCGTCCAGACGCGCCAGTGGCCAGGGCACGACCTCCATCTCTTCCGGTTCGTCGCCCACCAAGCGCTCCGGGTAGAGATCGCGCGCCAACACCAACCAGGATTGGTGACTCATATAAGTAGGAGCAAGCGTCATCGCGCGCAGCACCTGGACCTGGCGCGCGCCATAGCCGGCTTCTTCCTTGAGCTCGCGGTCGGCGGCCTGCTCCGGGGTCTCGCCGGCATCGATGCGCCCCTTGACCAGGCCCAGCTCGTAGCGATGCACACCGGCCGCGTATTCGCGCACCAGCAGCACCGTCGTCTCGTCGAGCATCGGCACCACCACGACCGCGCCATGACCCTGGCTGAGTTGGCGCTCGTACAGGCGGCGTTGCCCGTTGGAAAACTCCAGATCCAGCTGCTGGCGACGGAACGGCCCGTCCCCCAGATCGGTGATCTTGTGGATGGTCGGCAGACGCGGGCTCATGCGTGGCACGCAGCCGCGGAGCGGACCGATAGAATAGGCAGATGCATCGACATGTTCATGAGCCCGAAATCCTAGCAGACCCTGCAGCCTCCGAAGCTGCCCAACAGTGGCGGCAACGCGATCTTGCGGTGGTGTGGCACCCGTGCACGCAGATGCGCGAGCATCCGCACACGCTCCCCCTGGTGCCGATCGCAAGCGGCAGCGGCGCGTGGCTGGTCGGCCACGATGGCCGCCGCTATCTGGACGCGGTCAGCAGTTGGTGGACCAACCTGTTCGGCCACGCCGAGCCGCGCATCGGTGCGGCTATCGCGCAACAGGCCGGCACGCTGGAGCAGGTGATGCTGGCCGGCTTCACGCACGCACCGGCGGTGCAGTTGGCCGAGCGCCTGCTGGCCATTGCGCCACGCCAGCCCGACCGCGCACCGTTGTCCAAGGTGTTCTACGCCGACAACGGCTCGGCTGGAGTGGAAGTGGCCCTGAAGATGGCCTTCCATTACTTCCACAACCGTGGCGAGCATCGCCGCACGCGGTTCATCGCGCTGGAAAACGGCTACCACGGCGAGACCATCGGCGCGTTGTCGGTGGGCGACATTCCGCTCTACCGGCGCGTGTATGCGCCGCTGTTGCTGGAAGCGACCTTCGCCCCCTCGCCCGATGCCTACCTGGCCGAGCCCGGGCAAAGTGCGGAAGCGTACGCACTGCAGGCCGCCGATGCGCTGCAGGCACTGTTCGAGCAAGCGCCCGGCGAGATCTGCGCGCTGATCCTGGAACCGCGCGTGCAATGTGCCGGCGGCATGCGCATGTATCACCCGGCGTATCTGCGCCGCGCACGCGCCTTGTGCGATGCGCACGGCGCATTCCTGATTGCCGACGAGATTGCGACCGGCTTCGGCCGTACCGGCACCTTGTTCGCCTGCGAGCAGGCCGGCGTGATGCCCGACCTGCTGTGCCTGTCCAAGGGCCTGACCGGCGGCTTCCTGCCGTTGGCGGCGGTGCTGGCCACCCAGCAGCTGTACGACGCGTTCCTGGACGATTCGCGCGAACGCGCCTTCCTGCACTCGCACAGCTACACGGGGAATCCGCTGGCCTGCGCGGCCGCGTTGGCGACCTTGCAGATCTTCGCAGACGACGACGTGATTGCGCGTAACCAGCACACCGCCGCACACATGAGCACCCTGGCCGCGCAGATCGGCGAACACCGCGCCGTGGCCGACGTGCGCCAGGCCGGCATGATCGTCGCCTTCGAACTCACCCGTGGCGGCGACAAGCGCACGCCATTCCCCGCGGCCGCGCGTGTCGGCCTGAAGGCGTATCGCGCCGCGCTGGACCGTGGCGTGGTACTGCGCCCCCTGGGCGACGTGCTGTACTGGATGCCGCCGTACTGCGTGGACGAGGCGCAGCTTGCCTTGCTGGCGGCAACCACGCGCCAGGCCATCGAGGAGGCCGTCGCATGCGCGTGACCCGCTCCCATGTTGCGCTGCCGCTGCAGTGCGACCAGGAAGTGACATTGCCCGAGGAATCGGCCAACCACCTGCTGCGCGTGCTGCGGCTGCGCGAGGGCGATGCCTGCATCCTGTTCAATGGCGATGGCTGCGACTACCACGCACGCATCACCGTGGCCGGCAAGCGCGAGGCGCGCGCGATGGTGGAACGTGCCGAGCCGCTGGCGAACGAATCGCCACTGCGCATCACCCTGATCCAGGGCATCGCCCGCGGCGAAAAGATGGATCTGATCCTGCAGAAAGCCACCGAGCTGGGCGTTGCAGCCATCGTGCCGGTAAACGCCGAACGCACCGAAGTGAAGCTGGATGCGGCGCGCCTGAAAAAGCGCGTGGCGCACTGGCGCAGTGTGGTGGTGTCTGCCTGTGAGCAATCCGGCCGGGCGCGCGTCCCGGCGCTGGCAGCACCGACCGGCCTGCAGGAGGCGGCAGTGGCCAGCGACCCGCAGTCGCTGCGGCTGACCCTGGACCCGCAGGGCGAGCATCGCCTGGGCACCTTGAGCGCGGGCACGCAGCGGGACGTCATCGTGGCGATCGGGCCGGAAGGCGGCTGGTCACCGCGCGATCGGGCGACGCTGGCCGACGCCGGGTTCACCGGCCTGCGCCTGGGGCCGCGCATCCTGCGCACCGAAACCGCCGGGCTGGCCGCCATTGCCGCATTGCAGTCGCGGTTCGGGGATCTATAGGGCGCCGACGTGGCGGGTGGATCGTTTGTAGGTCCGTGGGACAGCCCGACGCAGGCAGCGCCCCGGTAACGCGTAGGAGCGCACCCGGGCGCGATGGGGCTCTCCTGCGGAGCGACGTTTCCGATCGTCCTGGTGTTTGTCGGTAAGGCCTCTCGCGCCCAAGGGCGCCCTACGAAGCTTCTGCGGTCGCGAGATGGGTTGGAGGGCGGCGCTGGTTAGAGCGACGTTTCAGTTAATGCCGGTGCTCTGGCTAAGGCCCTTGCGGCCGCAGGCGCTCCTGCGGCGCGGATGCGCTCCGGGGGTTCTGGCCTAGCGAGCATGCTGGAGAAGCCAGCTGGCCGCGCCGATGACGCCGAGCTGGCCGTGTTCGACGATGCGCACCGGCACCTGCTCCAGCGCCGGGCGCAACGTGCCCTTGTCGAGCAGGCGGGCGACGAAGTCGCTGGCGACGATGAAGTCGGCGATCTGCGGCAGGAATCCGCCGGCCAGATAGACGCCGCTGCGAATGCCATACAGCAGCATCATGTCGCCGACCACGCTGCCCATGAAACCGCAGAACGCCTGCAGCGCATCGCGCGCGAGCACGTCGTTGCCGGCCAGCGCCGCGGCGGTGACATCGGCCGGCCCGCCATGGACGGCCCGCTCGCCGCGCAACCTGGCCAGTGCGTGATAGAGATTCAACAGCCCCGGGCCGGACAACAAGGTCTCGGTGCCGACATGCGTGCGGGTGCGCCGCAGTTCCTGCAGCAAGGCCACTTCCAGATCGCTGGCGGCGGCGAGCGCCGCGTGGCCGGCCTCGGTCGGCAACACCACCGGGTGGGCGCCGTTGGGGATCCACACCGCCGCGCCCAGGCCGGTGCCGGGGCCCAGCACCAGCGCCGGGCCGGGCGCGCCCTGCGCCGGGCCGGAGAGCTGCATCACCTGACTGCCGGTCATGTAGTTGGCCGCGTAGGCGACCGCCTCGAAATCGTTGACCAGATGAAGCACCTGCATGCCGAGCTGGCGGCGGATCTGTTCCGGTGCCAGCACCCATGGCAGGTTGGCCGTGATCACGCTGCCGTCTTCGAGCGCGTATCCGGCACTGGCGATCACGCCGCGCTGCACCGGCGCACATCCCAGTTCGGCGAAGAACGCGGACATGATGTCGGCCAGGTCCGGGTAATCGGCGCAGCGGTACTTGCGGTAGTCCAGCACCGTGACCGGCTTGCCTGTATCGGCGCTCTCGCAGACCAGCGCCAGGCGCACATGCGTCCCTCCCACGTCTGCGGCAACGAAGGTGTCGGGGCGCGGAAAGGCCACCGCTTCCATTGGGCTGCTTGCGCTCACGCATTCTCCTGTTAAGTGGCAGCGGGCTGGCGTCAGGTCCCGTTGTCCGACGAACGGCAGCGGGTAGACAACGTTGTCAGTAATTGCTGTGTAACGCAACCGTGGAGACCCCAATCAAGGCAATCCAGGGCCGGCCCCATCATCCCCGAAAAATCCGCATGCATGGCGACGATTCCGGCACAGATTTCGCCAAACGCTGCGGCACAAAACGTTTCCAGCATTGAAAGCGCTAATCAACCCCGCGCGACGGAAGTACGTGCGCACGCACCTGGTCGACTACGTCGACGATCGCGCTGCAAAAATGCTGCATTGCAGCGCAATCGCAGCTGCATCAGAGATCTGTGACGACGTGTTGACAACGCTGTCAGCGCTACGCGAGACTCGGTCCAAATCGGGGTTCTGGCAGGAGGGGCCATGGACTGTTCGGTACTGAAGAACGGCTCTTCCCCTCCCTGCTGATTCCAGGTTCGCGGGTTCTGCGTCGCCAGACGCCGGGCTCGCCGATATCGCGTTCGCTCCACCGCTTCACCACACGGGGGACACCTCCTCTACCACGCGAATCGACACCGCCTGCTGCCGTTGCCGAGCACGGAGTGCGATCACCGCGATCGGTCAGGGCGTGTTGTTTTGCCGGCCACGCCGAGCGCGATGCCTTTCCACGGCGCGCGCTCACAGCACTAACCAACGAGGTTTAGCCATGCACAGCCGCACCACGACGTTAGCACTCTGTATCACCGCCGCTCTGTACTGCTCCGGCTCTGCAATGGCTGCCGGACAAGAACAACAGGCGCCTGCGGGCGCATCCTCGGCCACCACCGAGCTGGACACCATTACCGTCACCGGCTATCGCGCATCGCTGGAAAAAAGCCAGGCAGTCAAGCGCTCGGCCAACTCCATCGTCGATGCCATCAGCGCCGAAGACATCGGCAAGTTCCCGGACATCAATGCGGCCGAATCGCTGTCGCACCTGCCGGGCATCAGCGTCGACCGCCAGTTCGGCGAAGGCGAAAAGGTCAGCATCAACGGCACCGACCCGGCGTTGAACCGCGTGCTGCTCAACGGCCAGACCATCGCGTCCGGTGACTGGGGCGGTAACCCGACCGACACCAGCGGCCGTACCTTCAACTACACCCTGCTGTCGCCGGAAATCATCGGCCTGATGGAGGTCTACAAGACCCCCGAGGCACGCATCGACGAAGGCTCGATCGGCGGCACCGTGATCGTGCATACCCGCAAGCCGCTGGAGCTGCCCAAGAACACCATCCGCGGCTCGATCGGCTACAACTACAACGATCGCTCGGAAGAAGGCAATCCGCGCGGTTCGGCGCTGTGGAGCTGGAAGAACGACGACGAGACCTTCGGCGCGTTGATCTCCGCCACGCACGACAAGCAGGACCTGGCACGCGCCGGTATCGAATACTTCGGCTACACCACCGGTGCCAACATTCCCGCTAGCGCTACCATCACCGGCGACGGCAGCGATGTGGCCACCGCACGTGTGCCCGCCGGCATCAGCAGCGCGTTCTTCCAGCAGACCCGTGAGCGCAGTGGCCTGCAGGGCGCGTTGCAGTGGAAACCCGACGAGCAGAACGAGTTCAACCTGACCGGTCTGTACATCAAGGGCAAGTACAACAACTTCAGCCAGGCGCGTTATGTGTGCCCAAACTGCAGTTCACCGGCAGCGGATGGCTCTGTCGATGAAAACGGGAATGCTGTCCAAATCAGCAACATGCGACTGATAGACAGGGCGACAGTGCAAAATGGAGTGGTCACCTCCGCGAATTTCGCAGATAGCGGACTCGCGCAACCATATTCCCAGCTGGACGCAAACTACCGTGAAAGCACCGTCACTACCAAGAGCCTGAACCTGCGTCATGACTGGTCCGGCGAAAAGTGGGTGTTCACCACCCAGGCCGGTTACACCGAAGCGACCGGCGGAAAGAACCCCGAATACCTGATGAAGTTCCTGATGCAGGACGGCGGTTACAACTACGCGTTTGATGGTCGCAACACCGCGGTCAACTACGACAACGGCGGAGCAGCGAACTGGGTCTTGCCAGGTAATCCGGCAGGTTTGGCTCCCGGGCAGCAGGGAAACGTTCCCGGCACTAGCACGCCGATCATGCAGGCAGGCGGTATCGCCTACCAGAAGAGCAAGGACGACGAGAAGTACTTCCAGTGGGATGCTTCGCGCGACCTGGAATGGGGCCCGTTCACCAAGCTGCAGTTCGGCTACAAGTACATCAACCACAACAACGGCGTGGATGCGCGCGGCAACCGTATCAACTCCACTGACGCGGTGTCGCTGACGCAGTTCAACCCCGGTAGCACGCCGAGCAGCCTGTATGACGGCCTGGGCGCCAGCGGCGACCTGACCACCTGGTCGACTGCGGGCCTGGGCGCCGTGCGCGACTATCTGCTGTCGCAGCCGCAGGGCGCATACCGCACCGACTTCGGCGCCTCGTTCGATGTCAAGGAAATCACCCAGAACATCTACACGCAGTTGAACTTCGAGTCGGGCCAGTGGCGCGGTAATGTCGGCGTGCGTCTGGTGGACACCACCGACAAGTCGCAGTTCTGGCAGAGCAACGACGGCGGCACCAGCTTCGATCGTGTCGCCGAGACCAATGACTATCGCAAGGCGCTGCCGAGCTTCAACATCGCCTACGACATGACCGACGACACCGTGCTGCGCTTCTCGGCGGCCAAGGTCATCGCACGTCCGCGCTACGCCGATCTGGCCGGTACCTTCACCATCAACAGCGGCACCGGCGATCTGACCGCCAACGGCGGCAACCCGGATCTGAAGCCGTACGAATCCACCAACTACGATCTGGCTGCCGAGTGGTACTTCGCGCCGTCCAGCATGTTGTCCGGTGAGGTGTTCTATCGCGACATCAGCTCCTACATCGTCAGCGCCACGACTCCGCAGCAGCTGAACCCGGCACCGCCGGCCATTGCTGGCCTGTACCAGGTGACCACGCCGGTGAACGTGTCCGACGCCAAGGTCAAGGGCGTGGCGGTCAACTACCAGCAGACCTTCGGTCTGGGCTTCGGGTTGCAGGCCAACTACACGTTCGCCGAGTCCGACTCCAGCTCCGGTCTGAACCTGCCGTACCTGTCGCGCGATACCTATAACGTGATCCCGTACTGGGAACACGGCGACTGGACCGTGCGTGTGAACTACAGCTACCGCTCCAAGTACTTCACCCAGATCGGCCGCCTGGAATCGCGTGACTTTGCCGATGCCTACAAGCAGCTGGATCTGAACGCCTCGTACCAGATCACCGATTACATGGGCATCACCTTCGGCGCCACCAACCTGCTGGATTCCACCTACCGGGTCTTCAGCAACACGCGTGATACACCCACGGCGTTCTACAAGAACGGCCGCGGCTATCAGGCCCAGCTCAACTTCAAGTTCTGATGTAGCACCGGCGCGCCACCGACCCTCCACGGTGGCGCGCCTTTTTTTGAGCTGTGCGTTGCACGCAGCGCACAGCTTGATGTTGTATCAAGGAGTGGTACTGGCCACGCCCCTTCGCGATCGAGGAAGCATGGCCAGGCCCGCTTTTGCCATCCACGCACGGTTGCAACATGGCCGACGCGTTTCGCTTACAGGAGTGCAGTTCCCATGACGACCGATAGCCGCGTGTCTGCGGCTCCATCCCGCCGCCACGCCGGAGCTGCACCCAGGAGTCGAGCGCTCGTGCTCGCTCTGCTGCTCGCGTTGCCCGCCGTGCATGCGAGTGCCGCGCAATCGCCCACCGCGCCGACCGCCACCACGCTCAATCCGGAGGCCATCGACCAGCAGTGGCTCGATGCCACCGCCAAGTACGCGCCCGAACGCGAGCGCCTGGTGCGCGAAGCCGAGGCCGGTGCACGCAAGGGCCCGTTCCGCCCCGACTGGGCCGCGCTGAAGGCGTATCAATCACCGGCGTGGTACGACAATGCCAAGTTCGGCATCTTCATCCACTGGGGCGTGTTCTCGGTGCCGGCGTTCGGCAGCGAGTGGTATTCGCGCAACATGTATCTGCAAGGCTCCAAGGAATTCGCGCATCACGTGGCCACTTACGGCCCGCAGGCCAGCAGCGGCTACAAGGATCTGATTCCCAAGTTCACCGCGCCCAAGTTCGACCCCAATGGCTGGGCCAAGTTGTTCCGTGAGTCCGGCGCGCGCTATGTGGTGCCGGTGGCCGAGCACCATGACGGCTTTGCGCTGTACGACTCCAAGCTGTCCGACTGGACCGCGATGAAAATGGGGCCCAAGCGCGACCTGCTGGGCGAGTTGTCGAAGGCGATCCGCGCGCATGGGCTGCACTTCGGCTTGTCCTCGCACCGCGCCGAACACAACTGGTTCTTCGATGGCGGGCGCAAGTTCGACTCAGACGTCAACGACCCACGCTATGCCGCGCTGTACGGCCCGGCGCAGGTGCGGTTGCCGGGCAAGGACGACGCCGACGTGGCCAACGACTGGACGCCGGTCTCGCAGGCCTGGCTGGACGACTGGCTGGCGCGTACCACCGAGTTGATCGACACCTATCAACCGGACCTGATCTATTTCGATTGGTGGATTGCCCATCCCACCTTCCGCCGCAGCCTGCCGACGATGCTGGCGTATTACTACAACCAGGGCGCGGCGCGTACCGAGGCCGACCGCGGGGTGGTGGTGAACTACAAGCTGGGCGCCTTCCCGGAAGGTGCCGGCACGCTGGATATCGAGCGCGGCCAGCTCACCGGCATCCATCCCACGCATTGGCAGACCGACACCTCGGTGAGTAACGCCTCGTGGGGCTATATCGAAAACGACACCTACAAGTCGCCCACCTTCATCATCCACATGCTGGCCGATGTGGTGGCCAAGAACGGCAACCTGATGCTCAACATCGGCCCGCGCGCCGACGGCTCGATCCCGGACACCGAGCGCGGCATCCTGCTGGCGATCGGTCGTTGGCTCAAGACCAATGGCGGCGCGATCTACGACAGCACGCCGTGGCGCGTGTATGGCGAAGGCCCCACCGAAGTGGTGGGCGGCACCTTCCAGGACGTCAAGACCAAGCCGTACACGGCTGAAGATTTCCGCTTCACCACCCGCGATGGCGCGTTGTATGCGATCGAGCTCGGCTGGCCGAGCAATGGCGAAGCGGTGATCCGCTCGCTCAACGCCGCCGATGGCGTGCGCGCAGTGACCTTGCTGGCCAACGACAAGAAGATCCCGTTCGAACAGCGCGCCGATGGCCTGCACCTGCGGCTTCCGGTCAAGCCGGTCGGCGAGAGCGCGTATGTGTTCCGCATCGACCTTTCTTCCTCCACTCCCTGACGGATGTTGTCTTTCATGAGCAAGCGATTGACCTGGATGTTGCTTGCGCTGGCATTTGCCTGCGCCCCGGCCCTGGCCAAGAATCCCACGGCGTTGTTCTATCTGATGAACACGCAGAAATCGACCAACTCGTTCATTGCCAACGTCGACAAGATCGATGTGGTGGTGCCCACCTGGTACGGCGTCGACCAGAACGGCCTGGTCAACGGCACGCCCAATATGTACCTGTACGACATCGCCAAGCAGCACAAGCTGCGGGTGATGCCGATCCTGTCGATGACCACCGGCCGCGACGGCTTCCACAAGCTGATGCACGACGAAGCCGCCAAGAAGCGCATGATCGAATCGCTGCTGATCCACGGCAAGCAGCACAAGTACTACGGCTTCCAGTTCGATTTCGAAAACATCGCCTGGACCGATCGCGATGCCTACACCTTGATGGTGAAGCAGACCGCAGACGCGCTGCACAAGGCCGGTTTCAAGATGTCGGTGGCGGTGGTCCCTAACGCACCGGGCCACGCCGAAGGTGGCCAGTTCTCCAAGTGGATGTGGGAATACTGGCGCGGTGCCTACGACCTCAAGGCGCTGGGCCAGGCTGCGGATCTGGTCAGCATCATGACCTACGACCAGCACACCCGCTGGACCACGCCCGGCCCGGTCGATGGCATGGTGTGGATGAAGAAGCACCTGGATTACGCCATCACCCAGGTGCCGAAGGAAAAGCTGTCGCTGGGCATCGCCACCTATGGCTACCGCTGGTACACCGGCAACCCGGTGAAGGAAGACGGCACCGAAGCGTCGAACATCGCAGCCGCGTATATCGATGCCGACGAATCCTTCCCGCTGGCGATCGAACAGAACGCCACCGTGCAGTGGGATCCGGTCGAACAGGAGTCGTGGTTCTATTTCTATCGCGACGACATGCGTGAGTGGGTGTTCCGCCCGGACGCACGCAGCTTCAAGGCACGTTACGAGCTGACCAAGCAGTACGGCCTGGAAGGTTTCAGCTGCTGGGTGCTGGGCGCCGAAGACCCCAAGGTGTGGGACGAGCTGCCGACTGCGCAGCGTTGATCATCGACTGCAGGCAGGCGCGCGGCGATGAAGCGTGCGCCAGTCCCTGCGTGATCCGCGGCGGCTTTGCTACTGTGCAGGGCCGCCGCGCTTCGATGTCTTCGGCAGGAGCGAGCAAGGCTGTCGATGCGATATGGTGTCGTTCCACTTGGCTGCGCGCATGCAACAGTGC
>NZ_JSZE01000011.1 GCF_000802365.1 Xanthomonas cannabis pv. cannabis
GTCGTATTCCGATGCCACGCTGGAGAACAAGCACCCCAGCGTGTATTCCAACGGCGCGCAGAAGTCCACCGAGCAGAACGTGGGCTTCGACTTCAATGGCGATGGCCGCATCGGCAGCAATACCGATCCGTCCAACCTGCCGCGCGATTACTTCTACAACTGGGTGGCGACGGAACTGGACAACCGCAGCACCGATCGCCAGCGTACCGGCGTCAACGGCTCGTTCCAGTTCAACATCAACGACTCGTGGACGGTGCTGGCCGATGCGGCCTACACCAAGCTCGAAGACCAGGACACCTCGGTGGCCGCGCAGCTGCACACCGGCTGGGCGACCAACCAGTTGCAACCGGGGTCGGTGGTCGATTCCAACGGTGTGCTCGAATACGGCCAGTTCCGCTACAACCGGTTCCAGGCGCACTCGATGGCCGGCGTTGCCGATTCGGATTCGCTCAATACCAACCTGGAACTGCGTTTCGATGATGGCGGCCCGTTCCGTGCATCGTTCCGCTGGGTGCACGGCGATGCGCAGCGCACCTACGACGAAGCGCGTGCCGATGCGGTGGTGACGCGCGGCGACCAGATCACGCGTGCCGGTGGTGTCACCCAATGGGCCAATGCCAATGGCCTGCCCACGGTGGATGCGTCGGTGGATTTCCGTGGCACCTACCCGGCGGTCAACCTCGGCACCGACGTGTCCAACCCGGACAACTGGCAGCTGATGTCCACCTGGGCGCAGGGCAACAAGATCGAAGCGACGATGGACGCCTTCCGCGCCGACGGCACCTTCGAGTTCGATGAAGGCGTGGTGCGCGGCTTCCAGTTCGGCATTCGCTATGGCGAGCGCGAGGTCAAGCTGGACACCTATCGGTACCTGTCGCCGGTGTCCACCAGCTGCGCCGATCCCAATCGTTCGCTGTATTACTTCAAGGACCCGCTGATCGTGGACACCTGCAGCGGTGTCTCGGAAGCGCGCCTGCTGCCGTTCAATTCGATTCCCGGCTACTGGGCATACTTCAACGACTTCGATCCGCTCAAGGTCACCGGCCTGGGCAGCCAGGGCTTGCCGGCAATCAACCCGCAGGTCATGAAGGACCCGGTGGGCTATCTCAATAGCCTGTACCCCGGCAATGTGGCGTACCAGCAGGCCGCCGACTCGTACAAGGTCACCGAAAAGAGCACTGCGGCGTATTTTCTGGCCAACCTGGAGGGTGGAACCGGCAGTGCAGTGCCGTGGACGGCCAACATCGGCGCACGCATCGTGCAGACCAAGCTGGCGATCGATCAGTACCTGAGCAGCGGCAATGTGTTTATCGGCAACGTGGAATGGAATGGCGTCAGCCCGGCGATCGGGACCAATCGCTTGAACCGTCAGTACACCGACGTGCTGCCCACCGCCAACCTGTCGCTGGACATCACCGACGCGCAGAAGCTGCGCTTTGCCTACAACAAGGCTGTCGCGCGTCAGGACCTGCCCGATCTGGGGCGCGGCCTGGTCAGCTTCTATGCCGTCAACGGCACGCCGCCGCGCAACCCGGCGCTGCCCTCCGATGCGGTGCTGTTCCTCAACGGACGCTCGGGTAACCCGGATCTGGATCCGTACCGCGCCACCAACTACAACGCCTCGTGGGAATGGTATTTCTCCGACGCGTCGTTGATCAGCGTGGGTGCCTTCCTGATCGATGTGAAGTCGTTCCCGACCACGGTGACCAACATCGAGCCCCAGCCCGACGCCGATGGCGTGGTGCGGCTGGGCGGCCCGGTGGAGCGCATCGTCAACGGCGGTGGCGGCAAGATCAAGGGTTTCGAAATCGGCTACCAACAGGCGTTCGACTTCCTGCCGGGCTGGTTGAGCGGGTTCGGCACCAACATCAACTACACCTTCTCCGACGCCGACACCGACAACACCGATATCGAAGGCAATACGTTGCCCATCGGCGACAACTCCAAGCATCAGGCCAACGCGGTGTTGTGGTACCAGAAGGACAAGTTGCAGGCGCGTGTGGCCTATAACTGGCGCAGCAAGCGCTTCAGTCAGGTCAACAGCGGTGCGTGGGGCGATGAGCTGGCCATCTGGAACGACGACGTCGGCTACCTGGACGCCTCCTTCAGTTACGACGTCAACGATCACCTGACGCTCTACGCGCAAGCCACAAATCTCACTGGCGAAAGTGAGCGGCGTTACGCGCAGTGGACCAACCACTATTACGACCAGAACATCTTCGAGCGTCGTTACTACGCCGGCCTGCGTCTGCGCTTCTGATGTGACGGTTTGATGCGATGTACCAATGTGCGACACGGCGCACCCCTGCGCCGTGTCGCACATGGTTTTCTGTTTCTCCCTCTCCAAGCGGTCATTGCGCTTTCTTCCCGTCACCGGTTTACCGGTGTTGCAGTACGCCCGACGGCGACGTTGGGTACCCTCCCATTCGGCCGCATCGTCGGGAAGCGATGTGGCCGTTTTTTTGTGCGTAATGGCACATCCATTTGTGTAGTACTGCCTGCTGTTGAAACTCGGTCCCGGGCAGTGGCTGGATCTGTGTGCAACCGCAATGTTTGACGATTGCTTATGCTTGTTATGCAGCGTAGTTTCCGCATGGCGAACCCGACCCCCCGGTTCGCAGGCACAGCGTCCCATGCTGATCGCTCATTCGCTCCCTGGAGATACTCCGCACATCACGGTGGCAGCATCGCAAGGATGATCGCGTTGCGAGCGCGCTAGCCGCCAAATCCGAGGTCTTGGGTGCTGTCCTCAGAGACAAACAGGCCATTGGCCTGCGTTTCTGCCTGGGCATCATCAACGTAATGCCATGCAAATGCTCTTCGGCGGGACGCCGACGGAGCGTGTTTGAGTGGCTCCAGCTATCTCCGATGGGTGCCCCGACAAAGGAAGAACGCAAGCCAAAGACAGGCAGTGCTGCAGTGAATCGGCATAAACACCATCCAATAAAACTAGGTGAATATCATGAATTCCAGCAAGGGCATCCATCGTCACGTCAAGCGCGCCATGGCGTTATCGCTGTTGGCATTGAACCCGATGGTCGTGGCGACGGTCTGCGCGCAGGCCCACGTCGATAATCCATTCGTTGGTGCCACCGGTTATGTCAATCCGGATTACGCCAAGAAAGTCGATGCATCGATCGCGAAGATAAAGGGCGTTCCGTTGAAGGCCAAGATGGGCGTGGTCAAAACCCTGCCGACCGCAGTGTGGCTCGATCGTATCGCGGCAATCGCCGGTGGTTCGCAAAATGCCGGGCGACTCGGTCTGAGGGGGCATCTGGATGCTGCGCTGGCGCAGAAAAAGGCCAATACGCCGATCACTGCCAGCTTCGTCATTTACGATCTACCCGGACGCGATTGCCATGCACTGGCGTCCAATGGTGAATTGCCGCTCACGCCCGCCGCGCTGGAGCGTTACAAGAAAGAATATATCGATGTGATCGCGGCCATCTTCGCCGATCCCAAATACAAAGATATTCGTATCGTCAATGTCATCGAGCCCGACAGCCTGCCCAATCTGGTCACCAATTTGAATGACATGCGCTGCGCGCTTGCCAATTCGACCGGGATCTACGAAGAAGGCATCAAGTATGCGCTCAATAAACTGCACGCGATACCCAATACCTACAATTATCTGGATATCGGCCACTCCGGCTGGCTGGGCTGGGACAGCAACCGCGGTCCGTCCATCTCGCTGTATACCCGGGTGGTGCAGGGGACGAGTGCGGGTCTGGCAAGCGTGGATGGGTTTGTCACCAATACCGCCAACACCACGCCGCTGAATGAGCCGAATCTGCCCAATCCCGAGTTGAGCGTGAATGGTCAGCCGATCAAGTCGGCGAAATTCTACGAATGGAATCCGTATTTCGACGAGACCGATTTCACCCAGGCCCTGTACAACGGATTTGTCAGCGCGGGTTGGCCCAGCACGATCGGCTTCATCATCGATACCGGCCGTAACGGCTGGGGTGGTCCGAATCGCCCGACCAGCGCCTTCGGTAGCGACATCAATTCGTACGTCAATACCGGCCGCATCGATCGCCGCCTGCATCGCGGCAACTGGTGCAATCAAAGTGGCGCAGGCATCGGCGCGCTTCCGGCCGCCGCGCCGGGCCCGCATCTGGACGCGTATGTCTGGGTCAAGCCGCCGGGCGAGTCCGATGGGTCCAGCACCCTGATTCCGAACAACGAGGGCAAGGGCTTCGATCGCATGTGCGACCCCACATACACCACGGCCGATGGCGTGTTGACCGGCGCGCTCGCCGGTGCGCCGATCTCCGGTGCGTGGTTCCATAACCAGTTCATCGAACTGGTGAACAACGCGTACCCGGTCATCGCAACTGCCAGCACCGCGGTGGCCACCGCGGCACCGGTCGCCGCGCCGAGCGCAACGCGCGGCCTCACCGCCGCCGTCGGCGACAGCCGGGTCAGGCTGAGCTGGTCGCCAGTGGCCGGCGCGACCAGCTACACGGTGCAGCGGCGTGCCGGTGGAGCCGGTGCATTCACCACGGTGGGGGCCAATGTCGCGGCGGCATCGTATGTCGATCAATCGGTCAGCAATGGCGCCGACTACGACTATGTGGTGACCGCAAACAGTGCGGCAGGAGCGAGCGCCCCGTCAGCCGTGGTGCGTGCCAAGCCGAACAGGTGATGCGGCCGGCGCACGCAGCGTGCCCGCATCGCCGATCGTGAGGTCTGCGCTGGCGTCCTCCGCAAGTGTGCTGCCGCTGTGTCGCTGATGTAGTGTGAATGTCCCCGGCAGCCACTGGGCTGCCGGGGATACCGCAGGTGTGGTTGGCCCATTGCTTCGGTCGATCGGTGGTCTGTCTGCGCACAGACCAAGCAAGAGGCGACACGGATCCAGCACCGTACCGATTCTGTCTCTCTGAAATCACCCGTCCCGCACCAATGACGTCTTGCCCGCAAGTTCATTTGCATGTGTCGCCACGAAGGCCAGTGCGATGATTCCGGGCGGCAATGTCTTCTTCGATGACATTGCGTCGCTGCAGCGCGCGCACTGCCAGTGCAGTGGCTATCCGTTTGGCGGGGGAGCCGTCGAACCGCGTTTGACCAGGGTGTATTTCATCACCTGATGCACCCCATGGGCGGCATCGCCCTTGCGCCGTTGCCGAATGGCGTCGGCAAGCAACGACACCGCCGCACGGCCCATCGCGGTAACCGGTTGATGCACGGTGGTGAGTTCCGGCCAGATGGTGGTGGCGACCGGTGTGTCGTCGAAGCCGGCCACCGACACGTCTTCGGGCACGCGCAGGCCCAGACCATGCGCCACCGCCACCGCTGCGGCAGCCATGTCGTCGTTGCTGCAAAAGATCGCAGTGGGTGGGTGCGGCTGCGCCAGCAGGCTACGCGCTGCGAGCAGACCGGAGTGGTAGGTAAACAGCCCGTCGGCGATCAACGCGTCGGTGATCGGCAGGCCGGCGGCCTGCAGGCTGTCCAGGTATCCGTTGGCGCGCAGCGCGCTTGGGGTGTGTTTCGGGTCGCCCTTGATCAGCGCGATGCGGCGGTGACCGAGCTCGATCAGGTGCGCGACGATGGCGCGTGCGGCCTGATAGTCGTCGATGCGCACCGAGCTGATTTGCGCCATCGGTGCGCCGCTGGCCACGGCCACCACTGGGATGCCGCGCGCATCCAGTTCGGCAATGGTCTGCCGCGAATCGCACAGTGGCGGCGGCAGGATCACCCCGTCCACGCCGGCGGCGAGCAGGCGTTCGGTCGCTGCGCGCTGGCTGCGGATGGCGCCGCATTTTTCCACCAGCACCTGGCTGCCGTTGAGGCTGCTCTGCTCCAGCAGCCCGAGCATGAATTGATTGAGGTAGGCCGCACTGGGATTGCTGTACAGCACGCCGATGCGCAACAGGCCGCTGGTACGCAGCGAGCGGCCTGCAAGATTGGGGCGGTAGCCCAGCGCCTGCACCGACGCTTCCACGCGCGTGCGCATGTCCTGGCCGACATGCGGATGCCGGTTGATCACGCGCGATGCGGTCATCGGCGACACGCCTGCATGTTTGGCGACGTCCAGCAACGTCGCCGCATTGTTTGCACTGCGTTGCCGCTTGGCCACCATCGTGTGTGCTCGTCCTGGAGTAGAAACGCCAACGCCGTGCTGCGTTCCCAGATTACTCGTTCGGCGGTTGCACAGACTTTGCGCGGCTGCCGAAATCGCCATCTGCCTCGGCTGCCAGATAGGCGAACACGGTGTAGGCGGCCACGTTCTGCGCGAGCGCCTTCGGGTCGATCTTGTCCAGCGTGTCGTCGGCGGTGTGGTGCAGGTCGAAGTAATCGGTGCCGTCCTGCGCCAGCCACGCCCAAGCGCCGCCCTTGGCGGAAATCGGCCCCACATCCGGACCGGGGCCGCCCTTGTCCGGCGCATACGCGATGCCCAGCGGTGCCAGCACCTCGGCAATCTGCTTGGTCGCGGCACGCGAGTCGTCCGGGGCGGCTGAGCCGGTGTTGAACGCATAGATGCGCCCGGCGCCGAAGTCGCTCTCTGCGCCAATCTGATGCAGCGCCAGGTCCTTGGCATTCCTGCCGTGCGCGGCGGCATACGCCTTGCCGCCGTACAGGCCTTGCTCCTCGTTGGCAAAGGCCACGACACGAATCGTGCGCTTGGGTGCCTGCTTGAGCTGGCCGATCAGGTGGCCGGCAGCCATGGTGATCGCCACGCCGGCACCGTCGTCGATCGCACCGGTGCCGAGATCCCACGAATCCAGATGCCCGCCGATCACCACCACTTCCTTGGGCTTGCTGCGCCCGGTGATCTCGCCGATGACGTTGTACGAGGTGGCCGTGCCGTCCCAGCCGCAGTCCAGCGCCAGCCGCAGGCGCGTCGTGCCCAGCGCAGCGAGGCGAGCCAGTTGGTTGGCATCGGGTACCGACAGCGCCGCGGCCGGCACCGGCGTCAGGCCGTCATCGAAACGGGTGATGCCGGTATGCGGCACCCGGTGCGAGTCGGTGCCGGCCGAGCGCATCACAAATCCAATTGCGCCCTTGCGAATCGCTTCCGACGGCCCTTTGCTGCGCACGGCACCGCCATTGCCGTAATCCTTGCCGTCGCGCGCCTTGACCATCTGGTAATCGACGAATGCGATCTTGCCGGCCAGCGATCCGGCCGGCGCGGCCTGCAGTGCGGCCAGGTTTTCAAACCGCACCACCTCGCCTTCGATCGTGCCGCCGGGGCTGCCGCCCAGCGCGGTGACGGTCAGTGGCTGCGCGTGCGCGCCGACGACCGCCGCATGTTCGCTGCGGCGTTCCCACTTGGGAAAGCTCACCGGCTCGGTCCACACCTTGTCGAAGCCCAGCGACTGGAACTTGGCCTTGGCCCAGGCCACCGCACGCGGATCTGCTTCGCCACCGGCAATGCGCGGGCCCACTTCGGTGGTGAGCGATTGCACCACCGCAAAGCCGGTGTCATCGGCCAGGGCCTGCTCGCGCAACTGCGCCGCGGTGCGCAATGCGCTGTCGGGAATGTTGGTCTGTGCGGCAAGCGCGCAGGAGCAGGCGAGTAGGGCAGAGATGGCAACAGCGAGGCGACGCATGCAGGACGCTCCAACGACGAGGGGACCCTGAGCTTATCAGCGCAAGGTCCCCGGTCGGCGTGCGAAAAGTCATCCCTGCGCGCGAAGCGCGCGTTGGTTGCGTCCGCTTACAGCGCGCCCGGCGTCTTGAGCGTGTCGGTCTTGAGCGAGTCGCGAATCTCGCGCAGCAGCAGCACTTCTTCGCTCGGGCCCTTGGGTGCGTCGGGCTTGCGATGGCTCAGGCGGTTGATCAGCTTGACCACCAGGAAGATCGCAAACGCGATGATCACGAACTGCACTACGGTGTTGATGAAATCACCATAGCCGACCACCACGGCCGGAATCTCCTTGCCGGTGGCATCCACTTCCGCAGGCTTGAGCACCCACGCCAGGCGCGAGAAATCCACATTGCCGATGGCCCAACCGATTGGCGGCATGATGATCTTTTCCACCAGCGCGGTGACGATCTTGCCGAACGCCGCACCGATGACCACACCGACAGCCAGGTCGATGACATTGCCGCGCATCGCGAATTGCTTGAATTCGCTGACCATTCCCATATCGCACTCCTGATGCGGTCGCGGACCAACTGCCGCGGCCCGATCGTAGCCCGGCCGATGTCAGCCCGCGATGATGCCGTGGCGTTCGGCGACGTTTTCCAGGCGAGCACTGAATTGGTCGCCCGGCAGCAGCGGGCCGACGCCGGCCGGCGTGCCCATGAAGATCAGATCGCCCGCGCGCAGTGCATACAGCTTGGACAGCTCGTGCAAAATCTCCGGCACGTTCCAGATCATCTGGTCCAGCAACGATTGCTGGCGCACCTGTCCGTTGACCTCCAGCGACAGATTCAGCGCCTCCAGGGCGCCGACTTCGCCGGCATGCACCAACTCGCTGACCGGTGCGGAATGGTCGAAGCCTTTCGCGATATCCCACGGCAGGCCCTTGGCCTTGGCAGCGGCCTGCAGATCGCGGCGGGTCAGATCCAGGCCCACGCCATAACCGTAGATCAGGCGCTCGGCCTGCCCCACCGGCAATTCGCCCTCAGGTGCATCGCTGCCGAGTGCCACCACCAGCTCCACCTCGTGATGCAGCTCCCTGGTGCCGGGCGGGTAGGGGATCTGGTCGCCGTGACCGACCACGATGGCATCGGCAGGCTTCATGAAAAAGGTTGGCTGACCGCGTTCGGCCTTGGACGCCGGCGCACTGGCGCCCATCTCGCGCGCGTGGTCGGCGAAGTTACGCCCCACGCAATAGATGCGGTGCACCGGAAAACTGCCGCCACCCACCACCGGAATGCGCGGAACATCGGCGGCGGGAATCACATCGTGGGTCATGCGCGCATCCTCGAACGGGGGACGCGTGAGTCTAGCCGCTTGGCTGTGTACGACGGAACCTTCACTGCTGAAACGCGCGTGGACGACCGCCGGCACGGCGAGGACCAACATGTTCAGGCCCGCAATGCAGATCGGCATGTGCGAGCACATGCCGATGCAGGTAGCGGGGTTTCATTCCCGCGGCGAGACGCTGCGGGATGTACAACGCAAGCGTCTGGACGCTCAGTGCGACATCGGCAACGCGGGCTTGCGTACCACGCGGTACTCGGCGTCGACCACGCGCGCCTGCTGCGGGGGGCTACGGTGCGACTTGCTCAGGACCTTCCAGGCAATACCGCCCAGTATCATGGCCGCGCCGACAAACACGCTGAAGAAGATCAGCACCGCAAGAATCGCCAGGCCTGCCAGGCCGGCAGCAAGGCGCACCAATGGGTGACGCGGCTTGCGGGGCGCAAACAGGGAATGGAGGTTGCCGTATTGGAACAAGCGTGCAGGCATGGCGGTGGGCTGCCGGGCAGGAAACAAGCGCGAAGTATCGTTGCGGTTTCATGTCATTGAGTGAAAACTTCGTTAATCCAACGCCAGTTTTGTTAAACACATCACATGCGACGCGCTGACCGAGGTCTGCCGTAGCCAAGGTGTACGGGTGACCGCCCGGTCCTGCGGTTACTCACGCCCGGCACGCAGCGCGCCGACGCGCGCGCAGTCGCATGCCACAATCGGCGGCCACTCTTCCCTCTTTCAAGGTCTATGTCCTCGTTTTCCTCGACCACACGCATCGCGTTGACGCAGATTCCCGATGCCGGAGTGCTGGAAGTCGAAGCAGCGTTGGGCGAGGGCACCGAGTCGCTGGTGGTGTATCGCCAGGGCCTGCAGGTGCGCGCGTGGTTGAACATCTGCCCGCACGCCGGCCGCCGGCTGGACTGGGCGCCGGGGCAGTTCCTCACGACCAAGGATGGCCACCTGGTCTGCGCAGCCCATGGCGCGGCGTTCGAGCTTGATGCCGGCGAATGCATCAGCGGGCCCTGTCGCGGGCAGTCGCTGGTAGCGGTGCCGGTGCGCGTCGAGGGCGAGCAGGTGGTACTGGGGTAGCGCTGCACCAGGTGCGTGAGCGCCGGCCACTGGCGCACGCGGCGATGTGCGCTGCATTGCAATGCTGTTCGACGCTACTGCGGGCTTGCCTGCGATACGCTCGGCGCGATCGAAGCCGAGCGCCAGACATGGCCCTGGGCCCCGGCTCTAACGCGCCGCCCACCAGAACATCAGGTTGATCATCGACACCATCACCACGATGTAGATCAGCGACAACGGCGCGCCCACGCGCCACAGCTCGCGCGGTTGATAGTTGGCCGGGCCGGCCACCATCGAGATCACCGGGTTGGAGGCGGTCATCAGATTGTTGGATGCCGACAACGCCACGATCAGCGCAAACGCCGTCGGGTTGCCATTGGCGGCCAGCGCCAGATTCACCGCAATCGGCACCATCACGATGGTCGCACCCACATGGCTGATCACCAGCGAGAACGCGGTGGTGAGCAAGGCCAGGCTGATTTCCAGCGCCCACACCGGAATGCCTTCGGGCAGCCGGTCGATGGTGTGGCCGGCCACCCAGGCTGCAGTGCCGCTGCTGTCCATCGCCCAGCCGAGCGGGATCAGCCCGGCCATCATGAAGATGGTCTTCCAGTTGATCGAGGCGTAGGCCTCGTCCATGCGCAGCACGCCGCTGACCAGCATGCAGGCCACGCCGGTCATCAGCGTCAGCGCCACCGGCAGGCGCGAAGTCAGTGCGATCAAGATGGTGAAGGCAAAGATCGCCATCGCGATCTTGAACTTGTGCGGGCGCTGCTCGCCTTTCGGGAAGTCGGTGACCGGCACGAAATCGCGGCTTTCCGCCGCCTGCGCCAGGTCCTGCCAGATGCTGTGGAACACCAGCATGTCGCCGGCGCGCAGCGGCACGTTGCGTACGTCCTCGCGGATGACCTGCTTGTCGCGGTTGATCGCCAGCAGGCTGATGCCGGCCTGCTTGCGCAGCCGCAGCTCGCCGGCACTCTTGCCGATCAACCGCGAGTTGGGCGGGATCAGCGCCTCGGAAATGCCTGCAAGACTGGGGTTGAACAGGTCGCCCAGGTTGCGCAGCCGCGAGGACATGCGCAGGAAGTGGTTCTGCGCAAAATCGTTCACCTCCTGGCGCGGCCCCATGGCGCCGAGCACGCTGCCCACCCAGATGCGCATGTCCGCCGGTGGGGCCAGGCGGGTGTCGTTGCCGGTCTTCAGGGCCAGCAGCAACGGCGCGTCATGGATGGCCTCGGCCTCGCCAAGGGTCATGCCGACCAAGGGGCTTTCGGCGGTCACGGTCAGTTCGAACACGTCGCCATCGATGCCGTAGGTCTTGGCGAAATAGCTTTCGGTGCGCGAGGGCGTGACGCCTTCGTTGATCAGGCGTTCTTCTTCGATCAGCTTGCGGTCGCCGTAGAAGCGGAAGTACAGCAATGCGGCGATCAGCAGCGCCACACCGATCGGCAATGGCGCAAACATGGTCAACGGTTCGATGCTCGCCATGCCCGAGGGCAGGTTGTTGTTGGCCGAGACCAGCAGGTCGTTGAGCAGGATCAGCGGCGAATTACCCACCATGGTGAGCGCGCCGCCCATCACGATCGCCGCGGCGATCGGCAACAACATGCGCTGCAAGGTGAGCCCGGTGCGCGCGGCCAGCCGCGAGGCGACCGGCAGATACAGGGCCATCACCGACGGGTTCTGCATGAACGACGAATTCAAGCCGGAGATGGCCAGCGTCATCATCATCAGGCGCTGCTCGCTGCCGTGCGAACGCCGCAACAGCCAGCTGGCCAGCCGGTTCAATGCACCGGTGCGCTCCAGCCCCGCGCCAAGGATGGTGGTGGCGATGATGCTCATCACCGCATTACCGGAAAAACCACCGAACAGTTCTTCCGGCGCCACCAACCCGGTGACGCCGAGCACCACCAGCACGATCAAGGCCACCACGTCGGCGCGGATGCGCTCGAACAGAAACATCGCCATCGTGAAACCGACCAGCCCGAGGACGAGCTTCATATCGTTGGTCAGCGTCAGCGCGGTGTCCATTGGGGGCCGGGATTCGTGATTCGGGAGTGGGGATTGGTTAGAAGCGCTGAAGCGTCTGGCTGCCGGGATAGCTGCTGTTACGAATCCCCAATCCCGATTCCCGAATCCCGGTCATAAACCAGATCCCACACGCCGTGCCCAAGCTTCTGGCCGCGGGTTTCGAAGTGGGTCTGCGGGCGCCAGGCGGGGCGTTCGACGTGGCCGCGCGGGCCGGCGCGGTTGACCAGGCCCGGTGTGGCGTCGAGCACGTCCCACATCTGCTCGGCGTAGTCGGCCCAGTCGGTGGCCGCGTGCAGGCGGCCACCCTCGCGCAGCTTGCGCACCACCAGCTGCACGAACGCCGGCTGGATCAGGCGACGCTTGTTGTGGCGCTTCTTGTGCCACGGGTCGGGGAAATAGATGCGCACCTCGTCCAGTGCGCCATCAGCGATCTCGTGTTCCAGCACTTCCACCGCATCGTGGTGATACAGGCGCACATGCGTGCTGCCGTCCTCGTCCAGCGCGTTGAGCAGACGGCCCACACCCGGCGCGTGCACTTCGATGCCGATGTAATCGCGGCTGGGGTCCTGCTGCGCGGCGAAGCGCAACGCCGCACCATTGCCGAAGCCGATTTCCAGCACCTTGGGCGCGTCGCGTCCGAACGTGGCAGCCAGATCGCGCGGGGCGCCGGTGTAGTCCAGCCCGAAACGCGGCCATAACTCGTCAAACGCACGCTGCTGCGCCGGCGTGAAGCGGCCCTGGCGCAGCACGAAGCTGCGCACTTGCCGGCGGCCTTCTTCGATGGTGAAAGGTTTGGGCGGCATCTTCGCGCCGTCGCTGGTGAAAGGGTCAGTCATGAATTAAGTCATCGGCGGAACGAACGCCCCTCTCCCACCGGGGCAAGGAGGCACAGTTTGCGCGCCATGGGCGCGCGTGCCTGGGAGCGCTCGCGACGCAGGCGCGGAGCGGGGGTTGGGGTGAGGGTACGGCGTGAGGGGGACGCCCGCAGCAACGCGCGATCTGGCAGCGGTCATATCCGGCACGCCGGACTGCCGATCATTGCGCCTCGGCCGCAATGTCAACGCAGACCACCGACTCATCCAATCACACCGTCCACCGGGCTCGATGCCGATGCATAGCGCTTGCGCGGAATCCGCCCGGCCAGAAACGCTTCGCGCCCGGCCTCGATCGCCTTGCGCATCGCGCTGGCCATCAGGATCGGGTCGCGCGCGCCGGCAATGGCGGTGTTCATCAACACGCCGTCGCAGCCCAGCTCCATCGCGATTGCCGCGTCCGAGGCGGTGCCTACGCCGGCGTCGACAATGATCGGCACCTTGGCGTTCTCGATGATTTCCAGCAGGTTGTACTTGTTCTGGATACCCAGGCCGGAGCCGATCGGCGCGGCCAGCGGCATCACCGCCACGCAGCCGATCTCTTCCAAGCGCTTGGCCAGGATCGGATCGTCGGAGGTATAGACCATCACCTCGAAGCCATCGGCCACCAGTTGCTCGGCGGCCTTGAGCGTCTGCACCACATCTGGATACAGCGTGCGCTCGTCGCCCAGCACTTCCAGCTTGGTGAGGCTGTGGCCGTCCAGCAGCTCGCGTGCCAGCCGGCAGGTGCGCACCGCGTCGTCGGCGGTGTAGCAGCCGGCAGTGTTGGGCAGCAGCGTGTAGCGCTCCGGCGGCAGCACGTCGAGCAGGCTAGGCGCGTTGGGGTCCTGGCCGATGTTCACCCGGCGGATGGCCACCGTCACGATCTCGGCCGCGGCGGCCTCGGTGGCCAGGCGGGTCTCGTCCAGATCCTTGAACTTGCCGGTGCCGGTCAGCAGGCGCGAGCCATAGCGTTTGCCGGCGATGACCAGCGCATCAGAGGGGGCGGGATTCGTCATGCGGCAATTATCACCGATCGGGCGCGGATGCGCCGGCCGCGCGGGGCATCAACCGCCGCCCAAGGCGTGCACGATCTCCACCACATCGCCCTCGCGCAACACATGCTCGGCGTGCCGCCCGCGCGACACGATTTCGCCATTGACCTCCACTGCCACGCGTCGCTGGGTCAGGCCTTCCTGTTCCAGCAGGGCGGCCAGCGGCAGGTGGTCGGGGAGCGTGCGCGGGGCGCCGTTGAGTTGAATGTTCATGTCATCATTGTTGCATCGCGCGCCGTCGGGGCGCGCGTTTTTGCGTTATGCGGCGATGCAGCGTGAGCGCGGGCGGCGAGGGTGAAACCATTGCCATTCGCCGGCGTACGTATGCAGGCCGGTCCGGTCCCATCCACTTTCAAGCAGGCACTCCCATGGCTTCAACACTTCGCCCGATCCGCTCCCTGATGGCGGTCGCCATCGCTATCGCGGCCACCCCGGCCATGGCCGAGCAGGCCTTCGACCAGACCGTGTTCTTCGGTGACAGCCTCACCGACAGCGGCTACTACACCCCGTTGCTGCCGGCTGCTTCGCGCCCGGTCACCGGCAAGTTCACCACCAACCCGGGCTGGGTGTGGGCCGAATATGTCGGCGACCACTTCGGCACCAACGCAGCGCCCAACGGCAATGGCCAGACCGGCGACAACTACGCTGCCGGCGGCGCGCGCATCCAGGCCAGCTCGGTCAGCGCACTCGGCGCCGCGCCGTCGGTGACCAGCCAGATCAACACCTATCTCACCGCCAATGGCGGCCGCGCCAACCCGAACGCGCTGTACAGCGTGTGGGGCGGCGCCAACGACCTGTTGGCCGCGGCCACCGTGCCGGCGCAGGCACAGGCCATCATTGGCAGCGCGGTCACCGCCCAGGTGGGCGCCGTGGCCACGCTGCAGACTGCCGGCGCGCGCTACGTGATGGTGCCGACCATTCCCGATATCGGCATCACCCCGCGCTTCCGCGCCGGCGGCGCAGCCGCCATGGCCCAGGGCACCGCAGCGGCCGCCACCTACAACACCGCGCTGTTCAACGGGCTGCAATCGGCCGGCCTGCGCGTGATCCCGCTCGACACCTTCCACATGCTGCAGGAAATCGTCGCCGCGCCGGGCACCTTCGGCTTCACCAACATCACCAACACCGCCTGCAACCCGGCACTGCCACTGCCGGCCTGCAACCCGACCAGCCTGGTCGCCGCCAACGCACCGACCACCTACGTCTTCGCCGACGGCATCCATCCGACCACGGCGGTGCACCAGATCCTGGGCGAGTACGCGATTTCGCTGCTGGAAGCGCCGCGCCTGCAGCAGGTGCTGACGCACTCGGCGCAGGCCGGTGGTCGCGCCCGTGCCGATCAGGTGGCCTGGCATCTGGACGGCAAGCCGGACGCCGACGGGCTGCGCTGGTGGGGCAGCGTGCGCGGCGACATGCAGCGCTACGACCACGCCGACCTGTACGACGGCATGGCCCCGGCCGGCCTGTTCGGCGTGGATTGGACGGCCGGCGACCTGGTGTTCGGCGGCTTTGCCGGCTTCGGCCGCATGGACGCGGACTTCGGCAACCGCAACGGCAGCTTCAAGCAGGACGACACCACCCTGGGCGGCTTCTTCGGCTGGTACACCGGCCCGGTGTGGGTCAACGCCCAGGTCAGCTACAGCTGGCTGAGCTACGACGTGGACCGTGAAGTGCAGCTGGGGCCAGCGACCCGCGTGCACAGCGGCTCGCCGGACGGCAGCAATCTCACCGCCGCGCTCAACGCCGGCTATTCGCTGGGCGAAGGCAACGTCAAGTACGGCCCGGTGGCCGGCCTGACCTGGCAGAAGATCAAGCTCGACGGCTACACCGAAAGCGACGCCAGTGCCACCGCGCTGGGCTATGCCGACCAGGATATCGACTCGCTGGTCGGCCGCGTCGGCTTCCAGGTGCGCCTGGACGGCGCCGCGATCAAGCCGTACCTGCAGGCGACCTACGACCACGAGTTCAAGGACGGTGGCGAAGCCAGCGCCTGGCTGCAGTCGATGCCGGAAGTGGGCATGTACACCGTCCCGGGCCAGAACTTCGACCGCAACTACGCCACCGTGGTGCTGGGCGCCCGCACCGGCCTGTGGGGCCTGCAGAGCAACGTCGGCCTGAGCACCACCACCGCCCAGCGCAGTGCCCGCGATGCAACGCTGTTCGTGAACTTCAGCGGCAATTTCTGAGCCACGCCGAACCGCTGCAGGTAGCACCTTGCAAGACACGAGGGCCGGGCAACCGGCCCTCGTCACGTCTGCGCATTGCGTCCGATGCCTACACCCGCCTAAACTCTCCCAACGCCGTGCGGGCGTAGCTCAATGGTAGAGCTGTAGCTTCCCAAGCTACTGACGTGGGTTCGATTCCCATCGCCCGCTCCAGAGCTTCCGCCAAGTCTCTAAGTGTCTGACTTGGCTGGATATTCCGGCCGATTGATGATTCCGAGCGATGCCCCTTGAGGTATCAATCGAGGTATCAATCTTGCCCAAGCCTCTGATGATTTCGCGCTC
The DNA here is from genome assembly GCF_000802365.1 of Xanthomonas cannabis pv. cannabis. Lineage (GTDB taxonomy): Bacteria > Pseudomonadota > Gammaproteobacteria > Xanthomonadales > Xanthomonadaceae > Xanthomonas > Xanthomonas cannabis. The sequence continues at coordinate 16,382 of NZ_JSZE01000011.1, forward strand.
GGCTGGCCTGTATGCGCGCTTCTTTGTTCCCACTGATCTTCGGGCCTCCATTGGCTCGCGTTACCTTGTGCGCTCGTTGGGAAACCGTCGTGGTGACCACGCCAGGCTGGCGGCGGCTACGATGGGAATGGCACTATCGATTGCATTCGATGCCATGCGGAAAGGGATTGCCGTGGACGTGGACGAGCTGCTGAAGAAGATTCGGGATGGAGAGATATACGAGTTGACTCTGCACGATGTGAAGCTGCCCAACGGCACTCGCATCGCCCAAGCCCAGCTGGACACGCCCACGGATGCGGCGTTGTTTGGCGACCTGATGGCCAGAGCTGGAGCAGACGGATCCTCGAACATCGTCACCCCAAAGATGCCCAAACGTCCGAAGATTAACTGGGACGCGGATGAGCACAGCACAGGCAAGTCTGCAGGCGGGTTGATGCTGTCGAAGGCGATGGTCGATCATTTGAGGGACTTGGCCGGGGCTCGTCTGCATCAGAAGACCGTGTTGGAAAGCCGCCACACGCTGCGCCTGTTTGCCGGGATCATCGGCAAAGACGTTCCCGTGGCCTCGCTGAGCCAAGACCACGTCCGGGCTTTCTTCGAGGGCGTGCGCTACTGGCCGTCGAATGCGACTAAGCGGCCGGCCTACCGAGACCTGTCGGTGCCCGAGGTCATCAAGCTGGCGAAGAAGAACGAGGAACCAGAGCCGGCGGCGTGGACCATGGCCAAGCACCGGCAGCGGCTGAGCGTCTTCCTGGTGTCGCTGGTCGAGGGCAAGCATCTGGCGGTGAACCCGCTGGCGGGCATCCGGGCGATCGCCACGCCGGACTCGGAAGACACGGGTTCGCCTTTCACGGACGCCGAGTTGAAGGCGATCTTTGACCCGGTGGAGTTCCCAAAGTGGGCGTCGAAATACCCGCATCGGTGGTTCGGACCGATCTTGGGACTTTACTCGGGAGCTCGCGTCAACGAGATCGCGCAGCTCCGGCTGGAGGACATCGACGCCATCGACGGCGTGCCCGGCTTCTTTGTCCGCAAGATCGGGAAGAAGCAGAGCATCAAGAACAAGCACAGCCGGCGGTTCATCCCGCTGGCTCAGCCGGTCATTGAGGCCGGGTTCCTCACCTACGTGGAAGAGGCGAGGCAAGCTGGGGTCGAGCGGTTGTTCCCGGACCTGCCCAACTCGACAGGGCTGGGCTACGGGCGGCAGCTGAGTCGCCAGTTCTCGGTCTACATCAAGCGACAAGGGGTGGCGGAGAAGGGGCAGGGCTTCCACGGGTTCCGCCATACCATTGCTTCAAAGCTCGACGAGGCGGGGGTCTCGGCTTCAGCGATTGGAGCGCTCACTGGCCACGGGACTGGGCAGACCGTGTTGGAGAAGTTCTACATCGATCGACGTAGCCTGCCGGACCGGGTGGCAACGCTTGCTAGGTTCAGTCCGCTACTGTCCCTTCCTATTTACAGTTCTGGAAAGTTTGCGGAAAACTTGAAATAGTTAGTTATGGAGTCTAGCCAGCAGCCGTTTAGCTAGTCGCGTATGAACTTTACCTGACAACGTTATGACTAGAGTGGGAGCGAAGCCAATTTAGCTAGCCCATAGCTGGCGAGGCGTGGCCGATGCTCGGGAGACACGCTGCGAGTTCATTCATTGGCGACGAAGTTGGATACCCTCGGCGAGGCAGCGGGCACATCGCCTGGGGAATAATGCGGCACGTTATGCAGCATTGTCCAGTTTGTCGAAGCCTATACCGACTGCGGATTGCACGGAGTTCTTTTCTAATAATTTTCTTAAACGGTTGTGGTGAATTATTCAGCGCTTGACGGGGCTTAGAGTTTTAATGTCCTGTGGTAAATCACCTCTTTGTTTCGCTCATCTCGGTGAATTCCAATATAGAAAACTGCGGCATGAAAACTGTTTTCAATTCTAAACGCTTGAAAGTAATACCGAGTTGCCGCAGCGGGGGTGGTAGCATCACCTTCTTTGAGATGATCCTCTTTTTCGTCCTGGTGAATTTTCTTATCCTCATTGAGGACGGTCAGGTTATACTTAATTCCGCCGCCGGTTGCTGCATATTTAACTCCTCGGCTTTTAAAGTAGTTGGCAAGTGTCCCTTCTGATTTGTTATGTCTAACAAGATCTCTTAAGGCAAATGTCGCCTTTATGGCAAAGTCAAAGCGATGTTTTGGTATTTCGTCGCAAGTTTCAAACGCATTATCGAAGAGCTTCAGGTTTTTTGCTGAGCGAGCTATGGCTTTTATTTTTTCAGATAAAAGTGATTCTTGTGGAAAAAAAAGTTCGCATAGTTTTTGATATAAAGCATCTAAGAAATCCCCATGTTCAGCGAAGGCTGTATATTTTGGCCAGCTTACTTCATCCATGCCGTCACTTTTTTGCCCTTGGATGTCCTTGATTTCAATCAGTTCCTTTCGGAGCTCAAAAGGAAGTGGGGCATAGGGGAGGGCAAAAATCCTTACTTGGCTATAGTCGTCGTGTGAGTTCTGATAAGCATGGACCGCAGCAGCAGCATGGCTTGGATCAGGAACTATAATATATTCTCCACTCTTGGTTCTCTCGGCTATAACCAATGTTGCATCTAGGTCATAAAGGCCGGCTTGTGTGATGAAGCGTGTTCTCAGCTCTCGAGGAAGTCCAATTATGCATGCAGTGCTCATTTTGCGCTCCTTAAGTGCGAGTGCGGATGAGGCTCGTTGCTACCAATATGGGAAGAACTATTTTCTCGAGATCTGCGTCGGAAGTTATCTCTAAGAGCTTGAATATGTGCTCTCGAACGTGTGAAATTTTTTCCGCTTGAGAATCAGTAGTCCATTGCTTTTGTTGGACCAAAAGATGTGCTGCATCAATTCCGTTAGCAGCCGACCATTGCGATATCTCCCGATAAACCCTTTCTATTCTGAAAGACTTCCATTGAGGAGCATTTTCTCCTAACGCTTGTGTAAAAGTTAGATTCAATGCGCTGGAGTATTCGGCGTTGTTTAGCATTTCATCAAGAATTAATCGATGATCTTCAGCGATTCTTGTGTCTCGCAAGAATTCGAGCATCCATTTTTTCAAAATGTCTTTGCTTAACGGAAGTATTTCGAGAAATTTTGAGGGGTCAGGTGCTAAAAAATTTTCTCCATCAGTTTTGAAGTGCACAACATCAAACGAATCTTTGTTGAGAAATCTTTTTCTGGAGGCATCCTGATTTAAGAAGGCCTGCCAAACATCGCTTCTAATAACAACTGATTTTCTTTGCTGAATCGGTGTTGAGGGTTCAACTACAGCTTTTGGATTAAGGCTGACGATTATATCGCCCCCTTCCGCAGTTGAAATTGAAGCCAACCCTCCCTGTGAGCGCTCTAGGAAATCTTTAAACTTTTTGTATCCCATCGCCTTTTCGTCAAAGCGTCCAAGGCCCGCCAGAGCATATTCCGCTATCAGACGTTGTTTCAGTCTTGCAGCTTTTTCTGGCCCTGATTGGAGCAGCCGCCTCAGGATCTTGCCCGCTTGGATTTCTGTAGTATTCATTTGGCTATTCCTTTATACCCGCCCATACTAAAAAACCACTACGCAGGGTAGTGGTTTTTAGTTTTAAATGGTACTTTTTTGAGATTCCCTAACTTGCGGACGTCGTATGAAAAAGAGAACCTCAACCTTTTCCATCACTTTGGCCCCCGGCAAGCGTCCTAGAAGTAGTCAGATTCATTGATCTGCTGATTCTTTGGACTAATTTCCATTTAGCCGAAAATTGTAGCTGGTCTGAATGAGTCTGTCAACCCATCATCTTCATCATCTACGTTCCTGTTGACGCTCATGGTTACGGTAGATGGCACGCCTTGTCAACTAGTATGTGAATGTGTCATCTGCTGCTCGTCAAGTATAGCTTGACTTGACGCCTTGACCTTTCCCCGGTCTTTTCGCTACGTGCCTGGAACGTGCCATGCCGCCTTTCCTGGAGCCTCAACTCGTTTCCGCTACAGGAGTGGCTGGCGCATAGGGACTAGCCAGATATTTCCCTCTGAGATGCACAGTATGTGTCTAACACCCACAGAATTCGACGCGCCTTGTCGACCACCGTGCGTTTTAGGTGCTTTGGCGCGAGTGATCTTCAGCTGGTCAGCTGCAACCACAACACCAATAGCACCATTGGTAGTCCGCTGAGCACTGACACGACCCAGAAAGCTCCCATCACGGCCAGCGGCGTCATGACCCACCACTGGGCAGCCGTAAATCCCTGGTCGCGCCGCCGAGCTGCGCCGGCCTCCTGCGGATACAGCCGCTCCGCTTTCCGCAGGCCCCGGCGAGCCATCAGCGGCCCGACGATGAAGCCGAACGGGCCCAGGAAGAGCAGGCTCAGCGAGAACCACCAGAAGAACCGGTTGTGCGGGGTGGTCACCTTTTTAGGGGCAGCGCGCCTTGCGCCATCCCTATAGAGGCCAATCAGGGTGCCAGCGGAAGTCCCAACCATCGGATTCGATTCGGTCTTCATTTGGCGTAGGCCCTCCAGATGCCATCGCTCTTGGCATAGCGCAAGTTCTTGTTCACGGGGATCGGCACCTGCCGGCCCTCAATGCTCAGCACTGCCTGGCCGCGTGTGTCGCAGCGGTAGCCATCGGCGCCTTCCGCTTCCGCGCAGGCGGTCAGTTCGAAGTTTTGGACGTCGGTCACCTGGCCGGCGCCGCTGTCTTTCAGCAGTCGGATAAAAGCTTCCTTGGCATTGTCAGATGAGGGCTTGCCGCCGCAGGCGGTCAGGCCCAAGGCCATGGTCAACGCGACCAGGCCAATCCATGCGTTTTTCATGTCGTTCCTTTTTTGAGGGATGGTGACGGGGAAGGCGGGCCAAGCCGGGACCTACTACTTGTCGCGGTTCCCGTCGGGCCTGAAGGCAGCAATCCAGAGCCTGGTGTCTTTGAAGGGCGTCAGCATCCCCGACGGTCCGGGATGCAGATCTGCGGTCTGGATGAATCCCGAGACCCACGCCACGCGCAGGGCGACATCGACGGCGCGGTCAGCCACGCCGGGCCGGCTCACATTGACGACAAACGGCTGGGCCGGAGGGTTGGGGCCGTTGGAGCGCTGGGCGCCCGTGTTGGGCTTGCTGGGCAGCACACGGATGCCGCTGAGCGAGTCCCGGCCTTTCCACAGGGCAGCGCTGTTGAGCTCCGCTGTATCGCCCAGGTCGTCAGTTTCAGTCACCGCGGCATCGAAGCAGGTGCGGAAGGTCTCGACGCTCGATGCCGTCGGGCTGGTCCAGATGCGGGCCTCTGCGGTCCAGCAGGGCAAGGAAGCGCCCCACTCGGTGAAGGTCAATGCAACTCGGGGCCAGTCCAACTTCCCGAGCTGGGCCTGCTGATGGTTGTCGCCCCTGAAGAGCCCGGGCAGCTTTCCGGCGCCGCTGAGGGGCTCATAGATCGAGCCCGTCCCCTGGCTGCCGGCCTTGGTGTCGCCGTTCGGCTGGATGCCGACCATCTGCTTGCCCGAGTCAGCCAAGTTCTTTCCGAGCTGGCGGAAGAAGCCCGGCTTCTGTTCTTGTGCGCCCTGGGCCTGGGCGACGCCGGCCACGGTCAATGCGAGCAGGGCAGCGCCTGCAATCCTTGCGGTCTTCATGAAATCCCCGTGTGTTGGTGGAGGGTGCTACATTTCATGAAGAGTCTGCCATGCAGTGGAGGAGCAAGTCATGCTGTCCGGCCAACTTTTCAACATTCGTTCACGTGCCGAAGGCTTCCCCCCGAGCTCTCTTTGCTGCCCGCCTGAAACAGGCTCGGGAACTGCAAGGCATCCCAAGCCAGCGGGCTTTGGGGGTGCTGATGGGACTCGATAAGAAGTTGGCCAGTAGCCGGGTCAATCGCTACGAGAACGAGACCAGTGGCATTGACTTGGATGGGCTGGGGAAGCTGGCCGACACGTTGGGGGTGCCGATGGCCTACTTGGTCGCCGAGGACGACGACATCGCAAGGGTAATCTTAGCTCTCTCGCAGATGGCTCCTGAAGAGCGATCTCGCGCTATCGGTGCCTTGATGCGAGCAGCCCAACCGCTCTGATTGACCTGTCGCTCAGGGGGCATCAGCGGTGACTACTGAATAGATGTTCCAGATGCTTCTCACACGGCAACATGGTTCACCAGGACGACATAGACGGAGCCTGCCATGAACCATCTTTTAGAGCGAACGAATTGGTTTTATCTCAATAAAATCATGGAGTTGCTGGCGGTTCCGAGCTATCTTTGACTGTAGCTCTATCTAGATACTGGTGATACAGAAGAGAAAACTTGCAGCATCGGTCCTTTGAGCGGCAAGTTATGGCACTTCTCCAGTCCATCTTCGACTTCTTTGAACGCGTGGCGTCGCAAACGGACCCTGTCTTTGCAGCGGCATTTCTACTCTCTGTGATGGCCCTAAGCTTGGTCGGGATGTCGCTATACGTGGTGCTTGCTGCTATCAGGGGGCGAAAGGAATGAGCGCAACTTGGGGAAGCTTCCCAATGGCGGCCGTGCAGTCGGCTCAGCTTGCTTCCCTCACTGGGGCTGGCGGAGAAATAGGCACCCACATTGCTGCCCATAAGGTCTACTTTGCGTTGGCGCTCGAAGTGAACTTTGCTACCCGACAAGTCGAAATGGGGATGTCATTCCTTCAAGATCAGACAGCCCTTTCTAGGCCCATGCTGGGGCGCGCGCTGGGTGCTCTGGAGGCAGCTGGAGTGCTGCAAGTGGATCGCGATGGGTATCGGAATCGATACACGCAGCTACTTCATGCGCCGAACGCTTTTCGAAAAGTCCCACATCAAGCAACTCGTCAAGCGCTCCAGCTGAAGTTCAACCGGGGAGTGTCTGTTTTGGCAGCGTGGAAGTTGCTGCCGGTGCTGCTCTACTTACGCGACGGCAAAACAAGTGAAGCATTGGCAAGGCATGAAACATTGCAGCGCTACTCGCGAGTGCGGCCGGAACACATCAGTGCCGGCATTTCCCAACTGATCGAATGGAGTCTAGTTAGGCACCGACCGACGGAGAGCAATCGTAACGGGCATCCCAGCTTCGTATATCGGCTGTTGGGGGATTTCGGTGGCTCAATGCCTGAGAGCGCTGATGCGACGACCTCGATGCAAAAGCCATAAAGGCGTCACTCAAACAATGCCCTAGGTAATTGGAAGCCTGTGACTTAAGCTAACTGGCGGTCTGGAAGAGGCGTGCATAACGAAGTGCGGGCTCACCAGAGTGGTCGTCGTTAAAGGCCTCTGGTCTTCCGCCTAAGACTGCCTCGGCTACCTTCAATGATGCCGAGTTACTCCCACTCACCACAGCCTCCACGTAGAAAGGGGGATGCCCTCTGAAGCCGTTTTGAAGTTCGGCAATGCCGGCTCTAAAGATGGACTTCGCGCGTCCTTGATTGCGGTAAGCTTCCGGAATGGCATAGCCTGCTGCAAAATTTGGGCGGTCATTGAAGTAGCCGTTTTGAACGAAAGTTGCAAAAGCTACGACTGTCTGGCTGTCGAGTTGGACATAGGTAAAGCGACCTTTGCCCGCGGCTTGGTCCATGTGGAAGTGAACTGAAGGAGTGACGCGGCCTTTTTCCAGGCGCAGGCCACCAGCCAATAAGGCCTTTTGGAAAGAGAGCATCGCAGTGCTGGGGTCAGTCATGCTCGGCATGTGGTTAACCTCCTAGTTGGAAGACGAGGAAATCCGTCAACATCGTCGATATCTCGACACTCAAGCCGCATGCCGTGGTCAAAACGAAAAAACGCTCTGGTTAGATACTTTAAGAAGGTCGCTGCCAGTGATGGTTGTTGCACGCAACCTGCGTGCACCGTCCTTCGAGATCGCAGTCACTTCTTTGTAATCGATGAGTTTTTCGAGTGCAAGGCGATACTTTTGAGCGTCTGCTGGTGAACTGTTGCAGTGCGTAGCAAAGAGTTCGCCGAACGTGATTCCCTCAGGCTGAGCGTGGATTAGAGGCGAGAGCTGATTTACCAGAGCGTCGACGCTGGCGTTGCTAGCATTCTCATCAAAGCAAAAGCCAAGCTCGTTCTGTCCCGTAAAGTGCGAGTCAGCGCTGGCCCTATACCCAAGGGTGTGGAACATGTCCAAGCCAGCATCCCCATAGTGGATGAAGTGGTTATTCTTGCTCCAATGGACTGTCGTCATGACATCTCGCGCTTTAGGGTGCTGCGAGAGGTGAACTAGCCAATAGTCACCATGGCCGGTAGTCCTGATGAAGAAGACGGTGAAGAACTTGGCGCCGCACTGCTCCACTAGCTCCTTGTAAAAGCAGCTCTGGATATACAGCCGGAAGTCTTTCTCAACGCGCTTGATGTCTTCTAGTGTTCGCCCCTTCAGCACGTCTGGGAGGTCGATGCGCTCCAGGATGCGCCGTGTGGCTTCAGTGTCTGACGCGAAGTTGATAAAAGCATCGACAGCAAAAGTTAGGATAACTTCCGCAGTTGGGAGGGTGTGAAATATGCCTCTGATTTGAGAGGCAGGAACATGGGAGTAGCCATACTGGTCAAGGAGAAAGATCGAACGTCCCTTGATCGGGCTTTTTTGCTTGACGAACTGAATTAGGTTGCTGGCATGTTTGTTGAAAGAATCATTGATGAGGTGAATGTCTTTGTCGATCCTGGACCCGTAGCCGCGCTCCTCAAGCGCGTATTTCAAATGCCTATGCGCTTTCTTGTTCTTCTCGACAAAGAAGTAGTCCAAGTTCCATCGCAAAGGTTTTTGTCGGCCAATAGCAATTAATGCCTCTGCCTCCTTTGCGGCTTCTAGAAAAATGAACGGAGACCCTAAAACAATTTCTTTTGTGTCTTGGTGCTGGTAGACGCCTCCCCCAGCAAAGCCGTCAATTAAGGTGACGCTGAGTGCGTCTTGGGCAGGTCTAGTTACCAGAGTCTGTAGATAGGCGACCAGATACTCTCGCAGCACTTCATGCTTGGCGATGCTGTGCTGCTGGATCGTTGCCGGAACTCCATCATCCCAAGTGTAAGGAGCAAGCGTCATCTGTGCGGTCTTCCTACATCATTGCGTGCATGGGCATTTCGTCCCATGTGCGTCCATTCAAAAGCCGTCCATTTTTAGCCTTAGCACGTCGCTTTCCATCTGCGCCCCAGCCACCCCATTGCTTGAAGAAGAAAGCCACGTCCTGCTCTGCGCACTGGATACGGACTGCGTCTGCCCACTCTGGCTTCATCGGCCGTGCCTTGGCGCCGGATTCGCCCCCCACAATGACCCAGTGGATGTTCGACAGATCCAGCTCACCAACATCCTCCAGGAGCGGCTCGACGGACAGGAAGCGAATTTTGGCATCTACCTTACGGAGGTAGTCAATGCGCGGCACACCGTGACGCCGGTTTTCAACTGATACACCAAGCCAGGCGTTACTGGGAACAGCGCGACTCTTGAAGTAGCGCGCCATCCGCGCGGCTCGCTTGGTCAGAATTTGGTAGCTGTGCTGCGGAGTCTGAGAAATCACGTCCATCACCCGATCAATGTATTCGGACGGCACTTTCTCGTGGAACAGATCGGACATGGAGTTCACGAAGTAGATCGTGGCTTTTTTGCGCTTCATGGGGTCGCTCAGGCGCTCTTCGATCAAGCGCAAGGCAAACCCGTTTTCGTAACCAGGCGTTCCCATGGCCTGAAGCCGCCGTGCCATGACTTCGGCATAGCAATGCTTGCAGCCAGCAGAAATCTTCGTGCACCCGACTATTGGGTTCCACGTCTGCTCGGTCCACTCAATTCGGGAAGACGTCGTCATAGCAGTGCTCTCAGGACTTCAGGTGATGCGGGCGGCCCAATTGGAATCGCCTTTTCGCTGAGAAGTGTAGCCGGCTTACCTGTAGGCTAAAAGATACAAGCACAGGTTCGCGTCCACCCAGCCTGTGGACGAAAGTGCAGCGACGACTGGCCAGCCCTGCCAAACACAGCGCCCGGACGCTAAGCAGAGCGGCAGCTGCCCACACGGGTGTCCGTTCCCTGCCACCTGTTTGCCGAGCTCTTGCGGGTAGCCGCTGCATGCGTCCCCGTGGGGCGTGTTAGAAGGGCAGGCGATGCTGTGGTGTCACATTGCTCACCTCGCCCCAGAACCGACGACCCAGCTCGTTCTTTGAGGCCAAGACTAGCCAATACAGTGGCTGGTTCTTTTTGCCCGATACGAGTTCCAGCCGGTCGCTTACATCCTCGTAGCCGAGTTGACGAATCAGGTTGCACCAATGGCGAACCACGGCCCGCACTACCAAGTCGTTTCTCTCTGCGGGGTCGACGTGTTCGCGCCATCCAGGTGCGAACAGTTCAAGGGCACCGCTAGACATCAACTGCTTTACATTTCTAGTGAGATCCATGGCACTCAGATGGATCAGTAAATCCATTCGGTTCATCTGAGCCAGAGTTTTTAGAACTTCGAAGGGAAGTGATTGCACGTTGTAAGGGTCGAGAAACGCGAAGTGCAACCCTGTGCGTGAGAGCTTGGGCACGACAGATTTCGCAGTGTCTTCCGCTCGCCCGATTAGGTGATTCACTGGGCCGAATCCACTGACTCCCATACGATGCCTGCATGCTTGGACATTGGCCTCGTCAAGGTCGGCGATATGGATGGATCCAAAGGGCACGCTGCGTGCTGCGTCAACGGCAGCCAGCGCCCCGCCAGGAATAAATATTGTTGTATCCTTGATCTTCGCGCGACCAGGCCCGCAATACAAATCAATGTAAGTGGAATTCTTGTCAAATTTTCTACGTGCGGCGCGACTGATGTCGACGTAGTGACGCAAGCGCGCATGCTTTTCTTGTGCCCAGGCTCCAACAACTTCAGCCTTTAACCCGTCGTGCGGATCAATTTCGTAACGCTCTTCCGTGCGCTTTGTCGGCATTTTTCCCCCTTTTGACCATGAGCATGAAGCTTGGCTTGGAAATCCTAACGCTACTGCTCATCGAGCGCTACAAGCCTTTTTTGCAGACCAGGCTTGGTCAAGACAGAATTCAAGCAGCCTCAACTTCTGCGGCGCTGAGCGAATAGCCTGTCCACATCGAGCCAGTCACGATCAGCGTGCCGCCTTCCAGGACTTCGGTCTCGGTCAAGCTCAGTTCTTCCTGCACCAGGCGCTGCCCCTTGTAGGTGAACTGGGAGATGACGGCTACATACATGTTGGTGCGGAGGTCTTCCAAGAACAGGCCGCCAGGCCAGATCACCTGCGCTTCATAGATCGCATCGCCACCACGGTAGATCGCGGTTTCAGCGCCGATGCTGTAGTTGTTGACGACACAAACTTTATCGGGGAATAGATGAGTGAAGGTCTGGTTGATCACCGCGCCGTTTGCGCGACCGTCCTGCAACACAAAGTGGTCGATCGAGAACGCAGCGGTGGTTTCCGAAAAGCTCACCGGCCTAGTCGACGTATCCAGATTGCTCGGGTTGGTCGGATCGTTGGAGTAGCGCGCCTGCACACTGAAGTCAGACGGGATGTCTACCGTTGAGCTGCCGCCTGGCGGCGGTGCAACGACTTGCCAAGCAATGGTTGCGAGTGTGGGATTCATGACCGGCTTCTGAAACAGCGCAGGGCGAACGGTCTCGTTGGTCTGGTTGATCAAAGTGATTTTCGACATGCATCAAACTCCTTTTGGTCGCAGGGAGAAATCTTATGTTCGCCATTAGTGCAAAACGAATTGGGTAGCACAAGCGGGGATTCCGTTCTTCTGCGACCTACTTCGCTTTTCTGAGAGGCTGGAAGAGTCACCTGTAACGGGCAGCCCCATGCGTGCGCACAAGCACCTGGTCGCCCATAAAGCGTGGCAAGGTCAGACCATCACAGGAGATCTTATTCAGCGATTTTTTCAGGCTCTTCATCCGACAACTTGGGTAAAAGAACCACGTAAAAGCCGGGAAGTGGCGCTCTGACGCTCGGGCCAACTCCCTTTTATCAGCCCAGCTGATGTCAGCATCCATCAAGCGCTCTCCGAAGGTCTGGCGTAGCGCTGAGAATCCGCTTTTTTTGATGCCATGAGAGCGCAAGTATCGAGCGAAATTGCTCCTAAGCCATGCGGCTGTGTCGGCTGTTCGCTCCCTCTGGCTGGTGGGAAAGAGTTCCCGCCTGTCCTTGCTTTTGATGGCTGCGACGTAGTCCGGGAACCCGGCATCAAGCAACACTTTCGGCACCGGAATTGACCCTGTGCTATGCCTCTGTCGAGTTCGGTATTTGGAGGCAGTGGCGCTTTCCGATTCCGGCGCAGCCCGATTCTTGAGCACGATGCACATCAGCCCGGCGGGTTCGATGATGTCGTCGATAGACAGCGCAGCCGCCTCCGATGCCCGGACACCCATGTAGAGTCCGAGCAAGGGGGGCCAAAAAAGCAGCGGTTCGTTGGCTGCCCATTGATCGTAGGCCGGAGATGCGAAGATCGTCGCTAGGTCGCTCTCAGCAAGACGCTGCGGGCGTTGGCGGTGAGATTCGGCATTCATAACAAATGCTGTGCTTGCGGTGCTGCGAGGTGTTCGAAAGGTTACTTTGCCAGGTAGGCGTTGATTGAGGAGAGAGGACAGCTGTTCGGCAGTAGGTGTGCTGGTGATGCTCATGATTGAATTCCGAAAGGGTGGAGAAGGAAGGGTGGAGAAGGGCGTTGAGGTTTGAGCCCGCTACTTGGTCGCTGGCATCCGTTTTCAGTTGCTTAGCAACGGATGGTCGAAACAAGTGACCTTGCTGCGGCGATGACGCGGCAGCAAGATCGCAAGTCGCGATATCAAAGCAAGGTGCGGTCAGGGGTAGAACTTGCGGGGATCCGACAACTGTTCGGCGAACTGTCCTCGGCGATACTTGGGCAGCTCAACCGGCGGCTTGTATTTCCCCAGAATTCTGATCTGCGTGGCCCGAGCAAGCTTGGGCTTCTTGTGGAAATACGCGTCATGCAAGACGGGCACGTTCTTCCGCAGCGAATGGCCGGTAATGAGGGCGATGTCTTGGTCGGACACGTTCTTGTGGTGAAGCTCGGTGGCAAGCGTGTGGCGGAAGGTGTGAGCGCCGATCCCCTTTCCGAAGCCCAAGGTCTTCATGTAGCTGCTGAACTGGTTCACCGCGCCTTGGCTGTAGCGCGCATTGGTCTCACCCGTTTCCCGGTTCACGCCCGCAGACAGATGCGGAAAGAGTCTGGGATGGCCAGTAGCCTTGATGTCCTCAATGAAATCCAGGAAACCAGCATCCAGCAATGGTTTCGGGATGGGCAGGGTGCGAACTGCTGCTTTGCCTTTTAGGCTTTGACGGCTCCTGTCTCGATCCTTATGCCTGAGATCGGCGTCGACCGTTTTTTGGATGCGGATACACCAGACCTTGGCCTCCTCAACGATGTCCGCGACCTTCAATTGAGCGAGCTCGTTGATGCGTGCGCCCGTGTAGAGCGAGATCATGGGCAGCCACCACCGATGCGGATACTTCTTGGCCCAGGCCGGGAACGTCTTGGGTGAAAAGATGCGCTGAAGCTCTTCCTCGTCGAACAAGCGCTCGGGCTTGTTCGTGTCCACGACCAGGTCTTTCTTGATTTTCGGGAACGCATCCATCGGCGATATGGGAATCGCCTTGGCTTTTACCAGCTTGCTGAAGAAGGTCACCAGGAACCGCCGGTGCTTCTCCAGCGTGGCGGGAGCGGGCGGCGTCACGCCAAGTTCTTTGCCAAGGGCAACCGCCTGCTCGAACGTGTAGTCCCGATACTTGAAGTCGGACAGCAGAAGCGGTGGTGCCCAACGCATCAGGTCCCAAAGCTTGTAGATGTGAGCGTGGTCGATGCGCGAGACAGGAACGTCACCACAGGCAATCCGTAGGAGCTTCAGCGTGCGAGCCGTGTCGTCGACGGTTTCCTTTGCCAGGCAGCACCGCTCGCGATGGCCGAGGTAGTCCGAGATCTCGACCGACAGCAGTCGAGCAGGAGAGCAGAGGGGTAGGGGCTCGGGGTAGAGCGTCCGATTCTTACTGAGGCGCACTCTACGGGAGCGCTCATCCGCGCGGTCAAAGAGCTCCAGGGCGTGGATGGCGGCTTCGCGACCCGTAATGTTGATTTCGGAGGCCCGGACGTTGCCGACATGGACATCCTTGATTTGTAGGAGCCCAAACGGGGAGGTGATGTAATCGCGGAGCTGTTGCTGGACGATAGAGGACATTGCTTGCTTCCATTGTTTCAATGGAAGTAGTGATAAAACAGCCCGGAGATTCGTCAATCAAAACGGGCAATTTTTTTCTTTTCCTGAAGCAAACTCTACCGCAACGGTGCCACATGGACTTGCGCCAAAATTATTATGTCCGGTTCCAACCCGGCAGATCCATGTAATTCAATGATTTAGATCTGGTTGGCGAAATATTTTTGAGTGATTTGACCTGGCATTATTGTACTGTTTGCAGTAAATAAGCTAACTAAATGAGCTCGTCGCTCGATTTTTAGAATGAATTTAAGTTAAATGTTAGATTATTATTGTTAGTCTGAATTTATATTCAAAGCAGCGATATGCCTGGATCGGAACTTTCTGATCCGATAGGGCGCGACACCGATGGTGCGACGAATGCCAGGAGTGCAGTCTGAGCTTGCCGGACGTGGGACCCAATGGTCGCTCACCCCGCGGGGCGCTTGAGCAGCGCCATCTCGGCACCTGAAGATGGCTAGCTGTGTGGCGTTGGCGGCGTCTCAAGCGGTGCGACCGCACTGCCGATACCCAGGCCCATGGACAGAGCCGAGCTTCGCCGTCACCTCGAACGCCTGGATGCTGCTGTGCCCGCTCTGGGGGCCTCTAGCATGATCGCCAGCATTTCTAGCAAGCCTTTGCCAGTCTCCTTACCCCTAGAGATCCAGTTGCTTGACAAGCGCTTAGCGCTGAGTAAAACTGTGCCCAACACGACCCACCCCTCTTGGCAGACCACCGCCTACGGGTGGGTTTTCTGTTGGGCGAAGGAGGGCTCGGAAGTGTCTACTTATACGCGTCCACATCTGACCTACGAGAGGCAGTTGGAGAGCCTCAAAGCTCGCGGCCTGGAAGTCACGGATGATGATGCCGCCCTATCCTATTTGCGCAGACTCGGATACTACCGGCTAAGTGCCTACTGGTATCCGTTCCGAAAGTCCACAATCGTGACGGTGGATGGAAAATTTTCGAGGAAGGTTGAAGACGATTTCCATGAAGGGGCCTCCTTTCAGAGCGCTGTAGAACTCTACGTATTCGATAAGCGATTAAGAATGCTCGCTCTCGATGCCATTGAGAGGATTGAGGTCGCGCTAAGAGTCGATATCGCCTATGGATTAGGGAAGCGAAACACATTTGCTCACTGTGATCCGAACGAACTCCATGGTCACTTTTCCAAGAAAAGAAGGGGGCCTCAAGGTAGAACTGATCATGAGGTCTGGCTGGAGAAATTGGGTGAAACGACGGCGCGATCCAAAGAAGACTTTGTAAAGCATTATAAAGATACATACGGGCTTCCGTTGCCGATATGGGTGGCTATAGAAATATGGGATTTTGGCCTGCTCTCCCGATTCTATGGTGGGATGAGGCCTCAGGATAGATCGGATCTTTCTGAGAGATTTGGCGTAAAGGATTCATCGATTATGGAGACATGGTTGCGCGCCGTGAACTACATTAGGAATATTGCCGCACACCATGGCAGGCTCTTCAACAGGAATATGATTGATTATCCGGAGTTTCCATTAAAAGGGGAAATCCAGATTTTTGATTCAGTTCTTCATAATATAAATAAGTATCGGCCATATGCAACTTTTTGCGTCATATCCTATCTGATGCAAGCCATATGTCCATCTACCTCTTGGTCCCGCCGGTTCCGAGATCATTTAGCTAGCTTTCCGAAAATTGCGGTGCCTGGTTGCGACATCAAGTCTTTGGGTTGTCACGATGAGTGGATGTTAGAGCCTTTCTGGCAGTAGAAGCAGTTATGCATGGCCTATAATGAGAAGTCTTGCGGAAAGAAGGCAAAGGAAATGGCCGAGAAGATTCACAGCAGCCTTCGAGCGGCGGCGGGATGCTGATCGGTGCTGGCTGCGGTGCGTCTCAAGCGGTGAGACCGCACTGCCGATACTCAGGCCCATGGACAGAGCCGAGCTTCGCCGTCACCTCGAACGCCTGGATGCTGCGGTGCCCGCCCTGCGGGCCTCAAGTCCTGACCGCCGTCATTTTTGGCAAGCCTTTGCCAACATGGCTGCTGCCATCGAGAGCAAGGCGAGGACGAGCGAGGACGCGCAGTTCGTCGGCCGTCGGGCCGAGGAAATCTTGTCTTGGCATGGGCTTGAAAATTTGGGCGATCACGTCTGAGTCCTCGGTTCGGTTCGGACCGACCCATCCCCATGCCTGCGTGCTTCTTCATGCGCAGCGATGTAGCGCAGGGCAAGCACGCATAGGTCCGCAGTAGCCCATGACTGGCTGCACAGCCCAGTCATCGCTTGCTGACATCGGTCACCCCGTCCATCCGAACGCCGCTTGGCCCGCAAGCTTGGGATGCATGCATGATGCTGTCTCCACCAACGCTGGGCCTCTTAACGGGAATCCTGGCTCAGCTGTCCCGACCGCAAGGGCGAGCCTCCTTCTCGACGCTGACGCTCTGTTGCGGCCCTTCGCTGCGCGCCGCTTGCGCGGTGCTCACTCCCGGGTGCGGTCGGGCCGGACGCTTCGCCTGTCGGTTCCCACGAGGCGCATAACGCGCTGGTGGAGAAGAACCGATGAAGCGCACCCAAGACCTGAAGGCCCAATACCAACTCCAGATGGACGAGGAAGGCATCTTGCTCGCTGCCGCGACCATCCTGGAGCAACGCCTTCAACGCCAAGGCCGCATCCACAGCCCCGAGCAGGCCGGCAGCTACCTGGTCGCCCGCTGCGCCCACCTGCCGCACGAAGTCTTCGGCGTCGTTTTCCTCGACACCAAGCACCACATCCTGGCCACCGAGCACCTCTTCACCGGCACGACCGATGCCTGCGAGGTCCACAACCGAGTCGTCGTCAAGCGTGCCCTGGAGCTCAACGCCGTCGCCGTCATCCTCTTCCACAACCACCCTTCGGGCAATCCGGAGCCCAGCGAAGCAGACCGCAAGGTCACCGAACGCCTGAAGCAGGCGCTGAACCTTCTGGACATCCGAGTGCTGGACCACTTGGTTATCGGCGGCCAGAAGAGCGTCAGCCTGGCGGCAAGGGGGTGGGCATAGCCCCCCTTCACCTGTGCGGTCTGCCGAAGCTAGACTGCCAAGGCAGATGTCCCCAAGGAGCGGAATGAAAACGTTTCACGTGCGAGGGATTGTCTGGAAGACCGATGGCAAGCGTCCCGCGTTGCCGATGGAAGCCACGGTCGAGTGCGAGAGCGAAGACGGTATCGCCGACGCCCTTAGTGACGCCTTTGGCTGGCTTGTGGGCGACTTTGCTGTTGTAGAAGAACTTGAAGAATTAGAGCCTATGGACTGGACGCAACGCATGAATACCGCAATGATCAATGAGCCCAAGAAAGGGGAGTTCTTCCACCTGCAGCCAGACGTTCGACGCGGGGGGAAAGGTCATGGGGTTGTCTTTGAGAACCGAAAGGCGCTCCTCACTCCGCCTAGGCTGATTCTGAGGCCAAAGGATGGCGGGTTTCCTGCTTTGCGCGAGGTTCCACGCTTGGTCTACCACCCCAGTGAAGGCGTGCCTCCCCAAGACCTGGAAGGGGGATTCAGTGGCTACTGGCTGGTGTCAGAGCGCCTACGTCGAGTGATGGAGATGGTAGATCCTGCGGCGTTCGAGTTTGCCGAGACCGACTATCGCTTGGCCGATGGCTCGAAGGGGCCAAACGTCTACCTGTGCGATGTGGTCCGCACGGTAGACGCACTCGATGAAGATGCTTCTTACCTCGACATCAAAGTCAGTGACGAATACGAAGCTGGTAAACATTACAGCCTGGCGGGGGGCTCGCGGCTGGCCTTCAAAAGCGATGTGCTCGGGGCAGCACACGTCTTCAGACTGCCATTTCACGGTGGCGTCTTTTGTGATCGAGTGTTCAAGGATGCTGTGACTGCAGCCGGTATCGGCACCGATGGACAGTCGGACGGCCTCTGGTTCTACGACGTGGTGAACCGCTAGGCCGAGCCGCAAGGCGACAAGGAGCCTGATCCGTGCCGAATTACCGAACACTTTTCCAGGATCACCACAACATCGAACAGCAAACGCTGAAGAACAGCGAGTTGCTTGATGAGTTGCAACGGGCAGGGAAGTTTGACATCCACGCACAGGAAAACCGACTGTTTCTGCCGGCCAACCCCACGTTCGCTCAAACGATGGGAATCACGCCACATAGCGGCGGCCCTCTTGGCGCTTACCAGTATGGGCTACTTGATCACCTTGAAGATATTTACGCGTCCCGAGATGGGCAAGCCATGTTGGAGGGTGACCCAGCCGCGATGGATCGTGTTGTCCAGCGTGTCGAGCGCTTACGCGATACCGTCAAAGTAGGACTAATCAATGGTGATCTGAACACCAATACGCCCGTTGGTTTAACCCCTGCACAGACCAATCAAAAGGTTCAAGACTTTTTCCGCGATATCCCGACCTACCAGAAAACCCATGCCCAGCAAATCGAGGCCCTGAAGGGCTTCACGGGGGTGGACCACGGCTGGGGAGCTGTTGCGCATTCCGAGTCGCGCATCGTCACCGCGCTAAACCAGATCCATGTCAGCAAAACCGCCATCGTGCGAGGCGGGGACATCCAGCTCCAGCGCAGCGGCTTGTCGCTCGCCATCGCCAATGCCCATCACGATGGGCGCGTGGTCTTGTCCGAGCAGGGCATCCTTAAGGTTGAGCAGACCCTGGGTGAGGAGGCCGCAGACAATCTGCGCGTCCCACGAGGCCAGCGCGGTTCGGCGTCCCTGGAAGTGCTGCTGGGCGAGGCATCGGCCAGGAGCCTGGCGCGTTCGGGCGGTTTGTTGGCGACGGGGGCAGACGCAGTGTTGACCTCCCGCCGTTCCGCCGAGTTGCTGGAACAGGGCAATGCCACGGCCGCGCAGTCCGAGGTCACCCATGCATTGGCCCGTAACGTCGGCGGCTGGGCTGGAGGTGCATCCACGGCAGCAGCGCTGGGCGGAAGCGGCTTCGTGCCCGCGGCGTTGGTAGTCGGTGACGCGCTGCTGATGAGCAAAGCGTTCGACAAAGGCGCCGATTTGCTGGACAACCGCGCCATCTACCACCAGACCGACAAAGCGGGCGTGGAGTGGCAGTTCAACGGTCGCAATTGGCAGCGCGAAGCTGCCATCGACCTCGCTCCGGATGGCCGGCGCACGAGCGGCGAGCAGCCCGTGGTGGCCAGCTACGAGAAATCGCAGGAACTGGGCGCGCTTGCCAACGCCAAGGCAGTGGAGTTGGCGCTGGGCAAAGCCCCGCCGCCCCAGGACCCGTTTAACCTCCCTGCACGGGCCAGCGACCAAGTCGGGTTGGACAACCAGAACTGGCACCGCAATCCCGAGAGCCAGGCATGGGAGCGCCAAGTCAAAACCGCTGTGTCCGGTGCCAACGATCGGGGCAGCTACGAGCACCAGACCGCCTCCCCGGAGCGCGCGCAGCAGCTCAACCAGGAAGCTTTGGCGCGCATCGAAAGCAGCATTGCCACCGGGCGCGAAGCCATCGCGGCCGCCTACTTGGAAAACCATGCCGCGCAACGGGCCCAGGCCTATGGAGTGGAAGTGCCGGCAGCCGTGGAACGCGCCCTCGCCAAGCAAGGTCTCGTGCTGGGACACGACGGGCAGGTCTACCAGCGGAGCGAGGCTGGGCAGTGGGCCGGCAGGGACGGGGTTGCTACTGGCAACCTGGCGGCGGAGCTGGAGCTTACCAACCAGATGCGCCAGGCCTCGCTGGAGCGCGCCCAGGAGACCCTGGCAGCGATTCAGGCGCTTCCGGCTCCCACGGCGGCGCAGATGGAGCACAACGAGCTGCTGCACCGTTACCGGGCCGCAGGTGTCGATTTGAACGTCAACCCGCAGACCCAGCAGGCAGTGGCGCTGGCCGCGCAACGGACCATGGAAGCCAACGGCATCACCGGGCCGACCATGCAGCAGCTACAACGCAACGAGTCCGGTCAATACGGCTATGACAGCCCCATCGCGCACCTTCAGCGCGGTAGCGATGGGGTGATCCGCGTGGTGGCCGTGACCAGCAGCGAAGACATCCGGCAGGCGTTGAGTGAGGCGCAAGGCAGCCGGCGAGAGCCGCCAACCCTTGCGCGGGCGCCCGAAGCGAAAGGGGAAACAGACAGCTCTACGTCTGACTCTTCCAATTCGCAGCAGGTGCTGGATATCCAGGCGCGCATGCAAGCTTCTGTCGCGGCGCAGGCGCGGCAAGAACGCGAACAGCAAGATCGTCTTGCGCAAGAGCAACACGCCGCGCAGGTGCGCGAACACCTCCAGCAGGCACATCCGGATCACGAGGATCGGGCGCAGAGCGAACAGGCGGTCCAGGCGCATGCGGTGCTGGAAGGTCAGCGCCAAGCCGAGCAGCATCGGGAGTCAGAAGAGCGGCAAGTGCAGGAGCGGCAAGCACAGACCAGCCAGCAACGCGAGCTGCAGGAGCGTGAGGAAAGGGATGTCCAGGAACGTCAGGCGCAGGAGCGCCAAGCCCAGGACAACCAGCAGCGGGAGCAGCAGCAAGAGCGCCAGGCTCAAGAAGCCACGCGGGTTGAGGTCCAGGAACATCAGGTTCAGCAAGCGCAGCAACAAGAGCAACGACAAGAAGCCTCGCAGCAACCGGACGCTCAGCTGCACGCTCCAGATGCGGCGCTGGATCAACAAATGCCGCAGCCCGAGTTGCAGCAGGCATATGCCCACCAGCAGCTAGATGCGCATAACCAACAGGCAGGCGAACGCGCGGCTGACACTACGCCCGACCCACGGACGCAGCCGCATCAAGCAAGAGAAGCGGGACGCGCGCTGGAAATGCAGGCAGTGGAAAGCCGCGATGCCTCGCGCCTGCCGATTCCTGCACCCGAGGGCCAGAAATCCGGCAACCAACCTTTGCAAAGCGCGGAGGCCGATGCGGTGTCCCTGGCGCTGTATCGCCAGGTGCAACCGCAGCAGGCCGAGATGGAGCAAGCGTCGGCCCGTCAGCAAGACGTGGCGCGTGAGCAGGAGGCAACACCGGTTCGGGCCATGGCCCCAACAGCAGAGCCGTTGACGGCATCACTTTCCAGAGCGTCTACTACGCCTGAGCGAGAAGCCGAGGCTGAACAGCCCCGTCCTTCAAAGGCTTTGCTCGCTGATCATGGTGCACCGGTGTTGCCCGCAGAACACTTCGCGCAAGCGCGTGAGGAGTCATTGGCAAGCAGTGCAGCCACTCGCGTGTCCGTCGGGTCTGCTGACGCAGAAAACCAACAAACGCAATCAACCCCAGCGCAGGATCACAGCGCCGCAGACCCGGGTGGCGCCCTGTTCCTGGAAGAGACCATGCGCTCGCTGCGCCAGCTGCAACAGGAAATTGAGGCGGCGGATCGGGAAGACGAACGCTTCCACCAGGAATGGAAGGAGTATCGCGAGCGCGGAGAACCTTATCCCTTCGCTCAAAAGAGGGCGCTAGACCAAGAGGGTGGCAGCATGGATGCATTCAGCGCGCACCAACCAAGTCGCGGCTCGCCCAGTGAAGCGGCTGAGCAAGCCGATGCCTTCCAATCTCCAGTTCAGCGCTTTGCCGGTCCAGGGGAAGGGAATGCGCCAAATGACTCGTCGAAAGCTGAGCGCAAATCGATCACGGGCGACCCGGATGTGGACGAAGTGCTCTACGCGCTCGACAGCAAGAACGAGTTGGCGATCGAGCAAGCGCTGAACCGAGTCGCCAACAGCGCAGCGACGCAGGCGCTCATCAAAAGAGGCAACGAGTTCCTGGAGGCGCAAGCCCAGCAGGAGGCCCAGGAGCTCGCCGCCACACGTCAGGCGCTGGGGATGGATGTCTCAGCGGAGATCAACAC